>JBKDVK010000063.1:0-17501 GCA_046338875.1 Cyanobacteriota bacterium | reverse complement strand
TACTACTGGCCGGCGCCCTGCCGGCGGCGGCAATCGCCCTGGTGGCCGATGGCGCCCTCGGCACCCTGGAAACCCGCCTCTCTCGGCGCGCCGCCAAAGGCGGCAACCAAGAAGGCAGCCGAGGCGGCTGGCGGCCGGCCTGGCGGCGGCGGCGCTGGCGCCAGCTGCTGGCGGGGGCCCTGCTCGTGGCGACCCTGCTGGCCATCCCGGTCGCCTGGCGCTGGCTGGCCCCCGCAGACGGCAACCCCGCAGACGGCAACCCCGCAAACGGCAACGCCGCGGGCGGCAAACCCGCGGGCGCCGAAACGGTGGTGGTGGGCGCTAAGGGCTACACCGAACAGCTGCTGCTGGGGGAGCTCCTGGCCCAAGAAATTGAGGCGAATACCTCCCTGCGGGTCAAACGGGAGTTCAGCCTCGGCAGCACCTTTTTGCTCCACGAGGCCGTGCGCCAAGGGCGCATCGACGGCTACGTGGAATACACGGGAACGGCCTGGACGGCAATTCTGCGCCAGCCGCCGTTGCCGCCCGAGCGGCGGACGAAGGTGTGGCAGCGAGCGCGTCAGCTCTACGAGGCACGTTATGGCCTGCGCATGTTCCCGTCCCTGGGGTTCGAAAACACCTTCGCGATCCTCATCCGTCAGGCCGATGGCCAGCAGCTGGGTCTGCGCACAATCAGCGATGCGGTGCAACCAGCCCGGCAATGGCGCGCGGCCTTTGGCTACGAATTTCTCAACCGCGCCGATGGCTACCCAGGCCTGGCAAAGCGCTACGAACTGCGCTTCGCCGCCCCGCCCAGCGCCATGGATCTGGGCCTCACCTACCGGGCCCTGGCGGACGGACGGGTGGATCTGATCGCGGGCGACAGCACCAATGGGCTGATTTCCTCCCTGAAGCTGCAAAAGCTGGAAGACGACCGCGCCTATTTCCCCCCCTACGACGCCGTGCCGGTGTTCAACGCGGCCAGCCTGCGGCGCCACCCGGAGCTGGTTCCGGTGCTAAATCGATTGAGCGGGCGTCTATCGGCCGCCAGCATGCAACGGCTCAACGCCGCGGTGGATCTTCAAGGGCAAACGCCGGAGCAAGTGGTACGCCGCTGGCGGCGCGACTTTGCAGCCGGGGGAGTTGGAGAGGCGGCGGCAACGAATCCATCGCAATCGTTGCCGCCGATCAAAGCATTCGACCGCGATCAGCCCAAGCTATCCCCTCGCACCGCGACATAAGCCGGAGTCAGGGTCGAGCTGGCCGGATCGTCGTTGGCACCGCTATCCGGCTCTTCGAGCAGCTCGTGCACGATCGCGCCATCAAAGGAGAACCTGCCGGGACCGAGCAGCAGCAGGGCGAGGCTGCCACCCAGATACAGAGCCACTAACTCCAGCACGTAGATGTTGAGGCCAGCCGTGGAGATGTGTTGGTAGGCCGCTACGGCCATCGTGCTGGTGATCGCCAGGGCCCCCAGCGGGGTGAGCAGGCCGAGGATCAGCAGCCAGCTGCCGATCAATTCGGAGAAGCCGGCGGCGTAGGCGAAGAACAGCGGGAAGGGCAGGTGCAGCGAAGCCACATAGGTGTTGGCGAACTGCTGCGGATTGGCCAGCTTTTCCTGGCCGTGGTGGATCATCAGCACGCCGATGCTGAGGCGCAGCAGCAACAGGGCCGTATTGGCCAGTGGGCCATTGGGCAGGAAGTAGGCCGCAGCCAGCCGGCGCATGGCAGTCGGCAGGTCTTCAGAGCCCCCCAACCAAAAGCCGGGGGCGTCAGCGACGACCCCCTTGGGCTGGGAGGAGCGGCTCAACAGCACGAACCAGAGGGCGGTGCAGGCGGCAAGGAAGCCGGCAAACAGCTCGAGCAACAGGGAAGTGGACATGGACTGGGAGTTGATCTGACCAGTCTGACAATCGGCGTAAAGAAACGTGAAGTGCTCTCAGAAATGGAACCAGCCCTCAGTTGCCCGTTGCATCAGTTGCCCAGAGCAACCGACGGCCGCAGGTGCTGCAGGCCGCTGAGGAACATCGGGATGAACTGTTCCACCAGCTTCTCGGGTTTGTCCTGCAGCAGCCGCTGCACCGCCAGAAAGCGCGATTTCTGCAGATTCGGCGCCAGCAGAGCCTGGGGCAGACGCTCCATCAAATAGGCGGGCCGCTCCCAGACCGGCAGGGTATTGCTGATCTCCACCAGGTTCGCCACCCGCCGCAGTTCGGCGCCGGCGGTGATGTCCATTGAGCTCGTCAATGTAGGAGCCGCTGGGGGGATTACCAATCTCCTCACCGATGTCGCAGAGCAAATCGGTGAGCCACACGGCGTGACGGGCCTCGTCGCTGATGTGGTGGGAGAGATCACGGCAGAGGTCGCGGGGCTGGCCGTCGAGGGCCTCGCTCAGCACGGTGGGTTCCTGGCAGGAGCGCTGCTGGTTGAAGCGGTGCTGTTGAGAAACAGCATCTGCACCTTGCGCTCCTTGACCACAGCGGCCATCACCTCCCGGGGCCCGATGTTGTTAATCAGCTTGCGGAGATGGGTAACAGCCATAGCCAGGGTGATTTACGGGTGTAAACCAAACGTAAGTAGGCCAGAGCGGATGCGGGGCCTCCGGGCTGGGCAGAGCCCCTTCATCCGCCGCAGACTGGGCAGTGCCAGTTGCCACAAGCCTCAAGGCAGAGGGGCCAGGGCGACCACACCGGCGCGGACTGCTGAAAGCAGCCGAGGATCCCCCAAGCGGCGGCGGCGGAGCCGCGCCAGGGTTGAGTCACAGACTGGCCAAATAGCGGAAAAGCATTCAGATTTGTTCTCAAAGCTGATTCCGATGGATTTCGACCCGCAGAAATGGTTCATAGGCCTGATGGATTTTTTTTCCATCCTGCTGCCGGGCGCGCTGCTCACCTACCTCTTGATGGATGAGGTAGGGCCAGTCTTGTTGACAGAACGCTATGGGAAGTTGGCCGGCGCCGAAGGCTGGGCTGCTTTCATCTTCGCTAGCTATCTCTTCGGCCATCTGGTCTTTCTGCTCGGCTCCTGGCTGGATGAGTTCTATGACTGGGCACGGGGGTACACCCTCAATGTGCAAATCCGACGCCTGGCCCTGCGCAATAAGTTATTGCCCTGGCCGCTCCGCCTAGGTGTGTGGGCTGTGTTTCGTCGTGAATCAAACCATGCCGTGCGCCGAGCCGAACAGGTCAAAAAGCGCCTGCTCTCACCGTTGCAGGCAGATCAAGCCGTGAACACTTTCCAGTGGTGCAAGGTGTGGCTCAATGTCGAAAGCCAGCCCTGTTTGCAGGCCGTGCAGCGCCTGGAGGCGGATTCAAAGTTCTTTCGTTCGTTTGTGGTGGTGCTGGCCGTCGTGCTGATCACCTGGCCCTGGCATCACCCGGATTCGCCCTTGGTGGCGCTCGCTGTAGCGACGCTGTTGCTGCTGGCCCTTTGGCGCTTCATGGAGCAGCGCTGGAAAGCCACCAACCTGGCCTATTGGTCGGTACTTACCCTCACTGCCAGGCAAGGCAAACTGAGCTTGCCGGAACCAGGCCCACAGCCACAAGCAAGCCCCACCCATGCAGGGGGCGTTGTGATGCGCGGCCATGGCCCCCGTACCCGCTACCTACTGGTCGAAGCCTCCGACGATCCATCTCAATTGGTTCTGCCCAAAGGACATATCGAACCGCAGGAAGACCCGCGGCAAACTGCCGTTCGCGAGGTGCATGAAGAAACGGGCGTCTGGGCCCGCATCGTCGGCGAGCTAGGGGATGTCAGCTATAGCATCAATGGCAAGGTGATCACGGCTCGCATCTACGCCATGCGGGCGATCGGCTATGGCCGCCGCAAGGACCGCCAGCGAGACCATCGTTGGCTGCTGCTGCGGGAGGCCCCTAACCACACCCCTCACCTTCACTTTGAGACGCGGCAGTTGCTTGAAGCGGCAGCACAGCAATCAGCCCGCGGAGACCGGGCGTAGCTTCTGCTGAGGCTTTACTAAATAGCGCACCCCGTAGCCCATATTAATTGCCAATATGGTCTTAATTTGCTCTGCCAACCTCAGCCAATCGCCACCAAAGCTTCACGGAAGGCCATCAAGGTGTCGTCGATGTCGGCATCGCTGTGGGCCAGGGATGTGAAGCCCGCTTCGTAGGAGCTGGGGGCCAGGTAGACGCCCCGCTCCAGCATGGCCCGATGCAGGCGGCTGAAGCGCTGGCTGTCGGTGGCCTTGGCCTCTTCGAAATTGCGCACAGGACCGGGGCAGAGGAAAAAGCCGAACATGGCGCTGATGTGGCTGCCGGTGATCGGCACCCCGGCGGCCTGGGCCGCTTCCTGGATGCCGTTGCTGAGACGGGCGGTGATCGCCTCCAGCCGTTCGTAGGTGCCGGGCCGCTTCAACAGTTCCAGCGTTTTGATACCGGCGGTCATCGCCAAGGGATTGCCGCTCAGGGTGCCGGCCTGATACATCGGCCCGGCCGGGGCCACCATCGCCATGATGTCGGCCCGGCCGCCGTAGGCCCCCACCGGCAGGCCGCCGCCAATCACCTTGCCCATGGTGGTTAAATCCGGCGTCACACCAAACTTCGCCTGGGCACCGCCGTAACTGATGCGGAAGCCCGTCATTACTTCATCAAACACCAACAGCGCACCATGCTCCCGCGTCAGTTCGCGCAGGCCCTCCAGGAAACCGGGTTCCGGCGGGATGAAACCGGCATTGCCCACCACCGGCTCCACAATCACTCCAGCAATTTCGCCGGGATTGGCGGCAAACAGCTCCTTGACCGATTCCAGGCAGTTGTAAGGCGCTGTCAAGGTGTTGGCCGTTACTGAACGGGGCACGCCGGGGGAATCGGGCAGGCCCAGGGTGGCTACCCCCGAGCCGGCCTTGACCAGAAACATGTCGGCATGGCCGTGGTAGCAGCCTTCGAATTTGATCAGCTTCTCGCGACCAGTGAAGGCCCGCACCAGGCGCAGCACCGCCATACAGGCTTCAGTGCCTGAGTTGACGAAGCGGACCATTTCCACCGAGGGCACCGCCTCGATCACCATGGCGGCCAATTGATTTTCCAGTTCGCAAGGGGCCCCGAAGCTGGTGCCCTTTTCCAGCGCCTGGTGCAGGGCTCCGATCACCTCGGGATGGGAATGGCCGCAAATGGCCGGGCCCCAGCTGCCGACGTAATCGATGTAGCGGTTGCCATCCACATCCCAGGCATAGGCACCGCTGACGCGGTCGAAGACAATCGGATGGCCCCCCACCGAGCGGAAGGCCCTGACGGGCGAACTCACGCCGCCGGGCATCAGGTGCTGGGCCGCAGCGAAGATCTCCTGGGAGCGGGAGGTGTTGAACACAGGAGTCGAAACGGGCGCTGATGAAGTGGCCGACAAGACAGGATCCGCAGACGGTGAGCTTTAACGATGGGCGTCAAGCGCTACCCATCCTTACCCAGCGGCGGACCGACTTGATAAAAGTTGGTCGGTGGCCGGCAAAAGCAAGCCCATTGCTAGCGATTTAGCCCCAGAGGCCCAAAACCCCAGGAGAGAAAAACCCCCGAGGGAGCAAACGCCAGGTTCAGCCTGCAGCCCATCCCTAAATGCCTTTCCCGGCTGGGTAGGTTCACAGCATCTCAGGTCCGGGCTCTGGTCCGGCAAGCGCCCCCCCAGCCTTTGTTCCGTGCCATGAGCCTGCCTTGACCCCCCTAGCGCCCCCCCAAGCCCCCCCGGCCCCAGTCGCCGTGCGAGATCCCATCGATTGGGCCGCCCTCGAGCGCCAATGCCGCGCCATCCTGCCGGCCCGGGGCGTGGTAGCTGCCCGCCAAGAACTCTTGGCTTACGACTGTGATGGCCTCACCCTGAACCGTCACCAGCCGCCCCTGGTGGTGTTGCCCGAAACCACCGAGCAGGTCTCCGCCCTGGTCCGTCTCTGCCACCAACAGGGGGTGCCGTTTGTGGCCCGCGGCAGCGGCACGGGCCTGTCGGGGGGGGCCGTGGCCGAAACCGCCGCCTTGGTGATCGCCACCAGCCGCATGCGCTCAATCCTGGATCTGGATCTGGCCAACCGCCGCATCACCGTCCAGCCAGGGGTGATCAACAGCTGGGTGACCCGGGCCGTTTGCGGCGAGGGGTACTACTACGCCCCCGATCCCTCCAGCCAGGTGGTCTGCAGCATTGGCGGCAACGTCGCCGAAAACTCCGGCGGCGTGCACTGCCTCAAATACGGCGTCACCAGCAACCACGTACTCGAACTGGAGGTGGTGCTGCCCGATGGCAGCGTCACCCGCTTGGGCAGCGGTTTGGCCGAAACGCCAGAACTGGATCTGCGCGGTGTGTTCATCGGCAGCGAGGGCACCTTGGGCATTGCCACCGCCATCACCTTGCGCCTGTTGCGTACTCCCCAGAGCGTTGCCGTGATGCTGGCGGATTTCGCCTCCATGGAGAGCGCCGGAGAGGCGGTGCGCACGGTCACGGCGGCGGGGGTGTTGCCTGCCGGCATGGAAATCATGGACAACTTCACCATTAACGCCGTCAACGACCTGTTTGGTTTCGACGAATACCCCAGGGATGCGGCCGCAGTTTTGTTGATCGAGCTGGATGGTCAGGCAGGGGAGGTGGCAGCCGCCCTTGATATCGCCGAGAGCCTCTGCCTGGAGGCCGGGGCCCGCAGCGTGCGACGCGCCACCGACCCGGAGGATCGCGCCTTGCTCTGGAAGGGCCGCAAATCGGCCTTCGCCGCCGTCGGCCGGATCACTCCCACCTACTACGTACAAGACGGCGTCGTGCCCCGCAGTGCCCTGCCGCGGGTGCTGGCGGCCATCGAAGCCCTAGGCCGCCATTACGGCCTGCCCGTGGCCAATGTCTTCCATGCCGGCGATGGCAACCTCCATCCCTTGATTCTTTATCGGGCCGACGAGCCCGATGTCGCCCAGCGCGTCCAGGAGTTGGGGGCCGACATCCTGAGGCTCTGCATCGCCGCTGGCGGCAGCATCACGGGCGAGCACGGGGTCGGCAGCGACAAGCGCTGTTACCTCGACTTAATGTTCGACCCCGCTGATCTGGCCACCATGACCCTGGTGCGCCAGGCCTTTGACCCGCAAGGCTTGGCCAACCCCGGCAAGATCTTTCCCACCCCCAGCAGCTGCGGCGAATCGTCACGGCGGCGAACGGAATTGGCGGCTCTGAGCCCCGATCGGGGCCCCATTGAGCTGTTCTGAGCCAGGGCCTGGGCTGCTAAATAAGAGGGGCTTTGCTTTTGCCCGGCCATGGCCTCGGAAATCTTCGGCACCGCTGCCCTTTTCTGGGTGTTGATCGGCGTTGGACTGGCGAGCGGTGCCCTGATGGTGCGGCTCTTCCGCTGAGCAAAAGCGCCGTTGGCGGTCTGTCAAGGGTCGCGGCCTTCGCTCACGGGCCCCTAGGCTCAGCCGGCTTCCGGTGAGTTGTTCATGCAAGTTCTGGTAGTGGGTGGCACCGGCACCCTCGGCCGCCAGATTGCCCGTAGGGCGCTGGATGCTGGGCACAGCGTGCGCTGCATGGTCCGATCCCCCCGTAAGGCCTCCTTTCTGCAGGAATGGGGCTGTGAGCTCACCCGCGGCGATTTGCTCGAGCCTGACAGCCTGGCCTACGCCCTTGAAGGCCAGGAGGCATTGATCGATGCGGCCACGGCCCGAGCCAGCGATTCCCTCAGCACCTATGACATCGACTGGACCGGCCAGCAGAACCTCCTGAATGCCTGCGCTCCCAATGGGGTCAAGCGCGTCGTTTTTGTGTCTTTGTTAGGGGCTTCCCGCCATCCTGATGTGCCCTTGATGGATATCAAGGCCTGCACCGAGGCCTGGTTGGAAGCCTCCGATCTGGATTACACGATCCTTCGGGGGGCCGCCTTCATGCAGGGTCTGATCAGCCAGTTCGCCATTCCGGTCCTGGAGGGGCAAACCGTTTGGGTCAGTGGGGTGCCCACCCCGATTGCCTACATGAATACCCAGGACATGGCCCGTTTTGCCGTCGCCGCCCTGGATCACCCCGAGACGATCCGGCACGCTTTTCCCGTAGTCGGTCCCCGGGCCTGGACTACCGCCGAAGTCACCCAGCTGTGCGAGCGCTACAGCAGCAAGGACGCCAAGGTGTTCCGGGTGCCACCGGCCCTGATCCAGTTGATGCGCAATGTGGCCGGTTTCTTTGAGGCCAGCCAGAACGTCGCCGAACGGCTCAGTTTCGATCGCGTCAGTGGCGGCGGCGCCGCCCTCGATGCCCCGATGGAGGCCTCTTACGCCGCCTTCGGCCTCGATCCGGCCGAAACCACCACCCTGGAGTCCTACCTGCGCGAGTACTACGACACGATTCTCAAGCGACTGCGTGAGATGGAGGCCGACCTCGACAAGGACGCCAAAAAGAAACTGCCCTTCTGAACAGCGCCCTACCACTGCAGCCCAAGCACTGCGCCCCAACCCCTGCGGCCCGGGCCAGTGCGTGTGTACTATAATCAGAAGTTACTTCGGCGTCTGACAAGGCCATGGCCATCGCCCAAATCAAGAATTTGCAACGCCGGCTCACCAACCTGGAAGAAGAAGCGGAAGCCGAACTCAACCGCGCCTGCGGCCACGAGCTTTGGCAATCCGTTGGTTTCGATGCCCTCGACAGCATGGAAGATCCCGATCGCCGGGCTCGCGCCAATTACTACTACGGTCAACTTCAGACCGTGCGCGAATTGCGCGAGGCCCTCGGCTGATCGGGAACGGCTCCAGGGGGGCATTGCTTGGGCCGGCTTGGCCGGCTGCGGGCCCTGGCCAGGCGGTCCAGTCGCTGCCTTTCGATCGGATTGACATGGCGCCATTGCCCTGGAGCCAGACCGGCCAAGTCCAGGGGCGGATCGCCGTCCATAAGATCGATCGCCACCCGCAGCAGCCGCAGGGTGGGCAGGCCCACGGCAGCCGTCATCCGACGCACTTGCCGGTTGCGCCCTTCGCGCAGTTCTAGTTCGATCCAGCTGGTTGGCAGGAAGCGGCGCAGGCGAATCGCCGGGGTGCGCTCGCCCAGGGCCGCCTGCTCCACTTCCAGCTCCGCCAGGGGCCGGGCCCGGGCCGGCAGGGTGGGGCGCCCCTGCAGGTTGATTCCCGATCGCAAATGCTCCAGGTCAGCATCGCTGGGCTGGCCTTCCACCTGGGCCCAGTAGCGGCGCCAGTGGCCCCAGCGCGGATCGGTCAGCCGTTGCTGCAGCAATCCCTCATCGGTGAGCAGCAGCAATCCCTCACTGTCGCCATCAAGGCGGCCGGCGGCGTAGACATCAGGCACCGGCACAAAGTCGGCCAGGGGCCGAAAGCGGCTGCCGACCTCGGGGCTGAACTGGCTCAGAACGCCGTAGGGCTTGTGAAACAACAGGGTGGTCACCGCCCCCCGCATCCCTGGCTTGTCATTGCCACTGGGTCATTGGCTCTGGGTCATTGGCTCTGGCGCCAGCGCCAGAGATTCACCACCCCGATGGATATCAATAACAGGCCCAGATCCATCGAGACGGGGGGCAAAATCATCGCTCAGACCCTTGGCACTGTTTGGGACCCTAGCGAGCAGCGGCTGGGAGGGGCGTCCCGGCCGCCAGCCCTGCAGGGGTGCGGTTGGGCCACCGGTACAGTGGCTGAACCTGCCATCGCCCAGCCCACCGCATGATCGAGACGTCCGGAGTCATTGAGAAGGAACAGGGCAATGGCTTTTATCTGGTGACCCTTGAGCAGCCGGCAGGCCACCAGTGCCTCTGTCGTGCTGCCGGCAAGCTCACCAAGTTCCGCATCAAGCTCCTGGCTGGCGACAAGGTGCTTGTCGAGATCAGTCCCTACGACCTTTCCCGCGGCCGCATCACCTACCGGGAGCGCAACGCCGGTGCGGCAGGTCCCCGGCCAGGGGGCAACCGTCCCGGCGGCCCGCGCCGCCGTTGAGTTTCGGGCCGGGCACGGGCACCGGCCACCGCCCTGCACCTCACCGGGCCCCCGGCCCCCGGCCCCCGGACGACGCTTCAGGTGATCGGGGCCGCCAGCGCTTCGATCGCCGCTTTGAATTCTCGGCGTTGCTTGACTCCTTGCCACTGCTGTTGGAGTTCTTTATTGAAAAACAGCTGCACGGTGGGGGTGCCCGTCACTCCGGCCTGTTGGGCGATTTCAGGGTCGGCCTCGATGTCGATCTCCACCCCCAGGGCCCGTCCTTCCAGCTCGTTGAGGACGCGCTTCAATTGCGGCTTGAGCACATGGCAAGGGCCGCAGCTGGGGGAGGTGTAAACCACCAGCAGGGGCTTGTCACTGTCGTGATACAGCTTGCGCAGGGCATAGCCACCTTTTTGCCAAAGGGCAGCGGCATCGAAATTTTCAGCGTCGCTGGTGGCAGTGGGATGGCTTGGGCCCGCCGGCTCCGGTTCGACGTTCGGCCGTTCCACCGGACGTGCCAGTTGGTGGTGACTTAGCCAACGTTCGGCGGCGAGGGCCGCCTGGCAACCGCTGCCGGCGGCGGTGATTCCCTGACGCCATTCGGCATCGGCCACATCACCGGCAGCAAAGACTCCCTCCAGGCTGGTTTCTGGCCGGCCGCTGCGGGTGACCAGATAGCCCCGTGAGTCGAGCTCAAGCTGGCCCTGCAGCAACTCGGTATTGGGGGTGTGGCCGATGGCATAGAACAGGCCCCTGACGGCCAAATCCTCCGTGGTGCCAGTGGTTCGGTCCCGCAGGTGGATGGCACTGAGCCAGTCCTCGCCCATGGCTGCCAACACCTCCCGGTTCCAATGCACTGTGATGGCGGGATTGGCCAGGACCCGATCCGCCATGGCGGCGCTGGCGCGCAGCTTGTCACTGCGCACGATCAGGTGTACCTGGCTGCCGTATTTGGTCAGATAGACGGCCTCCTCACAGGCCGAATCGCCGCCACCAACCACGGCCAGCTGCTCCTGGCGAAACTGGGGGGTGGCCCCGTCGCAGATGGCACAGGCACTGATGCCCCGGCTCCAGAAGCGCTCCTCTGCGTCGATGCCGAGACGGTTGGCACTGGCCCCAGTAGCCAGGATCAGGGAGTGGGTCAAGACGGTTTCGCCTTCCGAGGTGACCAGCCGATAGGGCCGCACGGAAAGGTCAATAGAGTCCGCATCGGCTTCCAGCAGCTTGGTCCCCCAGCGCAGGGCCTGGGCCTTGCAGCGGTCCATCAGCTCCGGTCCCAGGATGCCGTCGGGGAAGCCGGGATAATTCTCGACGTGGGTGGTGGTCATCAGCTGGCCCCCGGGGATGCCACCCCGTTGGAAACCGGTGATCAGCAAGGGGGCCAGGTTGGCCCTGGCGGCATAGATGGCAGCTGTGTAGCCGGCGGGCCCTGAACCGACAATGACCAGGTTTTCGATGGCATCTGCAGGGGCAACTTCAGGGGCGACTTCCGGCAGGGAGCCATCGGACGAGCCGGAAACGGGCACGCTGGCGACCATGGGGCTTAAGCGAAGTGACTACGACTAAGCCTAAGGCCCCAGGCTCTGGCTGGGGCGGATCAGGAGCCTTGCAGGACTTATGAAGGGAATGTTCAGATTTCGAGCAATCCGTCAGTCTCCGGCCAATGTTTGAACGTGAGATCCTTTGGCACCATCAGCATGGTTGATTTCAACACATCGGGATCTTGATCCAAAGCGACCAACCACTCGCGAAATTCTTCGCTGAGCGCAAAACTTTCTTCGTATAACTCCATTGTGTCGAGTGCTGAGCGGCGGGCTAATGCCCAGCACACGGCAACCGTAAGTCTGCGATGCACCGAGGCGTCCATTGGTATCGTCCGGCTGAATCCCAGCCTGCCTTGATGGCTGACAGCTGAAGGTGTTTGTTGATACACAGTCGCATGACCAGAGCGTCTTGACAGCTTTTGCTGAATTATTCGTTGACTCGGGTTGTTATGGAAATTTTGCTCAAATCTGGTAGTTGGGGGCCTTTGACCTGGATGACCCCCCTGGCCTGGACCCCCAGGGCTTGCAAGGGCGCCAGCGGATCAGCGGCCCCTGCCCAGCCCCCGGCCACGGCGCTAACGACTGTGCGGGGCGGGCTGATCCGGTAGGGCTCGCTGAGGGACCAACCCCGGGCATGGGCCATCAACAGGGGGTCGGCCGGGGCGAACACATAGGACGGCTGATGGGGGCCGGCTGGGCCGGCTGGGCCAGCTGGGCTGAACCGGGACTCCTCAGCCACCCGCACGGCCCTGGTGATCGCCTGCACAAAACGGCTGCGCGTAACCACCGTGGTCAGGTAAGCCACCACCCTCAACCGCGGCGCATCAAACCCTTCTGAGCACATGTCCACGCTCACCAGCCATTCGCCGGCGCCGGCGCGGAAGGCCTTCAGCAGCGCCTCCGCCTCCAGCTCCTGGGAGTGCACCAGCTGCACCCGATCCCCCTGCTCGATCAGCAGGGCGCTGATTTGGCGGGCGTGCCCGATGTCCCTGGCCACCACCAGACCACCTGCTCCCGGTTCCCGCTGGCGCACCCAGGCCAGGCGCGCGCGGGCCTGCAGCAACACCCGCAGGGCAATGCCACCGCCATCGCCGAGGCGGATGGCCCGCCGCAGATTGCGGGCCCGCCAGCTTTCGCGGCTTTCGGCCGACAAGGGCGACCGTTCCCGTTCGTCGCCGTCCTGGGGACGGCCGTGCTCCACCCAACCATCTTGAAAGCGAAATTCCAACGGCCGCACATCGCCGGCCTCAATCAACTGGCGGGGTTCGATGCTCAGGTCCGGCACGATGTGTTCGCCGCCGCCCGCCTCGGCCGCAATCGGCTGGCGCCGGGCGGCACAAAAGGCCAGGTTGTCGGCCCGAAAGGGGGTACCGGAGAGTCCCAGGCGCAAAGCGGCCGGTGCACTGAGTCGGCTGAAGGCTGGCCCCCAGGCGCTGGACTCCGGTTCGTCCGGATCAAGGCCGAGGTGGTGCACTTCATCGGCGATGGCCAGCCAGCGCACCCCTTGCCCGGCCCCGCTCAGCAGGGCCGTTGGTTCCCCCTGGACCCGTGTTGCCGCCTGGTAACTCAGGACCAGGCCGTGGCTGGATTCCTGGGGGGCGCCGCCATGCCAGGGTTCGAGAATCAAACCCAATCGCTGCCCCGTTTCCAGCCATTGCTGGGCAATTGTGTTGCGGTGACAGCAGATCAGGACGCGATCGAGGTGACCTTCCTGCCAGAGGCGACGGAACCCCAGCAGGGCTCCGATGGTCTTGCCCGCCCCGGGCCCGGCATGCACCAGGACATCTTTATCGATGGCAGGCCCCTGCCGCAGCCTGCGGCGTAACAGGTCGATCAGTTGGCGCTGCCACTGGCGCGGTGCAATGGCCGGGGCGGCCGCGACAGCTTCCCCCAGGGGGCTGGTGCGCGGGCGCAGGCCTAGGTCAAAGGAGGGGGGGGCCATGATCGGGATTCTGGCGCCCCACCGCCACTGGTTCCACCGCCACCGGTTCCACCGGCACCGGTCTCACCGGCACTGGTCCCCTGCCACCGGTCTCCTGCCGCTATCCCCCTGCCGCTATTCCAGTCCCTGACCATGGCGAGCCCGGAATCTCCAGCTGATGTCTTTCGGGATTCCCTGCCCTCCTGGGGACCCTTCCGGCCCCGCTTTCCCTGGTGGGGCGGCGATCTCCAGACCGTGCGGGACAGCATCCACCCCCCTGCCCTGCCCCGGGATCGGGGCCAGCGGGCCACCATTGCCCTTGCTGGAACGGATCAACTGCTGGCCCGGGTGGATCGGGTGCCAGAGCCCTGGGGCTGGGTCGTGCTGGTGCATGGGTTGGGGGGCTGCAGCAACGGTCCCAGCCTGCGCCGGCTGGCCCTGGTCTTGCAGGACCACGGTTTGACGGTGGTGCGGCTCAACCTGCGGGGTGCCGGCGAGGGCCGCCCGTTGGCCCATGGCAGCTACGCCGCCCGCTGTGACCAGGACGTGCTGGCCGCCCTGGCCTGGGCCCGCCGCCAGGCGGGATCCCTGCCCCTGTTCGCGGTCGGGTTGTCCCTGGGGGGCACGGTGTTGCTCAACGCCCTGCTGACGGCCCTTGGCCAGAACCCGGCCCTGGGATCGCCCCTGGAAGGGCTGGCCTGTGTCAGCAGCCCCCTCGATTTGGAGGCCTGTCTGGGCCAAATGGAACGCCGCCGCAACGCGTTTTACCAGCGCTGGCTGCTGCGGCGACTGGTGAACGAGGTGAGCCAGGATCCGGGCGGGCTGGACGCAAGCGACCAGCGGGCGCTGCGTCGGGCCCTGGGCCTCGGCTCGATTCGCGCCTTCGATGCCGCCGTGACCGCACCGCGCTGGGGTTATGCATCGGTTGGCGCCTATTACGCGGCGGCCAGTCCGCTCCCGACCCTGCTGGCGTTTGGGGCGGAGGCCTCCAGGGCGCCCCTACCCCCCTTGCTGCTGCTGCAGGCTGCCGATGATCCCTGGGTGCCACCCCAGGCCATGGAGGTTTTGGCCGCCCAGGCAACTGGGCTACCCCCCGAATCCCAGGCGCTGGGCCGCTTCCCCTCGTTGCTGTTGAGCCCCGCTGGAGGGCACAATGGCTTCCATGGCCAGGGTGACGGCCGCCATCGCCACCAGGGCAGCTGGGCAGACCGCGCCGTTGCCACTTGGTTGTTGCACCACGGCAAGCGGTCCTGGGTGGCAGCCGCCTGAGCAAAAAGTTTGATAGCCGTGCAGTATTTTGACCCGGTTTTCTAAAGGGAATGGTGCGTTTCAGCAGTCGTGTCGCCAGATTCAGCTGTCTTGTGGCCTTGCTGACAGCCATCGCCGATGGGGGGGCCAAGGCCGAGGGCTGGCAAAAGGCACCACCATTGCCCACCGATATGCGGGATTTGTTATCCTCAATCAGTGAGGATTCCAATCTTTATCGCCTGTACAGACTCTATCGCGAAAACCGGGATGGATTACAAAAAGCGGCCACACGCATATCGTTGGATCAGGCGATTGCCATGGGGATCTCCAGCAGTCCACTTTTAGCTGCCAATGTAGACGAAATTCAGGCATCGCAATGGTCGAGGATTGCCGTCACCCGTGAGTGGATTCCCAGCCTTAGTGTCAAGACATCGGATCCTGGTGTGCTGGGTTTTACAACTACCACCAGTAGCTTGAAGACCAAAACCGATGGCAATGAGCCCTCGGAAAAGCTCACGTTTAAGCATGGGTTTTCCTCTACCCCCTACGCCTCGCTGTCCTGGGCCTTTCTAGATCCTTCGAGGGGGGCCCGACTTAATGTATTAACCGCTCAGAACAATTCCCTACGCAATAAGTTTACATTTACTTCCCGTGAATTAATCTTGGCAATCCAAACTGCCTACTGCACCTTGCAGGAGGCATTGGATCGGGAAAAAGACAACATCGAACTCTTTAATCAAGCGATACATATTTATATCGAAGCCAGCAAGGCCCAGAAACCTGCTGGCGAAATTAGCCGTTTTGAAGCCCAGGCAGTCTCCCTGCTGATTGCCCGCATCAAAGCCCACAAGATTTCCATCCAGGCTGCCAATTCCTTGGCCAGCCTGATCAATCTCGAACCTGGAAAGCTGGCCCTGCCCTCCTCATCTCCCGAACTGGTCTCGCCCTGGCCCCTCAGCCGCGCCGAGTCGATCGATCTGGCCCTGGCGCAGCGCGAAGAATTGCAGGCCAATGCCTGGGATATCAAAGCGCTGATGAGCGCGGCCCAGGCCATCCGCAACAAGGCCCTGCCTTCGGTGTCCCTGGCGAGTCAATTGAAACGTATTTCAGCCAATCAACAAACTGGTAATCTCAACGGCAATGTTTCGGGCCAACTGAGCCGTAGTTCTGGTTACGAGTCGTTTTTTGGCTTTACATTTGATTGGAAGGTATTTGATGGTGGCATCCGCGCTGCCGAGTCCAACGCCATCAGGGCCAAGGCCGAGCAGTCGATGGAACAGGGTCAACTCAGCCGGCTAACGATCACCCGGCAGGTTGCAGATGCCTACGCCACCTTTGTCGCCTCCAAGATCCTGGTTGATGCCGCCCGCAGCGATGTCGGTGCCTCACGCAAATCGCTGCAGGCCGCCCTGGACGAATACAACAGAGGCCGAGGCGACGCCGGCACAACCGTGGTGCAAGCCCTCTCCAAGCTCCAATCGGCCCTGGATTCCTACCGCACCCTGGTGACTGAACAGAATCTGGCGATCTATCAACTGAATCGCTATTCCGCCACCTGGCCGGGCCAGACCCAGACCCTGGTGGATTCTCAATACCAACGCTGGCTACCGACCGCCCTAGCCAGCCCCACCCCAGCGGCGACACGAAGACCCAAGACGGAGCAACGGGCCCCAGACAGCCCAGCGCTTCCGCCAGGATCCTGACATCAAGCCAAGGCGCTGGTGGGATCCAGCCGCCAGCGCCGCTGCCCCCAGGGAGCCCCCCTTGCGTCCCCCCCTCGTTTATCACCCCCTGTATTCGGCTCCCCTGCCCAGCACCCATCGCTTTCCGATGGCAAAGTTCAGGCTGCTGGTCGAGCATCTGCAGCGACTTGATTTAGCGCGGCCCGAGCAACTGCACCAGCCCCTGCCGGTACCGCGGCGCTGGCTGGAGCTGGTGCATGGCCGGGCCTATCACGAGGGTTTTGCCCGCGACCAACTGGAGCCGGCCGCGGTGCGCCGCATCGGCTTACCGGCCACCACTCCCCTGGTGCGCCGCAGCTGGCTGGCGGTGGGCGGCTCGGTGCTCACGGCCAGGCTGGCACTGCAACACGGCCTGGCTTGCCACCTGGCGGGCGGCACCCACCATGCCTTTGCCGACTACGGCAGCGGCTTCTGCATCTTCAATGACCTCGCCGTGGCGGCCAGGGTATTGCTGATGGAGGGATTGGTGCGGCAGTTGTTTGTGGTGGACCTGGATGTGCACCAGGGCGATGGTACGGCCGCCCTGTTTGCGGGCGATGAACGGGTCTTCACCTTTTCGGCCCATGGCGCCAATAATTTCCCCAGGCTGAAACAAACCAGCGACCACGATCTACCCCTGGCCGATGGCCTTGAAGATGGACCCTATCTGGCGGCAATTGCGGCGGTATTGCCAGACCTATTGGATCAGGTGCGCCCCGATCTGGTGCTTTATAACGCCGGCGTCGATCCCCACCGTGATGACCGATTGGGCCGCCTGGGCTTAAGTGATCTGGGTTTGCTGCAACGGGACCGAATGGTGCTGGAAGCCTGCCTGCGGCGGCGCATCCCGGTGGCCACGGTAATCGGCGGTGGTTATGACGATCTCACTCCTCTGGTGGAACGGCACAGCATTGTGGTGCGAGCGGCTAGTGAGATGGGGGTTTTTCTTTAAGGGGGAGCTGGACGGCTTGGGACGGGGGCTGGGCGAAACAATCGATTGGCCCACATGGCACCAATTCTGAGGCGAAGTGGCTATTATCTGGTGAGTCTTGAGCAACTGATTAATGCTTGAAGACACAACTTACTAATCGATGGGCATTCTAGGTCGTGACACCCTGCGGCAAGCGATCTACTGGTAGACGATACCATTGTGCTTCAACCAACCGGCGACGTGATTGCCATCCGGGTCATGGTGTGTCCAGTGGAT
>JBKDVK010000062.1:0-17346 GCA_046338875.1 Cyanobacteriota bacterium | reverse complement strand
CGCCCCATCGGGCCCGAACACATGGGGGTGGCGCCGCACCATCTTGGCGTTGATGGCACGGGCGATGGCGGCCAGGTCGAAGCGGCCGGCCTCCTGGGCGATGCGGGCGTGCAGCACCACCTGCAGCAGCAGGTCGCCCAGCTCTTCGCACAAGGGGTCGGATTCGCCCTGGCGAATCGCATCGGCAACCTCGTGGGCCTCCTCCAGCACGTAGGGAATCAGGGATTCGTGGGTTTGCTCCAGGTCCCAGGGGCAGCCGCTAAAGGGATCGCGCAGCCGCTCGACGATGGCGATCAGCTCGGCCAGATCGCTGAGCGGCGAAGCGGCCCCAGCGTCAGTGCCAGTCCCAGCCCTAGGGGGACCGTCTTGGTAATCGGCTCTCTCTGATGGCATGCGGTCTAATGGCATACGGTCTGATTACATGAGTTGCGCCGCCGTAACAGCAAGGGCCGCTGATGGGCAAGAGCAAGGCAATTTGGACAGCGCCACAATCTGCAGAGGGCGGCAAGCCAGCCGGGGCCGAACCAGCTGGCCGAAGGCCAGCAATCCTCCGAAGCGGGGGGCCGGCCACGCCGTGCGCGTTTGATCGCCCCCCGCAATCGCTTGGCCGCCCGGCGCCGCTGCACCGAACCCCGGCTCGGGCGGGTGGGTCGCCTGGGCGGCGGCGGCGGGGCCATGGCCTGGCGCAGCAGCGCCGCCAGCCGCAGCCGCGCCGCCTGGCGGTTGCGCCACTGGGAGCGGTGCTCCAGGGCCACCACCACCAGCACGCCGGCCACCAATTGGGGGGCCAGCCGTTCCAGGGCCCGGCGCCGCAGACCCTCCGGCAGCGATCGGGACCGGGCCAAATCAAATACCAATTCCACCCGCGAATCGGTGGTATTCACCCCCTGGCCGCCGGGGCCGGAGGCCCGCGAAAAGCGCCAGCCCAGCTCTTCGGCGGGGATCACCACCTCCTGATCAACCGGCAGGGGCTCCATCACAACAACCGCACCTCAGCCGAGACGACAGCAAAAATCGCCGCCTCGATCAGCAGCCCCCGACGCGAAACGACCATGCTGGGGTGACAAGCAGGTCTGTGCAAGGTTTAGCGGGACGCCATCTGAACCGCGTCCCGCCCCCCCCTGAAATGCCCCCTACCGAATCCCCCGCCCCTGGGGCAGACACCAGCCAATGGGTGGATGAAGAGCTCAATGGTGTGCGCTATGGCCTGGCCGCCAGCGTCATCGCAGAGCGCCAGAGCGACTACCAGCGAGTGACGATCATCGACAGCCAGGCCTACGGCAAGGGGCTGCTGCTGGACGGCTGCTGGATGACCGCCGAACGCCAGGAACGCCACTATCACGAATCAATCGTGCACCCGGCCCTCTGCGGCGCCGCCAGCATCGAGCGGGTGCTGGTGATCGGCGGCGGTGACGGCGGCACCGCCCGCGAATGCCTGCGCCACCCGGAAGTCCGCCACCTCGACCTGGTGGAGATCGATGGGCTGGTGGTGGAACTGAGTCAGCGGCATCTGGCGGCCATCGGCGGCGACGCCTGGAGCGATCCGCGCCTGCAGCTCACCGTCGGTGATGGCATCGCCTGGGTGGCCAATGCCCCGGCTGCCAGCTACGACGTGGTGATCGTCGACGGTTCCGATCCGGCCGGCCCGGCCGAGGGCCTGTTCAACCGCGCCTTCTTTGAGCACTGCCGCCGCCTGCTGCGGCCGGGCGGGGTGTTCGCCACCCAAAGCGAATCCCCGGAGGCCTTCCGGGATGTCCACATCGCCACCGTGCGGCTGCTGCGCCAGGTGTTCGGCCACGCCGATCCCCTCTACGGCTGGGTGCCCATGTACCCCAGCGGCTGGTGGAGTTGGACCTTTGCCGCCATTGATGGCCCCCGCTACCTCAGCGCCGACCCGGCCCGGGCGGCGGCGGTGGCGGCCGGCTGCCAGATCTGGAGCCCCCGCTGGCAGCAGGGAGCCTTCGGGGCGGTGCCGGCCTTTGTGGAGCGGGAGCTGGCCGGCTGATCCGGGGCTCCACCACAATCGCCGGATCCGCTGTGGCGGCCGCCGCCGCGTTTTACCCCATGTCCCAGCCCCTCGCCGCCCCCTCTGCAACCGCTGCTGCAGCCGCCGCCACAGCCTGCTTTGACACCGAAGGCGCCATCTTCATGGGGGCGCAGCGCGATCCGGCGGGCTGCGTGGTCGGCCTGTTCGGGGTGCCCTACGACGGCACCACCTCCTTCCGGCCCGGCACCCGCTTCGGCCCCGCCGCCATCCGGGACGTCAGCGCCGGGCTGGAGAGCTACTGCCCCCAACTTGACCTGGACCTGGAGGAGTTGGCCTTCGCCGACCTCGGGGCGGTGGCGATCCCCTTTGGCGACCCCGAACCCGTGATCAAGGCGGTGCAGGCCGCCACGACCAAGGTGCTGGAACTGGGCCTGGCGCCGCTGATGCTGGGCGGAGAGCACTCGATCAGCAGCGGCGCCGTGGCGGCGGTGGCCGCCCGCCATCCGAACCTGGCCCTGGTGCAATTGGATGCCCATGCCGACCTGCGCCACACCTGGCTGGGCAGCCGCCACAGCCATGCCTGCGCCATGCGGCGCTGCCTGGAGGTGCTGCCCAGCGGCGACCTGCGCCAGATCGCCATTCGCAGCGGCACCCGCCAGGAATTTGCCGAATTGCGATCAACAACGGACCGGCTGGTGAGCCTGGAAACCCTGGCCGCCAGCCTGCGGCCGCTGCGGGGCCGCCCCATCTATCTCACCGTTGACCTGGACTGGTTTGACCCCGCGGTCCTGCCGGGCACCGGCACCCCCGAACCCGGGGGCTTCTTCTGGCCGGACTTCGCCCTGGTTGTCGATGAACTCAGACACCACCAGCTGGTGGCCGCCGATGTGGTGGAACTGGCTCCTCAGCTGGACAGCAGCGGCGTCAGCGCCGTGCTCGCCGCCAAGGTGACCCGCAGCCTGTTGCTGCTGTTGGGCCAGGCCCACGGCGGCGGGGCATCACCACAAGCCTGGCCTCAATAGCAGCAGGTGCCGCTGGTGCGCTGCTCCCGCAGGCGCTCGTGCTGCTGGCCAATCAGCTGCAGGGCCAGGGTTGGATGGTTGTGGAGCAGATTCATGAAGCGGAGCCGATCCAGGCGCAGCACCTCCACGGGGGTCAGGGCATGGGCATCACTGCGGTGACCACCGTTGTGCCAGACGATGTCCTGATAGCAAAAGATCTCGCCGGGACGGAAGCAGGTTTTCTCCCCCTCCGGATCAATCAGTTCGACGATGCCCCGCCGCACGCCATAAATCGCCTTGGCGGCGGCCCCCCTTTGATAAATCGTGGCGCCCGTGGGCAGGGCGATGGTTTCGCAGTCCAGCTGCGAAACCATCAGCTCAATCGGGGTGCGACCTCTAGTCGCTTGCGATACGACCAATGCAGGGAACCTCCTGGCGGAAAGGACGAAAAAGTATTAGTGGCGATTATGGGGGACAACCGGCCCAAAGCAAAGTTCTGCAGGCACCTTTTGCGCCCTTCGGGCAGACCTCAGTTCTCGATGGCCAGCGAATCAAGCGACAACTGTTGAAAAGCTGCGCCTTGATGGCCGTGGCCCCATGTCCCACCGCCTGAGAGCAACGGCAAACGGGGCGGGCGGGAGGTCCAGTGGTGACACCAGAGATCGCCCACCAATTCGGGATGAATGGAGAGTTGGCGCAGATGACACCAACCCATTTCCGCTCCCTTGGGGGGAACACAATGGCGGCAGCTACGGCAACTAGGGCGATGTACCATCAAAGTCGAAACAAAATTAGGCTTAGAATTTAATCTGGGTTTCCCCATCTACCCAAGTCCGGGGAACCGAATCAAAGATTTTCTTCCGTTTTCAAGATTGTCTGGTGCTCCGTATTGGCATCTCTGTCACCAGGCGACCTTCCGTCGCGCCCGCCAAGGTCCATAGGATCCCGCCCAACTACCCCCTGCGGCGCCCCCATGGCCGACTTGCCTTCGCCCCCTAACGGCAGCCTGCGCCGTACTCCCCTTTGGGAGGCCAGCCGCGCAGCGGGAGGACGTTTGGTGCCGTTCGCCGGCTGGGAGATGGCGGTGCAATTTGGCGGCCTGGTGCAGGAACACCAGGCGGTGCGCCAGCACTGCGGTGTCTTCGACATCTCCCACATGGGAGTGCTGACTCTCCAGGGCGACGGCGTCAAGGACGCCCTGCAGGCTCTGCTGCCCACCGACCTGTTTCGCATTGGTCCTGGCGAAGCTTGCTATTCGGTGCTGCTGAACGAGGCCGGCGGCATCCGCGACGACCTGATCGTTTACGACCGGGGCCGCCGCGCCTGGTTGCAGGCCCCCGGGGACGCCAGCAGTGCCGAAACCGATGAGCTGGTGCTGGTGATCAACGCCGCCTGCGCCGAAGCGGACACCGCCTGGATTCGCAGCCAACTCGAACCCCAGGGCTTCCGCATCAGCGATCGCAAAGGGGATGGGGTGCTGCTGGCCCTCCAGGGCCCCGAGGCCGCTGGACGGCTGGAAGCCCTCTGCGGCGAATCCCTGGCGGGCCTGCCCCGCTTCGGCCACCGGGACCTGACTATCGATGGCGAAACGGTATTCACAGGCCGCACCGGTTACACCGGCGAAGACGGCTTCGAGCTGCTGCTATCGCGGCAGGCTGGTTTGGCCCTCTGGGAGCGCCTGCTGGCCGCAGGCGTAACCCCCTGTGGCCTCGGCGCCCGCGACACCCTGCGCCTGGAGGCCGCCATGCACCTCTACGGCAACGATATGGATGCCAGCACCACCCCCCTGGAGGCCAGCCTGGGCTGGTTGGTGCACCTGGAGATGCCGGCCGATTTCATCGGCCGTGGCGCCCTGGAGGCCCAGACCGCCGCCGGGGTCCAGAAACGCCTGGTGGGCCTCAAGCTGCAGGGGCGCGCCATCGCCCGCCATGGCTATCCGGTGTTGCTGAACGGGGAGCCGGTGGGAGAAATCACCAGCGGCACCTGGTCCCCCAGCCTGGGGGAGGCGATTGCCCTGGCCTATGTGCCCGCCGCCGCGGCCAAGGTCGGCAGCGAGCTGGCGGTGGAAATTCGCGGCAAGGCTGAGCCGGCGGTGGTCGTGAAGCGCCCCTTCTACCGCCGCCCCTGAGTCGCCTAGTAGCATGTTGTTCACAAGAAGCACTCCGGCGCGGGCGGTCAACGGCTATGGAGGTTTCAGGCGACGGGGCTGAAGGGCTCGATTTGATCCGTATTTCCGGCATCCGCCATTACGGCTATACGGGATTCTTCGCCGAAGAACAGGTTCTGGGCCAATGGTTCGAGGTCAATCTCAGCCTCTGGCTGGATCTGGCGACCACCGGCGCCAACGACCAGCTGGAGAACACGCTCAATTACGCCGAAGTGGTGGCTGCGGTCACGGCGGTCATGGACGCTGCCCGCTTCAAGACCCTGGAACGGCTCAACACCGCCATCCTGGAGCGGGTGCTGGCCTTTGCCCAGGTGCGCCGCGCCCACTCCGAGCTGGTCAAGCTGTCACCACCGATTCCAGGTTTCGGCGGCCAGATCACCATCGCCATGACCCGGAGCAAGGCCAGCGGTGTCTGACACTGGCGGGCCAGAGCCAGGGCTAAGGCCAGAGCCAGGGCTAAGGCCAGGGCCAGGATACGGCGTACGGCTGGTCGTCACCGATCTCGACCACACTTTGATCGAGAATCCCTCCCAGATACCAGCGGCCGGCGAGGCTCTGCGCCGCTTGGCCGCTAGGGGACTGGTCACCGTGTTGGCCTCCAGCAAGACCTTCGCCGAGATGGAGGACCTCCAGCGGCAGGCCGGCCTGCCCCCCCAGCCCTTCATTTTTGAAAACGGCGGCGGCATCGGCTGGGCCCTAGACAAGTGGCCTGACAAGGAGGTTGGGGCGCCGGTGCTGGTGCAAGGGGCCTACGGCGCCATCGCCGCCGCCGGGGACCTCACCAAGTTGGGGGCCATCCTGGCTGAGCTGGCGAGCGCGGGGGGGTTCCGCTTCCGCCGCTTCGACGAGCTGCCCCTGGACACGATCAGCAGCCTCACCGGCCTGGACCCACGGCTGGCCGCCCTGGCGAGGCAGCGCCTGACCTCAATTCCCCTGCTCTGGGAAGACGGCAGCGAGAAACTGGCCGGCCTGCGGCAGGCCTTGGCGGGCCATGGGCTGGGGGCGGTGTCGGGGGGCCAGTTCGTCCATGTCGGCCCCCCCTGTGACAAGGCGACGGCCCTGATCCAGCTGCGGCAGTGGCTGGGGGGCCAGGCGGCGATGGGGGCGATGCTGGCCTGCGGCGACAGCGACAACGACCGGGGCCTGTTGGAAGCCGCCGAGATCGCGCTGGTGTTCAGCTCGGCAAAGCGGCCGCCGCTGCCCCTGGGCCGGCCCTGCACCGTGGTGCCGGCGGGCGGACCGGGCCCCTGGCTGGAAGCCGTCGAGGCGGCCCTGGAGTCGAGCCAAGCGCAGGCCTCGGCATGAGTGACTTCTTCCAGAACGGCATCGTCACCTCGCTGCATGAGCTGGGCCAGCGGCCGGCCGCCGACCTGATGGCCGAGGTGGAGCGTTACGCCAGCGAGCGGCCGATCACCCTGGTGCTGCCCTGCCTGTATGCCGAACTGCAGGGCCCCGCCCTCGATCCGATCGTGCGGGGCCTGGCCGAGCTGCCCTGGCTGGCCGAGATCGTCATCGGGCTGGATCAAGCCGATGGCGAGGGCTACCGCCACGCCCGCCGCTACTTCAGCCGATTACCCCAGCCCCACCATGTGATCTGGAATGACGGCCCGCGCGTCCAGGCCCTGGTGGCCGACCTGGCCGCCCAGCGGCTGGCCCCCGCCGACAGGGGCAAGGGCCACAACATCTGGCTGTGCCTGGGGCTGGCCCAGGCCACCGGCGTCGGCCAGGTGGTGGCCCTGCACGATTGCGACGTATTGACCTTTGAACCCCGCAGCCTGGCGCGGCTCGTCTATCCGGTGATCCACCCCACGGCCAACTTCGTATTTGCCAAGGCCTATTACCCCCGCATCAGCGAGGCGGGATTGCTGTATGGACGGGTGAGTCGGTTGTTTGTGACGCCCCTGCTGCGGGCCCTGATGCGCTGCCTGCCCCCCAGCCGCTACCTGGATTTCCTCAACAGCTTCCGCTATCCCCTCGCCGGCGAATGCGCCCTGAGGATGGAGGCGGCGCACCGGCTGCACCTGCCCTCGGACTGGGGCCTGGAGATCGGCATTCTCACCGAGGTGTTCCGGGACCACTCCACCCGCCAACTTTGCCAAGTGGCCATCGCCGACCGTTACGACCACAAGCACCAGCCCCTGGCAGCGGGGGCGACGGACCGGGGCCTGGCCCGCATGGGCCGCGACATCGCCTCCAGCCTGTTCAACGGCCTGGCGTCCCAAGGCCAGGTGCTCGACCTGGGACTGGTGCGCACGGTTGTCAGCGCTTACCAGCGGATCGTGCTGGACCTGCTGGACTCCTACGCTGCCGATGCCGCCATCAATGGACTCAGCATCGACCGGGGCGCCGAATCCCTGGCGGTCGATTGCTTCACCAGCAGCCTGTTCGAAGCGGGTCAACACTTCGTTCAGGAAAACAGCCACCGCCCCCTGACCCCCACCTGGGATGAGGTGCTTCGCCTCCAGCCCGACGCCCTCGAGCGGCTGCGAAGGGCGGTGAGCGAAGACCGCGCCAGCTAAGACCACGCCCCAGCCTGATCCGCGCCTCCTTGACCCTCTCGACCCCAACCCCGACCCAGACCCCCATGACCCCCCAGAGCCCCGCCACACTCCTTGGTGTGATCAACCTGTCACCGGAGTCGATGGTCAGCGACTCGGTGGTGGGCTCCGAAGCGCAAATGCTGGAGCGGGCCGCCTGGCTGAGCCAGGAGGGCTGCAGCATTCTTGATGTGGGGGCCCGCTCGATCACCCCGACCGCGGCGATGATCGACGACGCCGAAGAGCAGCGGCGCCTGGTGGGCCCCCTGCGGCGCCTGCGGGCCGAGGGCTATCGGGTTTCGGTGGACACCTGGAGTTCGGACACGGTGCGCTTCGCCCTGCGGGAAGGCGCCACCGACATCAATTTCACCGGCGCCAGCCTTGATCCGCAGGCCCTGGAGGCCGTGGCCCGGGCCGGTGCCTCCCTGATGCTCACCTACATGCCCTACGGCGATGCTTACCGCATGCGGGATGCCGATCCAGTGCCCTACCGGCTGCAGGGCCTGCTCGATCACCTCGGTCCCCGGGTGGAGCAAGCACGGGCAGCCGGCGTCAAGGAGGTGATCATCGACCCCAACTTGGGCATCATTCACCCCGCCACCGATGACTACGCCAAGGTGCAGCTGCAGAACGGCGTGCTTTGGAACCTGGATCGGCTGCGGGTGCTGGGCTGTCCGATTCTTCTCTATGCGGCCCGCAAGCCCGAGCGGCTGGCCCGCATCCTGTTCGCCTCCAACGTGCTCTATGCCGGCCCCGATGTGATCCGCACCCACCATCCAGACCTGATCAACCAACTGCGCCAAGCCGAAACGATCGAAACCCGATGACAACAGCACCCCTGCAGGGGCGGGTCGCCCTCGTCACCGGCGCCGGACGCCGCACCGGTCGCAGCATCGCCCTGGCCCTGGCCGCCGCCGGCGCCGATGTGCTGGTGCACTGCCACCACAGCCAGACCGAAGCCGAGCAAGTGGTGCAGGAAATCACCTCGATGGGCCGCCGGGCCAAGGTGGTGCAGGCCGACCTGGGTGATGCCGCAGCCACGCAAGCGGCCTTCAGCCAAGCGGCTGCGGAGTTTGGCCGCCTGGATGTTTTGGTAAATAACGCCTGTGGCATCATCTGGAAACGCCTAAACGACCTCAGCGTGGCCGAATGGCACGCGGGGGTTGAGCAAACCCTGCACATCACCTATCACGCCTGCCGGGCGGTGCTGCCGCTGATGCGCGAGCGGGGCTTCGGCCGCATCGTCAACCTGATTGATGTGGATGCCGACAGCCATAGCTCGGTCCCGGCCCTCACCTCCTACAAGATCGGCAAGACGGGGGTGCTGATGCTCACCCGCACCCTGGCCGTCACCGAGGCCCCGCACGGCATCACCGTCAACGGTGTTTCGCCCGGCACCCTCGACAACTCCGAACGCAAACCCCCCCTGGAGCGCATTCCCGCCGGCCGCTACGGCAAAGAGGCCGAAATCGCCAGGGCGGTGCTGTTCCTGGTCGATCCGGAAAGCGCCTACATCACCGGCACCAATATCAAGGTGTCTGGTGGTTATTTAATCTGAGTTCATCCCCAGTGGACCAACGCTCCCAAAGTGGACCAACGCCCCCGAATTGATGCCATCGCGATCGCTTGAAGCCCTGGGGCTACGCCTGCTGCGCTGGCGCCATCGCCTCTCGGTGCCGCAGTTCACTGTGATCACCGGTGCCCTGCTGATTGCCGCAGGCACCCTGCTGCTGGCCTCACCCCTCTGTTCCACTGACGATGTGGGTCTGTGGCAATCCCTGTTCACGGTGACCTCAGCCCTGACCGTAACGGGGCTTTCGATCATCGACGTGGGCAAGGACCTCACCTTCTTCGGGCAGGTGACCCTGGCCGCTTTGATCATCACCGGCGGCCTCGGCCTGATGGCGATCACCACCTTTTTGCAGGGTTTTGTGCAGGGTCGCTCCGGTTTGCGGCTACGCCTCGACAAGGGCCGGGCCCTCGATGAGTTCGGCGTCGGCGGCATCGGTCCCACCTTCAACCAGATCCTGATCGCCGCCGGTTGCTTCATGGGTGCAGGCACCCTGATCCTTTACGCCTTTGGGTTCACCGACATCAGCAACCACGCCGAAAGACTTTGGGCGGCAATGTTTCACTGCATAAGTGCTTACAACAACGCCGGCTTCGGTCTCTGGAGCGACAACCTGGTGGGCTATAAAGCCAATCCCGTTGTCAACGGCGTCATTGGCGCATTGATCGTCAGCGGCGGCATCGGTTGGCGCGTCACCAACGAACTCTGGCAGCACTGGCGCAAACGCTCTGCCAAGCAACCGCTGCGCCACCTCAGTCTGCACACACGCCTGGTGCTGCGCAGCACTTTGCTACTGATCGTGCTGGGGGCTTTTGGGTTGCTGTTCACCGAAAGGTTCGCGCCCGATGGGGTCGTGCATTCCCTCAGCCTCTGGGAAAAACTGCAGGTCACCCTGTTTCAGTCGATCACCACCCGTACCGCCGGCTTCAACACGGTGCCGCTCTCAATCGAGACGCTCTCGGATGCGGGCCTGCTGCTGATGATCGTGCTGATGTTCATCGGTGCCAGCCCCGGCGGCACCGGGGGTGGGATCAAGACCACCACCTTCGCCGTGCTGATGGGGGCCACCCGCTCCACCCTGGAAGGTCGCAAATCGGTGATCATTCACAAGCACGAGCTTGCCGGCGACATCGTGCTCAAGGCGGTCGGTGTGACCCTGGCCTCGGGGCTGTTCGTGGTCATGATGACCCTGCTGCTCGGCATCGGCCCCACGGCCGGTGGCGTACCAAGCGACAAGTCCTTCAGCTTCCTTGAGAAGCTGTTCACCTGCATGTCGGCCTTCTGCACCGTCGGCCTTGATGTCGGAGTAACCGCCAACTTGAACCGCTGGGGCCAGCTGGTGCTGATTGTGGGCATGTTCGTGGGCAGGATTGGCATCATGCTGCTGCTCTCTGCCCTCTACGGCAGCCGTCCCCAGTCCAGGATCGGCTACCCCCGCGCCGATCTCTTCCTTTGAATTCCTGAGCCAATGACAGCAAGCAACAACTGGTGGCCCTGGGGGCCAAAGGAAGCAGAAGTCCAAGGCACCTTTGCGGTGATCGGGGTGGGACGGTTCGGATCGGCGGTTTGCGATGAACTGACCCAGAACGGAGCTTCGGTGTTGGCCATCGATGCCAACCAGCGCGCCATTGACGCCGTCAGCCAGATCGATCCCGCGATCGAAGCCAGGGTGGTGGACTGCACCGATGAGGAGGCCCTGCGCGAGGCAGGGGCCCTGGAAGTCGACACGGTGGTGGTCGCCATCGGCGAACCGATCGAAGCAAGCATCACCGCCACCTTGATCGTCAAGCACAGCGATGGCACCAAGGTGAAGCAGGTGATATCCCGGGCCACCAGTGATCTGCACCTGAAGATGCTGCAGCGGGTGGGAGCGGATCGGGTGGTCTATCCGTCCAAAATGCAGGGCCAGCGCCTCGGCCTTGAGCTGGTGCGTCCGAACCTGCTGGAACGGCTGCGGCTCGATGATCGCAACAGCATCGAGGAGATCCGGGTGCCGCCCTCCTTCGTGGACCGATCGCTGCGGGACCTGAACCTGCGCAAGAGCCATGGCGTCACCGTGCTGGCCGTGGGCCCGGAAAACCAACTAACGGTGAACCCGCCGGCTTCCCACGTGCTCAAGGCCGGCGAGCTGTTGGTGGTGATGGGATCGGGCGCCGCCCTCAATGGGCTGCCCCATAGCTGAACCCCAGGCACCCGCACCGCCAAAGGGCCAGACTTCGCGGCGAGATGCGCTGGAGCGAGCAGCCCAATGGCAGCAGACGATCAGCAGCTGGAGCTTCTAGGCGCCCTTGAAGCCCTGGGCGGCACGGCCGGCAACGGCAAGCTGCGCGAGCTGCTTGGTTGGGACGAGGACACCTACGAGGCGGTGAAGGAGGTGCTGGTGGCCTCGTCTCAGCTGCAGACGGGCCGTGGACGTGGAGGGTCGGTGAGCCTGGCGGACGAGGCGGTCGCTGGCAGCAGCGCCGCAGCCCATCGACGCCCCAACGCCAGCCCACGGACGCCCCGAACGGTGTCGCCCCCAACTCCCGACCCCCAGCCCAGCGGCAAGCAAAACCTCTCGGCCTTCATCTGGAGCGTGGCCGACCTATTGCGGGGTGATTACAAGCAGAGCGATTACGGCAAGGTGATATTGCCGTTCACGGTGTTGCGGCGGCTCGACTGCGTGCTGGAGCCCAGCAAAGAGGCGGTGCTGGCCGAAAAGCAGCTGCGCGAAGGCCAGGGGCTCGACCCCGAACCCTTCCTGCTGCGGGTGGCAGGGCAGGGGTTTTGCAACACCTCAGCCCTTGGCATGAAGCGGCTGATGGGTGACCAGGACAACATCGGCGAAAACCTGCGCAGCTACATCCAGGCGTTCACGCCGGCGGTGCGCGACATCTTCGAGAGCTTCGAGTTCCACCTGCAGGTGGACAAGCTCGACAAGGCCGGGCTGCTGTACATGGTGTGCGAACGCTTCGCCCAGATCGACCTGCATCCGGAAACGGTGAGCAACGCCGAGATGGGCCTGGTGTTTGAAGAGCTGATCCGCAAGTTCGCTGAACTCTCCAACGAAACGGCAGGGGAGCACTTCACGCCGCGGGAAGTGATCAAACTGATGGTGAACCTGATCTTCATCGAAGACGACCAGGCCCTCACCCAGAGCGGCATCGTCCGCAGCCTCTACGACCCCACGGCGGGCACCGGCGGCATGCTCAGCGTGGCCGAAGAGCACCTGGTGGGCATGAACCCCTCGGCCCGGCTGGTGCTGAGCGGCCAGGAGTTGAATCCGGAAAGCTACGCGATCTGCAAGGCAGACATGCTGATCAAGGGGCAGGACATCAAGAACATTCGCTTCGGCAACACGCTCGCCGATGACCAGCTGGGCGACCAGAAGTACGACTACATGCTCTCCAATCCCCCGTTTGGCGTGGAGTGGAAGAAGATCCAGAAGGAGGTGCAGAAGGAAGCCGACACGCTGGGCTTTGCGGGCCGCTTCGGGCCGGGATTGCCGCGGGTCAGCGATGGCTCGCTGCTGTTTTTATTGCATCTGATCAGCAAGATGCGCCCAGCTCAGGATGGCGGCAGCCGCTTCGGCATCGTGCTGAATGGCTCTCCCCTGTTCACCGGTGGGGCGGGCTCGGGCGAAAGCGAAATCCGCCGTTATGTACTGGAAAACGACTTGGTGGAGGCGATCATCGGCTTGCCCACCGATATGTTCTACAACACGGGCATCAGCACATATATCTGGATCCTCAGCAACCGCAAGCCCGATGAACGCAAGGGCAAGCTGCAGCTGATAGATGCCAGCAGCTTCTGGCAGAAGATGCGCAAGAGCCTGGGCAGCAAACGCAAGGAGCTGAGCCCGGAGCACATCGCAGAAATCACCCGCTTGTTCGGCAACTTCGAGGCAGCCGAGCAGGACGGCAAGCCGATCAGCCGCATCTTTCGCAACGAAGACTTTGGCTACCGCACGATTACCGTGGAACGCCCACTTCGGGATGAAGCCGGCAAGGTGGTGCTGGGCCAGCGCGGCAAGGCCAAGGACCAGCCCCAGCCCGATTCCAGCCTGCGCGACACCGAAAATGTGCCGCTCTCAGAAGACGTGCAGACCTACTTCGAGCGCGAGGTGCTACCGCATGTGCCCGATGCCTGGATCGACCACGAGAAGACGAAAGTGGGCTACGAGATCCCCTTCAATCGCCACTTCTATGTGTTCACCCCGCCTCGGCCACTGGAGGTGATCGATGCCGAGCTCAAGCAGGTGACCGATCGGATTTTGGCGATGATCGGGGGGTTGAGTGGCTGAGCGAGGCAGCAATGAAAAACGAATCATCATCATCGCTGGCCCCAATGGCGCCGGCAAAACCACGTTTGCCCGTGAATATCTACCCCTGGAGGTGGGCATCAAGGCCTTCATTAATGCCGATCTGATCGCTGCCGGCCTGTCGCCGTTTGCCCCGGAACTTGCTGCACGCAGGGCCGGGAGGTTGATGCTGGAGGAGATTGATCGCTGCGTGGCTCAAGGCATCAGCTTTGCCTTTGAAACAACACTGGCGGGGAAGGGGTATGTCCACCGGATCAGCTCATGGCAAAGCCTGGGATACGTGGTGAAGCTTGTTTTTCTCCAGCTGCAATCGGTGGAGCAAGCGATGGCCCGGGTGCAGCTTCGCGTGCGCCAGGGCGGGCATTCGATCCCGCCAGAGGTGATCGCCCGGCGCTTCAACGCTGGGCTCCGCAACTTCGAGACGCTGTACCGGCCGTTGGTCAACGAGTGGCAGCGAATCGATAATGGAGGCCCAGCCCCGAGGCTGCTCAGCGAAGGAGGCCGAGCGTGACAGCAGGATTCGCCACGGAGCGCCAGGATCCCGACCTCAGCAGGGTCTCTGCTGCGCTGCTGCGCGCCGGCCAGAGGGCCCGGGAGATCGCCCGCCAGAGCGGCACTGGCATCGCTGTGGAGATCGATGGTGAACTGCGCATCCTGCGCGGCGAGGAGCTGGACGGGGAGCCGGCTGCCACCCGGGAGCAGGCCGATCCCGGCTGAGCGGCAACAAGCCCGCGGCGCCCTCCAAGCCGCCAACCTTGCCCCAAGGGCTGCCAGCAGAGCTGCTGCCGGCCTTGGAGAACCTGGTGGCGCGATATCCACTGGAGGGCCTCTGGCTGTTCGGCAGCTGGGCGCGGGGCGCCGCCAGCCGCCGTTCGAGGGAGCACGCCATCGGGCTGGGTTGTGGCTGCGGCAGGCCCGGGACGATCTGCGGGCGGGCACGCAACTTCTGGCCTGGGCAACGGAGGAACTGGGATGACCGGGAGCGGCAAGACAGACGACAAGTCGGGAGGGGAAGAGTTGCCGAATGAATGGGACGTCGGCGACAGGCATGAGCAACAGATCCGACCCATGGATGTCATCCATCTGCGCGGCGTTGAGGCCGGGCTCCAGGAGTGGATCACCCCGGAGGATGAGGAGGCCTTTGCTGATCTTTGAGCAGGCCTTGCCGGTCAAGGCTGATGCCCAGGCGGCCGGAATGACCCAGGAAACCAGTAAGCTGGGTTTGTGGTTGACGCAGTCAGCTTGTGAAGACAACGCTCGACCTCCCCGATCACCTGATGCGGCAGGTGAAGCAGCGGGCCTTGCAGCAGGGGCGCCCGATCAAGGAGCTGGTGGCCGACTACATCCGCCAGGGCCTGCATGGGTCGCCCGTCTCTCCTCTGCAGCCCACGGCCCGGGTGGTGGAGCTGGATGCGGCAGGCATGCCCCTGTTTCGCCCTGATCCCAGCTTCAGCGGCCCGCCGATCGATCTCGCCACAGCCCTGCAACTGGAACAGGATGCCCTGATGCAGGAGGACCGCCAGCGTGCCGGCCTGCCTTCTTGATGTGGGTGTGTGGCTTGCCGCTGGCTTTGCGGCGCACCCGGCCCATGGAGCCGCTCGCCGGGTGCTGGCTCAGGTAAGCGCCGCTGAACCGGCCTTGTGGTGCCGGGCCACCCAGCAGAGCTTTCTGCGTCTGGCGTCCACGCCGGTGATCACGGCGGCCTACGGCGTGCCGAAGGCGACCAATGCCGATGCCTGGGTGGCTCTGGAGGCGTTCCTGGCTCTCCCTCAGGTGGATCTGATCGATGAGCCGCCCGAGCTGGCTCGCCATTGGCGCCAGCTGGGTGCGATCGAGCAGACCGCCCCGAAGCGGTGGATGGATGCCTATCTGGCGGCGTTCGCGATGGCCGCAGGGGTGTTATTGGTGAGCCTCGATCGCGATTTCAGCCACTTTGAGCAGCAGGGCCTCAAGTTTCAGCTGCTTCTGGCGGATGGCTCTGGAGGCAAATCAGCATGAACGGAGCCATGGAGCCAACATCAGCCTCGGATCTGATCCTGTATCAGACCGAGGATGGCAAAACCCGAATCCAGTGCCGGTTTGAAGACGAGAGCATCTGGCTGACGCAGGCACAGATTGCGGAGCTCTTCCAGACCACTCCACAAAACATCACCCAGCACATCAGATCGATCTACGATGAGAACGAACTGGATGAGATGGCAACTTGTAAGTCTTACTTACAAGTTCGAGTGGAGGGAGCCCGTCAGGTCAAGCGGCAGCTCAACCATTACAGCCTGCAGGCGATTCTGGCTGTAGGGTTCTGCGTTCGCAGCAAACGCGGTACTCAGTTCCGCCAGTGGTCGAACGAGCGCCTGAGCGAATACCTGGTCAAGGGCTTTGCCATGGATGACCAGCGGCTGAAGGAGCCGGTCACATCAGGCCTTCCGGATTACTTCGATGAGCTGCTGGAGCGGATTCGCGACATCCGGGCCAGTGAGCAGCGGCTCTATCTCCGGGTCAAGGACATCCTTGCCTTGGCAGCTGATTATCAGCCATCGGATTCAGAAACTCAGAGGATGTTCAAGACGGTGCAGAACAAACTTCACTTCGCGGTGACTGGCCTCACTGCTCCTGCGATCATTGCCAAGCGGATCAACCCCGAGCTGCCAAATATGGGCCTCACCTGTTGGAAGGGGTCACGAGTGCTCAAGGGCGACGTGAAGGTGGCCAAGAATTACTTGACGGAAAACGAGATCAAGCAGCTGAATCGCATTGTGGGCATGTTCCTTGACTATGCGGAGGATCAGGCCCAGCGGCGCAAACAGGTGTTCCTCAAGGATTGGCCCGAACGGCTGGATGCGTTCCTGTCCTTCAACGATCGCGATGTGCTGCCAGGGTTGGGCAGCATCTCCCGCGATGCGGCCGAGCAGCAGGCCTGTGCGGCCTATGACCAGTTCAATGAGCGCCGGCGTCTTGTGGCTGAGGATCAGGGAGCAATCGATGCCCTGGCAGCCCTGGAGGATGCGGCTCGGCTGGCCGAACGGCGCGGGGTTGATCAGGAGATTCAACCATGAGCTTTCCCCGTTACCCGGCCTACAAGCCCAGCGGCGTGGAGTGGCTGGGGGATGTGCCGCAGCATTGGGAGGTGATGCCGCTGAGGAGACTCATTCGTGAAGTGAACTCGGGAACAAGTGTCAATGCCATTGATGAACCCGCAGCCCCAGGGCAGGCAGGAGTTCTTAAGACGAGCTGTGTTTATACGGGCGACTTTCGCCCTGAAGAAAACAAGGCGATTATTGAATCTGAACTAGACCGTGCAAACTGCTCTGTTGCGGCAGGCTGTCTTATTGTTAGTCGGATGAATACTCCTGACTTGGTAGGGGCGGCTGGACTTGTGAGCAGCGACAATCCACTTCTGTACTTGCCGGACCGCCTCTGGCAGGTGAGATTCAAGGATTGCGATCCCCAGTTCATGAATTACTGGTGCAAGTCAGTATCTTATCGCAGCCAGGTCCAGCTGGCATGCTCCGGCACTAGCTCAAGCATGCAGAACCTTAGCCAGGATAATTTCTATTCATTCATTGCCCCGTTGCCAGCCGCAGCCGAGCAATCAGCTATCTCCACCTTCCTCGACCGCGAAACCGCCAAGATCGACGCCCTGATCGCCGAGCAGCAGCGCCTGATCGAGCTGTTGCAGGAAAAGCGCCAGGCCGTGATCTCCCATGCCGTCACCAAGGGGCTGAATCCAGACGCGCCGATGAAGGATTCGGGGGTGGAGTGGCTGGGGGAGGTGCCGGAGCATTGG
>JBKDVK010000061.1:0-3213 GCA_046338875.1 Cyanobacteriota bacterium | reverse complement strand
CCCGGCCGGAGGCGTCAAGTTGAAGCCGCAGCCCGGGCAACTGGGGCACCAGCCGCTGGACGTAGCTGCCAAATCCGGAGTGACCCGGCAGCCAGGAAAGCAGGTTGATCAACTGTGGCAAAACAGACTCCGATGCAGATCAGTACATCAAATCAGGAAGGGAAGATTTGGACGCTCACGATTAAGCAATTTTAGTGCCATCCAGATGCCGACCAGATTGAACAGGAGCAGGACTAATCCCGTGGTCCATTGCACCTGCCCCAGCATCAACGTATCTCGGACTGGGCTAAGAATATGGTAGATGGGGTTAAAGTCAGCAGTCCAGCCCATTGAACCAAGGTTCTTTCTCTTATAAAGAATTGGCGACAGCAAAAAAACCAACTGCAATAGAATCGGCACCAATTGATAGATGTCTCTGAACCTGGCCCCCAACAGACACACCAATACGGGCAACCAGTAAAGGAAAAGACACATATTGAGCAGAGGAAACCAGCCAACCAGCAGCAAATTAACCAGCAGACTGTGCTGGAACCAGGTCAGAGCCAGCACAACCAGGATAAACGACTGGGCAAAAGTTTGAAGCTGAAACGCCCACTCCTCCAGGGTATAAAAAATAGGATTTAGATTGGTATTGTGCACATGAGAATGATTATGCTCAAACAGATTTGGCGCCGAACCGATCGCCGCACTGATGCTGTTCCAGACCACCAAGCCAAGGCCAAGGTAGACAACATAGGTGTTAAAATCCTCTACCTTAAATACAGTGCCATAGACCAGGGCCAGGGCTGCGATCGAAAACAGATTGGAAAGCCCAAGCCAGAAACTGCCGAAGAAAGTACGAACAAATCGAGCCCTGGTGCGGGCCGTGGCCGTAAACCACCAGACGCGGCGCATGGCCCAGGCCTCGCCCAGGGTGCTCAGCACCGAGGCCTGGCGACGGCCGCCTCGACCTGGGGAAGCGGTGTGCAGGGACGTCTTGACCATCAGCTGTGGTGGTAGAAGGCAAGGGCCGCGTCAAGCGGCCCGTCAAACACAATCTGGCCTTCCTGAAACACCAGACCGCGTTGGCAGAAACGCCGCAGCAACTCATCGGAATGGGAGGCCAGCAGCAGGGTGCCGGTGGTGGCCAGGAAGGTATGCAGACGCTCCTGGGCCTTGTCATAGAAGCTGCTATCCCCGGCCCCGAATCCCTCATCCATGGCCAGGCAGTCGTGGCTACCGGCGGTGAGTACGGCAAAAAGCAAACGGGCCTGCATGCCCTGGCTGTAGGTCTTGACCGGCAGGTGAACATAATCCCCGAGGCCCGAAAACTCCACGACGTCTCTACAGAAGGGCTCAAAACCACGCAAGCTGCCCTTCACCAGCAGGTAGTGGGCCTTGATGGCCTGCAGCCCACTGAGCTCCGGGCTGGTGATGAAGCCTTTGTGAATCATCGGAAAAACGGGCACCCGCGCCTCAAAGTGGCCGGCGGTGTGTTGATAGATCCCGGAGATCAACCGCAGGAAGGTGCTCTTGCCGGCACCGTTGTGGCCGATCAGGGCGACCCTCTCCCCTTCCCGCACCATGCAATTCACATTCTGGAGAGCCGTGACGACGGCACCGCCACCGCGACGTTTCAACATGCCGCCGGTGACCGACCGGATCAGGGTGGATTTAAGGCTGCTGGTTTCCGTGGTCAGTACGGGAATGTCCAGCCGCACGTCACGCAACTCGAGCACCAGTGCGCGTTGAATGGCCGGCTGGGGACTGGAGTCGCTGGGGAGAGCGATGGATGGGGGATGCTGACGCAAGCAGGCCGCCGATCTGGCTGAACCTTGCGAGGTTACCGCTGGCCTAGGGGCCCAGGCCCTGCAACCGACGCTGCCACACCTTGCGGGCAAACAACTGCTGATAACGACGACGGGCCTGCTGGCCCAGGGCGGCCCGCCACGGCGAATCCGTGGCCAGCCGCAGCAGCAGCTGGCCCAAATCGGCGGGGGCCCCCGACCAGGCCAACCCCGGCAGGTGTGAGACCCAGGCCATCCCCGAGCGGGGCAGGTGGAAGGCCACGGCGGGGATCCCGGCGGCCATGGCCTCAAGCTGCACGATGCCGAAGGCTTCGTTGCAGCGGTCCGAAGGCAACACCAGCACCTGGGCGGCTGCGAGGCGGCCCAGCTTGCCCGCCTCATCCAGCCGCCCCCAGAACTGCACGGGCAACCCCTGGGCCATTCGCTCGAAATGGGGCCGGCGGGGGCCATCACCCACCACATCGAGCCGCCATGGGGCCTGCAGGGGGATCAAGGCGCCCAACAACAGGTCGACCCGCTTGTAGCTGTCGAGGCGGCCGATGAACAGCACCCGCAAAGGATCGGCCAGGGTCGCGGGAGTGTCCGGCCGTGGCGGCAGGGCCAGCGCGGCCGCCTCCAAGCCGGCATCAAGACAACAAGGCAAGGTCCGCAGCCGGGCCCGCCTGCAACCGCGGCGCCTCAGCTCCCCCACCAGGACCGGCGAGGTGGTGATCACAAGGGGTATCTGTTTCACCACCTGGAGGGCCAACTGCTGGTAGAGACCCACCAGCAAGCCCGAGGGCGTGATCTCAGTTTGAAGAAAGGCGTGCCAGTGCACGCTGAGCCGACGGCGGGGCTGCATCACTCGGGCCAGCAGCAGCAGCAACAGCACCCCCGGACAGGGCAGATGGGCATGGAGGGGCTCGTGGGAGCGGAGCAATCGCCAGAGGGGAACGCTCGGCAACGGCAACAGCAACCGACCCAGCGCCAGGCGGGGTAAAGGCACACGCTGATAGGGAGCCGGCAGCGGATCGAGCTCGGACAGGGCTACCGGCTGGGCCGCCAGGCTGAACACCGCGGCGGGTTGACCCTGCTGCTGCCAGTGGCAGGCCAGCTCATGGGCCACCCGTTCGACCCCGCCGTAGCCCGGGGGCCACTCACGCAGCAGCTGGAGGGTCAAAGGGCGTAGGGGAGCGCGAGCCAGGGATGGCGCTGCTGCAGGCAACGGCTGAGGGGCCGCCAGTTGCTGGCCGTGGACGTGGCCGTCATCGAATCGCCGTGGGTGTGATACCTGGCAAGCACCCGGGGGCAGATCACACCATGAAAGTTGGCATCGATCAACTTGCACCCGAACTCGAAGTCCTCCCTGCCGCCAGCGATGTGGCTGTACCAGCCCCCGGCCTGCCAGGCGCGGCAGCGCACCAGCGCCATGGCATCGATCACATTG
>JBKDVK010000060.1:0-4139 GCA_046338875.1 Cyanobacteriota bacterium | reverse complement strand
TTTGAACTCTCCGAAGACTTCCAGGCCAAGCTCACGGTCGAGCAGCTACGCACCCAGCTGGGCCAGTTCGGCCTCACCCCCGACAGCATGTTTCAGCAACTCAACCAGACGCTGGAGCGCATGAAGAGCGAGCTGGGTAATGCTGGCTGAGGCCTTTGCTTTCTCTAGCTTTGGCCATTGCCTATGCCTTGGCCATTGCCTTGGCTTTGGCTTTGGCCTTTGATCTGGAGCAGGACCTGGAGCTAGAGCTGGCCGCCTGAAGCTGGCCCCCAGGAGTTGGCCGCCGCGGCTGCGTACGATCTCCGCTGAGCTTGGCGATGGGTCCTGTAGATGGCGGTGGCGAGCGGTGACGACGGCGCGGGTTTGGCTGAGGGGGCCAGCGCAGCCACAACGGAGCTGCCTTCCTGGCTGAGCCGGGGCCTGGCCGATCTATTTCCGGCGGGCATTTCCCTGGGGTCCACAGCGGATTCAAATCCAGCCAAGAACGTCGCCGATCAGCACCTCGCCGCCCGCTTGGCCGCAGCCGGGCGCCAGGGCCGTCCCCTGCGCATCAAGCTCGGCATCGACCCGACCGGCAGCGATATTCACCTGGGCCATTCGATTTTGTTCCGCAAATTGCGGGCTTTTCAGGACGCCGGCCATACGGCTGTTCTAATCATTGGTGATTTCACCGCCCGCATTGGTGATCCCACCGGTAAAAGTGCCACCCGGGTGCAGCTCAGTGCCGCCGAAGTGGAGGCCAATGCCGAAACCTACCTGGTGCAACTGGGTCTGGGCCAGGACCCGCAGCGGGCCCTGCTCGATTTCACCACTCCTGGGCGGCTGGAGGTGCGGCGCAATAGCGAATGGCTGGCCGGCCTCGATTTGCCCCAGGTGATTGACCTGCTGGGCACCAGCACCGTCGGCCAGATGCTGGCCAAGGAGGATTTCGCCAACCGCTACGGCTCTGGCACGGCGATTGCCTTGCACGAATTTCTCTATCCGCTGCTGCAGGGCTACGACTCGGTGCAGGTGCAGGCGGATGTGGAGTTGGGCGGCACCGACCAGAAGTTCAATGTGGCGATGGGCCGCGATTTGCAGCGCCATTTTGGCCAGCGGCCCCAGTTCGGTTTGCTGTTGCCGATCCTGCCGGGGCTGGATGGGGTGCAAAAAATGAGCAAAAGCCTTGGTAATACCGTGGGGCTGGATGAGGATGCGCTCTCGATGTATTCCAAGCTTGAGAAAGTGCCCGATGAGGCAGTCAACAACTACCTCACCCTGCTTACCGATCTGGATCTGGCGGCGTTGCCGGAGCACCCGCGCGAGCGTCAGCAAGCGATGGCGCTGGCCATCACCGCCGCCCGCCATGGCCTGGAGGCGGCCAGATCAGCCCAGGCGGATGCCGGTCTGCTGGTCAGCGGCGGTGCCGGGGCGGGGGCTGCTGAAGCGGAGGTGCCGGAGGTTTCCCTGGCGGCGGTCAATTTTCCTGCCAAGGCCTTCTACTTGCTGGGGGCCGTAGGCATCAGCACCAGCAGCGAGGCCAAACGCCGGATTGGTAGAGGGGAGGTGAAGCTTGACGGTGTGAAGATTGATCCCCAGCGCGAATTTGCCAGTCCCGCAGAGCTCGACGGTCGGATTTTGCAGTGGGACAAGAAAACTTTTCGTCGCTTTGTTATGGGTTGATTGGCTTGGCCGTTTTGGTCGCTCTGCTATTCGGCCCTGCTATTGCGCCTTGAAATAGCTGCTCGGGGAATTTGAACCACTGCCACGAAGCTCTCAACTACCGCCTCGAAGCTCTTAGCTAACGCCACAAAGCTCTCAGCATTCCAGACTTTCGCGGGTGTCCACGCCTGTGACGGGATTGCGGCCACTGGCGCTACGGCAGAGTCTGACTTGGTCGGAGCGATCAAGGAGCGCCCCACTGAAATCGGCATCGGTGATGTCGGCACCGGCAAAACTGCTGCCCGAGGCGATCACCCCGCTCAGGATTGCCCCCCGCAGGTTGGTGCCGCCCATATCGACCCGATCCATCAGCACGTCGCTGAGGTCGGCACCGCTGAAATTGGACTTGGCAAAGGACCCCTGGGTGAAGATTGACCCGTGCAGGTCCGCACCGCTGAAGTCGGCTTCACGGGCCACAGCCCCCGCGAAGGAGCTTTCGGCAAGCTGTTGGCCATGGAAATCCTGGCCGCTTTGGTTGGTCAGGGTGTAATCGACCCGGTCGGCGAAGCTGGCCGCCGCCGGGTCGACGGGTCCCCCCAGAAGCATCAACAGGACAAAAACCAACCCCAGCACCGGCTTCAGCCCTCTGGAGATCAGGGAGCCGGGCCGGTGGGGAGGGAAGGGGGGCATGCAGAGCCTGGGGGTGGGGTTGGACAGGAAATCAGACCGTGGTGATAGGCACACCCAGATGCTGACTGATCCGATCAAGGGCTGCTTTTTCATCAGCCGTTACTTTCTCGCCACTGCCGAACAGGCCATTGCCGGCGGCTGCGGCTACGGCCTTGCAGCTGTCCACGATCAGCTGGGCGTATTGCTGACAGCATTCGGCATCGCCCTTGCTGCGGGCCAGGACCATGGCCTCGTCGACTTCGGCCAGAGCCTTGTCGAGCACCTTGCCGTTGCGCACGTCATCGACAGACACTTCCAGCTTTTCGGGCCTGATGCCCTGCTTGAGGGCCTCCTGATCAAACAGGCTGGCAATCAGAGGGTTGGAGGCATAGCGGCTAGCGGCCTGGGCGAGTTCGCGGCCCAGGGCGATGGCTTCCTGGGCACTGGAGAAGATGCCCATGTCCACAGCCATCACAGCCATAGCGGCGGAGAGGGGACCGCCGAGGAGTTTGTTGCGTTCGTCGCTGGTCAGTTCGATGGCCATGAAGTGGGTGTCAATCGACACGAAGTTCGTTCCAAGCATCGCCCGCAGCCACCTGGATCGTCACCCCGTTGCCGGGGCATCCAGATGGGGGATCACCGCCCCCAGCAGGTGCAGGGACCCGGCCACCACGGGTAGGGGTCCGGGACTCGCCACCAGCCACTCCAATCCCTCACAAGGGCTAGCCACCTCGCTGAGCTGGGGGGCGAGCAAGGGCCGCGCCGCGACCAGCTCAGCCCGGCTCCAGGAGGGCAGATCGGGTACGGGCACCAGGGCCACCTGATCGCCTGGGCGAAGCAAGGCATCCAAAAGCTGGGGGGCATCTTTAGTGATTTGCATGCCCAATAGCCAGCGCCGTGGTCCTAGGTCACTGCCACTGCCACTGCCTCCGGCACTGTCACCGCCACTGCCGTGGCAAATGCCAAGGCCAGCCTCAGCCTCAGCCTGGAGGCGATCGAGCTCGTCGCGCAGGGCCTGGGCTCCCGGGGGATTGTGGGCGCCATCCAGCAGCAGGGGAAAGCCTCGAAACTGGCGCCGCTCCAGCCGCCCGGGCCAGCGGGCCGCCGCCAGACCCCGCTGGATGGCTTGGGGGGAAAGGGTCCACCCCAAAGCGTGCAGGGCTTCGGCCATCGCCACCGCCACCGCCGCGTTGCTGCGCTGCAGATTCCCTGCCAAGCCCAGGCGCGGGCCCCCTTGTGCCGCTGAGGCCAGGGGCTCCACCCAGCGCAGGCTGCAGTTCCAGCGTCGCGCTTCCTGGTGCAGCACCTGGGCCACCTCGGGGGCCTGGGGGCCGCTGATGGCCACCCGGGCCCCGGCCATCACTGCCGCCTTTTCGCGGGCAATGGCCGCCAGGTTGTCCCCCAGCAGGTCGCAATGGTCCATGCCGATGGGCCCAAAGCCGACCACCTGCCTGTGGGGGTGGGCCGTGGTGGCATCCAGCCGTCCCCCCACTCCCACCTCCAACACCACCAGGGGCAGCCCCTCGGCTGCGAAGCGATCGAAGGCGGCGGCGGTGAACAGCTCGAATGGGGAGAGACCATGGCGCTGGGCAATGGCCAGCCAGCGACCCAGATCAGCGCGCAGGGTGTCTGCGTCGATCCAAGCGGCATCGAGTTGGATGCGTTCGCACCAGCTGACCAGGTGGGGAGAGCGATAGATGCCGCAGCGCCAGCCCGCCGCCAGCAGGATGCAATGGAGTTGGGTGGCGATTGAACCTTTGCCATTGGTGCCTGCCACCTGAACGGCGGCAAAACGCCGTTCGGGATGGCCACCGTCGGCCAGGGCGGCT
>JBKDVK010000059.1:0-3147 GCA_046338875.1 Cyanobacteriota bacterium | reverse complement strand
ACGGCGCCGCGTACCGCTGTAGTTCTGGCCCCAACGGATTGATTGCCGTACCAATCATGGGTGCCGTAAAAATCGCTATGCCGTGATTCTGCCCAGCTTTTCCAGCTTGATTTATATTTGTTAGTCGCACCCGTAGGAGTGGACATAATCCCATCGCCAATCCAATTATTTATAATCACGCCAATCGCTCTGGATGCATAAGCATCGTTATCAGCAAGATCCTGGTGCCGCTTTACCAGCCAGTAGTATGCCTGTCTGAGATCGCTATTTGGGCCGCTGTTGTTTGTCCACCAGCCAGAGGTTCGACGGGTGTCCTCTGCGGCCTCAAACCGGGCCATGGTGCGGCGGGCAAATTCCCGGTCATCCCGGAGCCGCTTGCCTTTTGCCTTGCTCTTACCCTTGCCCATCAGGTTGGCCGAGACATGCGGAGGTAGGTACGCCGCAAGCGGGGTGTCGAACCGCTTTCCAGCTCTGCCGCCATTACAGCTTCGATGCGGCGCATTTCGTCAAGGCTTCGGTAGGTCAACTGCCGGCCGTCGCTAAACCGAACGCTTAAAACCCCCTCCGCAATTGCGTTGCGTAGCTCCTGTAATTGGGTCAGCGTATAGGCCATGGCCCCATCTTACCTCTTTAGCCAGCCTTTGCGCTTGGCCGGGCCGCCTGTGCTGGAGCCCTTCAGCCAGCCCGATCGCTGGGGGTCTCGGGCTGGGGATGCCACCCCTCCCCCTCCCGTCCCCGGCGCCTGGGTGCCCAGGGTACGGGCAAGCTGGGCCCACATGGTTCCCTTGGCATAGCGGCGGGAAACCAGCAACATTGCGGCATAGGCCATCCTGGTGCAGTCGCCGCCTTCGTCGTTGCAGCCTGGGGGCTTGATCCAGTGGTATTCGGTGCGGGCCCTGGTCTTCGGGACGTACTTCCAGGGGAACAGCTCCCGCAGGAACTCATCTGTAGAAGCCTGCCCAAAATGCAGGTATCGAGGCCCCGGCTGCTCAACCCGAAGCATCGCCTTCAGCATGTTCACACTGGCGTCATATCCAGTGGTGTAAAGCAATCCGCCGCGCCGGGTGACTGATTGATTCTTGCGGTTGACTTCCGTCGGCCTGCCCTTCTGGATGATCGGCAGCCCCTTGGTGCCCGAGCCTTTCATGGCCACCCACCGATCAGGACGGGCCCGGCAGAAGTCCTCTACCTGCTTGCTGCACAGGCCGCCATGGTCAACCCCTCCCAGGTTGGCCTTCATGGTTCCCCCGTCCTGACGGGCCCAGGCCTTCGTGCTGATCACGTTCAGCTGCTCCCATACATCCGGCTGCTGGGGGTCCCCCTCGATCTCGAAGTGGGCAATGTGCCACCCTTCCTCGCCGGTCCCCCAACCCCAGAGGGTGTAGACCAGCCGCTCACCCACGGTGCCGCCGCCGCCCTGCACGTCCACCCCATCGGTCAGCAGCAGCACCCCGGTCGGAATGTCCCACGCTTCGCCGTCCCATGGGTAGCCATTGCCGAAGCCTGCATTTTTGCGACGCTCGGCCAAGCCGTCGCCGGTGAGCTTGCTGGTGATCTCATCGGCCCACGGCACCCCTAAATCTGTGTTGTGAAACGTCTGCATTGGCGCCACGTTGCCCATTTTCATCTGTTCCAGCGCCACCCGATGCCGAGCCACCAACTCGGGCCACATAGCCGCTCGGTGGTAGGACATGCCAGGGCCTACCTGCTGTGATCGCCAGATCGGCACACCGTTGCGCAAAACTTGCTTGCTGCGATCCAGGCCTAGCGGGCAGGCCCAACCAGCCGCCTTGTCCATTGAATACAGGTTGCTGTAATCAATTGGGGTTTCGCAATGCTCGCAACGAATCCGCCCTTCATCAGGGCCCTCCTTTATAAAATTTTCCCAGCGCAGTTGTTGATAGTGATTGCAGTGCGGGCACGGATAATATCTATACTGTTGATCGCCTTTCTTAAAGGCTTGCTCCATGTAATCGTTAGGATATATTGGCGTGCCGCCAATCGTAAAAAACGGATCCCAAATGTTACCGGCCCGTTGGAACAGGTTTCCAATGGTGTCACCTTCGGGGCTATCGTAAGTGGCTGGCTCCTCGAACAGAATTGGGCTTCGCTCCACCCGACGACCAGACCGGGGCGTTGCGGCGCTTACCAAGTGGATCAACGCACCATTGACAAGCTGTTTAAAATCGTAGCTATTTTTTAACGCTCCTTTTGTTTTTTTGTTATTTAATTGTCCTTTTAATCTTGGGATTCCATGATTGTCGTCAAACATTGAATCTATATCTTCGGTGCTGTATTTCTGTACTTCAGAGTCTGTAGGCTGCACCAGCATAATCTTAGACCGGCGCCAGTCGGAGAAAAACACAATTACCGCTTTCACATACTCCGACCAGCCAACCCGCGACGGCTTCTGGCAAACCATGCACTCAACTTCTGGGTCAGTTGGCGCTAAAAACCAATCTTCCTGATATGGCCTAGTACGCCATTTTTGCCGGCCATCAGTTGCGCTTGTCACATAGTAGTAAGTGTTACTATATTCCAGCATCGTCATAAACGGCTTAGGCTTTACCATCGCGGCAAGCCGTTTGGCCATCTTTCGGATATTGCGATCAATCATTCTGGTAGTTCCTCAAACTCATTAGAAGATACAGACTCAAAAATCTCGGATATAACCCTTTCAATCTCGCTTAGTTCTTCGTGAGTAAGGTGGGGAATCATTGCCTTGATTCGCTTATGAGCTGAGCTTGCTAAGGTGGTTAATTGGAGTAGGACAGCATTATAGGCTATTTCCATGTCTTCAATATAAGCTAGCTGTTTTGCTTTTTCCATTCGCTCCATTCGAGCAATCAAACGCTTTTCGCGTTCGTGCAACGCTCGCTCCTTGTTAAAGTCCGCTTCTTCTGTGTCTGGATCGTCGTCCAGTCCGTCGATTGGATCGGCGGGGCTTGCGAGCGTTTTCGCCCTTGCTTTAGGCAATGACCTGGGCTTTGCCGGCTGCTGATTTTGTTTGGCCGTGGGCGGCTGGCCTCCCGGCGTGGCAACCTTCGGCCTGGGCTTCTGGTCTTGGCCGGCATTGGTACCACGAGGCGCTGGGTCGGTGGCCTGGGCCCACTGTTCATCAGCCAGTGTCGGATCAATCTCCCAGCC
>JBKDVK010000058.1:0-3969 GCA_046338875.1 Cyanobacteriota bacterium | reverse complement strand
CACAACCCCGAGCAGATCGTCCGTAAGCTGCGCAGTGCCGAGCAACTGCTCAACCAAGGCCAAACAGTTGCCGATGTATGCCGAGCCCTGGAGGTATCTGCTGCCACCTACCACCGTTGGCAGCATCTCTACGGAGGCATGAAATCCACGGAAGCCAAGCGGCTCAAGGATCTGGAACAGGAGAACTCTCGGCTGAAGCGTTTGCTTGCCGAGGCAGAACTCGACAAAGCGATGCTCAAGGAGCTTGCCGAGGGAAACTTCTGAGCCCGGAACGTCGACGCAGAGCTGTCGTGGTTCTGCAGGATCGATTCCGGGCTTCCCAGCGCCGGGCTTGCCGTCTAGCCGGCCAGAACCGCAGCACCCAACGACGGCCAGTGCCGGTGGCAGACATCGAGGAGCACAAGCTCAGAGAGCGGATTCGTGAGCTGGCCCGGCGCCACATTCGCTGGGGTAGGCGGTTGGTTTATAGGCGTCTGCGAATCGAGGGTTGGAGCGTCAACCACAAGCGGGTGCAACGGATCTGGCGCGAGGAGGGGCTACAGAGGCCCCTGCCGCGCAAGCAAAAGCGCTCACGACCGGCAGACGGTTCCAGAGAGCTCCTTAGAGCCGAATACCCGCATCATGTGTGGGCGATCGACTTCCAATTCGACCAAACGATGGATGGCAGAAGATTGAAATTTCTGAACATAGTGGATGAATTTAGTCGCATATGTCTTGCCATTCGTGTTGGTAGACGTTGTAAGGCTATGGATGTAATCGACACGATTGAGGAATTACTCAAGCAGTATCCAGCACCCACCCATCTAAGAATGGACAATGGCCCTGAGTTCATTGCCCATGCATTACAGGAGTGGTGCACGGGTAGTGGATCAGGTGCGGAATACATCCCGCCAGGTTCACCTTGGGAGAATCCATTTGTAGAATCATTCAACAGCCGACTCAGGGATGAATTTTTGAATATTGAGCTTTTTGGATCGTTACCGGAAGCAAAGTTATTGGCAGAACAGCACAGGATGGAGTACAACACATACAGACCGCACTCGGCTCTCCAGGGGCGTACGCCTCTGGAAGTCCTCCAGCAATGGAAGGCGGCTTGATCACCCCACCAGCTCTCATAGGAACTGGACCAATGATGGGGGTCACGTCAGCAGAAGGTTTCAATCTTGGCCACCTTCACGTGAATGCGATGACCAGCCTCATCAAGGGAGACGGCAGCGACGATTGACACCTTGTTCTCTGATCCGCGACCAGGCTTGCCGCCATTGTGTTTTTTTAGCGTCCCCAACCAGAAAAAAGGCTTGGAACCACTTGGTAAGCGGCAGCTACTGCTTCTCTTCGAGAAGGCTGCGCCTACGCAGAAGCCCAGGGGCTAGGTGGCTTCCATGATTGTTCTCGCAGTGACTGTCGTCTGATGACGGCAACTCCCGCACTGATAGCGCCTGTGGCGACGCCCATACACAAGCCCTTGCCAACGGGTTTGCTCAAGAGCTGCTTCGCATTGGTCCTCGGTGCCGTACAGCTCAAGAAACTGCGACAATGACATCCCAGGCTCGATACATCCGTACCAGCCAGGCCAGAAAGACCACTCGCGGAGCTTCATACCTCATCAGGTTGGGTTTTGCGCTGGGTATTCCGGTGGGCATTAGGGTGGACATTGCTCTGGGCATTGCTCTGGACATTGTTCTGCGCATTGCGATGGTCGCAAGGGCAACGGTCAGCAGGGTGATGGACCAGTTTTGGTAATTCGATATGCCTTGATTCATTGCAAGGGGCTGTTCATGTCCTGGTGGGCAGGGCTCTTAGCGACTCTTTCTGTATCGGCTCGCCCATGGGGCCGCTGGGGGGGCCTGCCCTGATGGCGGCAGGAAGCTTGTTTGGCCGTTTGGTTGGCCCGGGGCTGCGCTAAACTGAATAAGCAGTGATTTAAATCATGATTGACCAAGCTTTATTGAAGCGTTCGACTAGAATTATATTGCCCGGACGAAGGGCTTTCCAGGGTGGAGAGCTGGCAAAATTTTTGCTTCTATTACAGTCTAGCGCAACTATTTGCAGTTTAATTTGATCATAGTCCTCCCATGGTCAAGCCATTAAAGCTTTTTGTTTCCTATTCCCGTAAGGATAAAGAGCAACTTGATGAACTCGTTAAATATCTAAGGCCCCTCGTTGACGCTGGCAAAGTTGCGCCATGGACCGATCGTCTGATAGAAATTGGCACTGCCTGGGATCCGGCTATAAGGGAAAGCTTGCAAAGTGCGGATATAATTTTGCTTTTGGTATCAAGTGATTTTCTTGATACAGAATATATCTCATCTTTTGAATTAGTTGATGCTAAGCGGCGGCACGAAGAGAATGCTGCTGTAGTTATTCCAATTTTGTTGAGTCATTGCTATCATGCAAATTATTGGTTTTCAGAGATTCAGGGTTTGCCGGAGGGTTTTGTCCCCCTTTCCGATGCAGAAGCCAAGGGCAAAAATGAGAAATCAAGAGCCTACACTCATGTTGTAAATAAAATCGCAGAACGGGCAGATAAATTAGTTAAAGATAGGAAGTTAAAACCCTTTGAGCAACTTGTAAGCAATTTGATCAAAGATTCTAAAGATGGCGAGTTTTCCATAGCTGATAAACATACCCTTAGCGATGAACAAGCTAGGCTTGGCTTAACGGATATTGAGGTGGATGAGATTAAGAACCGGCTTCTCAATCAGGACCGAGACAAAAGAGAAAACCGCAAAAGATATATTGATACCTATTTCGAATATGTAGAGAAATATGGCCTTCCACTGCCTGAAAATTGTATTATACAACTTAAACGGCGCCAAGAGTATCTAAAGATAACAGATCAAGAATGCAATAATCTTCAGCCTCAAATCGAAGCAAAGCTACAGGAGGCCTTGGCTCGCAAAGCTCAGCAAGCAGAACAAGCAGCCGCTGCCGCCAAAGCAAAGGCAGAAGCGGAACGCCGAGAGCAAGAAGACCGCGCCCGCCTAGCTCGCATTCAAAGCGAGGTTCCACGAGGTTTTGTTTTGGTTCAGATTCCCACTGTTCGCGGTCTGATTCTGCGGGCTGGGAATGGCTGGCAGCAGCAAACCGAGCACATCACGGTTTCTGGCTATAAGCAAGAGCTGGCCAAGGATATCGCCATCACCATGGTGCAGGTTCCTGCCGGCTCATTCCAGATGGGTTCTCCTGATACCGAAGCTGATCGTAGAGGTAATGAAGGCCCTCAGCATCGAGTGCAATTGCAGAGCTTCTTTATTGGTCAAACTCCAGTTACCCAGGCGCAATGGCAGGTGGTGGCTGGCTGGCCGAAACAACAACTGGAGCTGGAGTCGCAACCATCCCGATTCCAAGGAGCAAACCGACCTGTAGAGCGAGTGAGCTGGCATGAGGCGGTCGAATTTTGCCGGCGCCTGAGCGCACGCACTGGTCGGGATTACGGCCTGCCCAGCGAAGCGCAGTGGGAATATGCCTGTCGGGCGGGTAGCACGACGCCCTTTGCCTTTGGGGAGACACTAACGCCGGAATTGGCAAATTATGATTGGACAGAAACCTATGCTTCAGGGCCCAAGGGGGTTTCCAGGCAGCAAACAACAGAGGTGGGCAGCTTTCCAGCCAATGCCTGGGGTCTGCATGACATGCACGGCAATGTGTGGGAATGGTGTTTGGACCCTTGGCACGATTCTTATACGGGGGCACCGGCGGATGGCAGTGCCTGGACGGCAGGTGGAGGGGCAAGCCGGCTGCTGCGCGGCGGGTCGTGGCGCAACCTCCCCGCGCACTGCCGTTCGGCCTTCCGCCTCTTCAACCACCCGGTCAACCGCAGCGACGGCGTCGGTTTCCGCGTCTGTTGCCTCCCCCAGGACTAATTCTTTACCCTTTAAATCTTTAGTTCTTTATCCTTTGGCTGTTGGCGCCGCAGGCGCCTCGATTTTGCCACAGGATGGCCTGAGGCCAAAGCCACCCTTGCTG
>JBKDVK010000057.1:0-3426 GCA_046338875.1 Cyanobacteriota bacterium | reverse complement strand
CCCCTTCCCGCCCGCACCAGCACCGGCACCCGTTTGAAGGCGGGCGTGCCGCTGCGTGAATCGATCACGGCCTTGAAGATGGCGTTCACCTCCGGGTAGAACATCAGCGCTGCCCCGCTGCGGATCTCGCCGGGGATGATCTCCACATTCTGCAGCGCGCCGGCTTCCCCCTGCACCGTCACCCGCTGGTGGGCCGTGAAGCCAGCGCGGGTGATATCGGCCCGGTTCATCAGAATCGTGTTGCGATGCGGCATACCGCGGTACATGTCTCCTTCCTTGTAGACGACTGTGTTGTGTTGGCTGTAGCTGCGCGCCGTGATCAGGGACAGCACCAGTGCGGCTTCTTCCGGCGCCAGGCTGCCGAAATGTTCCGGATGCGGCAGCTCCAACACTGGCAGGGGGGTGATTTCCATCCGGGCCCGGCCGCTGGGGGTGGCAAATGTGGGTTCGTTGAATAGCCTGCCCTCGACGCTGAACTCCTTGCGGTTGGCGTCGATCTGGCCGATCGGGCCGTAACCCGGCACGGTACGGGCGATCAGCTGGCGCACGTAGCTGGCGTCCTGCAGGCGGCCCCAGTCGATTGGGTCCGTGCCCATTAATCGCCGCGCCAGTTCCGCCAGGAAGCTCACCTCGCTGATCAGGTCGCCGCCTTTGAGATGGGTGCTGCCGGGTTCGTTGAGCCGCACATAGTTGTTGCCCGATTCGGTGGTGCTGCGGTGGGGCGTCTCGAAGCGATTGAACACCGGCAGCACCAAAGTGTTCTTTGCCGCCAGCCCGTGGAAGTGGCCCTGGTTGGGCTTGGTGGCCAGATAGACGATCGTGTCGATGCGCGCTAGGGCCCGTTTTGCCTCAGCCGAATCCGGGTTGGCGCCCCAGAGGTTGCCGCCCAGGCATAACAAAGTGTCCACCGCCCCGGCGTCTGCGGCCGCGATCAAGGCGCGGGTGTCGTAGCCGGGTACGGGGCTGAGGGGCCGGCCCAGCAGCTCCTCCAATGCCTGCTGCAGTTCCGCCCGCAGTTTCACGGTGACCCCCATCGAGCCAAAGCCCTGCACGTTGGAGTGGCCGCGGATTGGCATCGTGCCCGCCCCCGGCTTGCCCACGTTGCCGCTCAGCAGGGCGGTGTTGGCGATCGCATGCACATTGCTGGTGCCGTTGGCCTGGTGAGTGATGCCCATCGCCCAGGCGAACACCACGCCCCGGGCCCTGGCAATGGCAGCGGCGGCGTGGCTTAGCTCTTCACGGCTGAGGCCGCAGCAGGCCGTGATCGCTTCCCAGGGGGTGGCCCGGGCCTGCTCCAGCACCTCCTCCGAGCCTTCGGCATGAGCCGCCAGAAACTCCCGGCGAATTTGATTCGCTTCCAGCAGCGCCTTCTGGATTCCCACGAACACGGCGACGTCGCTGCCGGGGACCGGCTGCAGGAAGATCGAGGCGATCGCTGAACCCTTCAGCAGCGAGCGAATCGGGAAGGCGGGGGAGCCGAACTTGAGCAGGCCCACCTCCAAAACCGGGTTGATCACAATCACCGTGCCGCCCCGCTGGCGCAGCTGGATCAGCTCGTTCATCAAGCGCGGGTGGTTGGCGGGGGCGTTGGAGCCCACCAGCACGACGCAATCGGCCTGCTTGAGGCTTTCCAGGCTCACCATCGAGGTGCCGGAACCAAACACCTCGCCCAGGCCCACGGTGGAGGGGGCGTGGCAGAGGTCGGAGCAATCGGCCAGGTTATTGGAGCCCAGGGCCCTCAGCAGCAGCTGCAGCAGGTAGGCGGCCTCGTTGGAGGAGCGGCCAGAGCTGTAGGAGGCCAGCCGCTGCGGCGGCACTTTGAATGCCGCCTCGCTGAGTTCAAAGACCTCGTCCCAGCTGATTGGCTCGTAATGGCTGCGGCCCTGCCGCAAGATCAGCGGCTGGCTCAATCGCCCCAGCCGGTCGGCCTCCAGCGAGCTGAGTTGCTGCAGCTGGGCGATGCTGCGCTGGCCGAACAATCCCTTGGGCACGGCGGCCTGCAGTTCGGCCGAGATCGCTTCCACACTTTTGAGGCAGCGCTGCAGGGGCTCCCCCAGCTCATCATTGAAGCCACCGTTCTGGCCGCCCGTGCCCCAGGCGCAGGAGAGGCAGGCGCTTTTGTGCAGCAGCGTCCGCCACAGCAGCGGCCCCTGCAGCGACAGGCTGGCCTTGGCCCAGCCATCAATCACCGGCCAGCCGCCCCCCACCGCAGGCGTGCCGGGTTCGGCGGCGGAGTCACCAGGGGTGGCGCTATCGGCGGCGTTCTTGGCCATCATTGCGACCCGCAATGGCGGCAACCTAACGCTGCCGCCAAACCTGCCGTCAAACCTGCCGCCAATCCAGCCGCCTGCAGCTCTGTCACTCCGGGTTGGCTGTTTCCTTAACCTGATGATCAGCTGTTCATAAACTTCACAAGCGGCTGCAATCTTATGCTGCCCGAGGAATTTATAGCCTCCCTATAAATAAGCTGTATGGCTGTCAATGCTGGCGACATCGCTTTTGTAGGTGTCAATTCAACTAATCCTGATCAGTTTGCCATTCTTGCCCTGAATGCCATTGCAGCTGGAGATAGTTTCTATGTAACCGACGGAGGTATCACTGGGGTAAGTGGCGCAGCATCAGCTTACTTTCGTGCAACCGAGGGCTTTCTCCAATACACGGCACCAGCGGCAGGGATTGCCGCGGGTACTGTCATCCTGATCAACGCTGGTGATGGTGCTGCTCCTGCAGTCTCACTCAATGGGGGCGGCTCAGCTGGTTCCGTAACCCTGCTTGCAAACAGCAGCAATTCCACGAGCAACTTCTCATTTTCGAACAGCGGGGACTCTCTCAGCGCCTATCGCGTCAGCAGCGGCACGCACCTCACAGGGACTCCGACTCTAATCGCATTCATCGGCTTTGGAGTGGCCCCCTACGGCGCAGGCGATGCCAGCAATTCCAACCTTCCCATCATCACCAATGGGCAGGTTCTCAATGTCGGCAACTTAGACAATGCGATTTTCACGAATGCGGCAAGCGTTTACTCGCAGTCGATTTCGGCACTTAGCACAGCTGCCAATTTCACCGCTCGTAACACCACTCGGGTTGATCTCTCAACCCTTGCATCATCTGCATCAAACCCTGCTGCACCTACGGTGAGCCTGTCACTGAGCAGCACCACTGGCTCAGAAACTGGCCAAACCATCATCACCGTAACGGCAACTGCATCGAGTGCTGTTGCCAGCAACCAAACCGTTGCGCTGGCTGTCACAGGCTCTGGCATCACCGCAGGGGATTACAGCCTCAGCAACAGCACCATCACCATTGCCAGTGGCAGCACGAGCGGGTCGGTGACCTTCACGGTGGTGGAAGATGCTCTGGTCGAAGGCACAGAGATCGCCACCCTGACACTTAGCAATCCCTCGGCAGGAATTAGCCTTGGCAGCA
>JBKDVK010000056.1:0-2512 GCA_046338875.1 Cyanobacteriota bacterium | reverse complement strand
CCGGCCAGCGGCTCGGTCACCCTGGTGAGCCGCTACCCCACCAGCCTGTATTCCGGCCTGGTGCCGGCGGTGGTGGCCGGCCTGGCGACCCTGGAATCGGCCCGCATCGACCTGAAACAGCTCTGCCAGCAGGCCGGCGTGAGCTTTCTGCAGGCTGAAATCACGGGCCTTGAATTGGGACCTCGCCAACTGCTGCTGCAGGGGGGAGAGCGGCTGGATTGGGACATCCTCAGCCTGGATGTGGGAGCGATCACGCCGGCGCCTGCAGATGGCGCCATGGCGGTCAAGCCCCTGGAGCCCTTTCTGGCCTGGGTGCATGGCCTGCCTGCGGCTGCCCCCCTGCGCCTGCGGGGCGGTGGCGCCAGCGCCGTCGAGCTGGCCCTGGCCCTGGGCCGCCGCGGCCACCCCTGCCGCCTGCTGTTGCGGGGCCCCGAGCTGGCCCTGGGCAGCCCCGCCGCCAACCGGGCCGGTGAGCGGCTACTGGCGGCAGCGGGCGTGCCCCTTGAACGCAATGGCACCTACCTGGGCCCGGCCGATCTGGCCTGCACCGGCAGTCAGGCGCCCCCCTGGCTGGACGCCTCCGGCCTGCCGGTGCAGCCGGGCAGCGGCCGGGTGCTAACCGAAACCAGTTTGGCGGTGCAGGGGCTAAGGGGAGTGTTTGCCGTGGGCGACTGCGGCCTGGTGGGCGCCCAGCCCCGGCCGGCGGCGGGGGTGTGGGCGGTGCGGGCGGCGGCGGTGCTGGCCACCAACCTGGAGCGCTCGCTGGCAGAGCCGCTTTTGGCGGTGCCTCCATGGGTGGTGCCGCCAGGGGCGGCACCGCCAAAAGCCCTGCGCTGCTGGACGCCGCGGCGCCACGCCTTGCAATTGCTGGGGGATTCGGGCGCCAGCCGGCCGGACCGGCAGCCCCGGGCCCTGGCCCTGTGGGGCCCGTGGGTGCTGGGACCGACGACCTGGCTGGGGGGGCTCAAACACCGCATCGACCGACGCTTCATGGACGGTTTCCAGGGCTGGATCCCGCCAAAATGAACCCCTGGCGCCTCCCCCCATCACCCCCCTGCCCGCCCCGCCATGCCCCTGCTGTTTTCCTACGGCACGCTGCAGCAGCAGAGCGTGCAACAAAGCACCTTTGGGCGCCTGTTGACGGGCCGATCCGATGCCCTGGTGGGCTATAGCCAGTCGCTGCTGCGCATTGAAGACGCGACCGTGCTGGCGGCCAGCGGCCTCAGCCACCACCCGATCGTGCGTTTCAGCGGCGATGGCCGCGACCGGGTTGAAGGCACGGTGTTCGAGATCAGCGACGCCGAACTGGCCCGTGCCGACGCCTACGAAGTCTCCGACTACCAGCGGGTGCTGGCCCCCCTGGCCTCGGGGGCCCAGGCGTGGGTCTACGTGGGGGTGGCATGAGCTGGATGGGGTTTTGTCGACCTGACGCGGTTTTTCAGTAAAGACTTATGATTGTCTTCAACATTTAGGGATTTTGGTATTCCTGTTCTCGAAACCACCGCTGAGGGCTTGGAATCACCCTTGGACCGGTCTGCTGCCCAACCCACTCCAGCAACGGGGTCTCTGAAGCGCACCGATTTCGAGCTCAAGCCTTTCTTGGGCAGCAACAACTGGCTGGCTGCCTGGCAGGTCGCCAACACCCTGGTGCCCTATGGCCTGCTGTGGTGGCTGGCGGTGTCCTGCCTGCGGCAGGGTTCCTGGCTGCTGTTGCCGGTGCTGGCGTTGATGGTGCTGTTCCTGGCCCGCTGCTTCTCGCTGATGCACGACTGTGGCCACAACGCCCTGTTTCGTGATGCCGCCACCAATCGCGCCGTCGGTTTTTTGTTTGGCATCGTGGCAGCCATCCCCCAGCTGCCCTGGTCGCGGGGGCACGCCTTTCACCATCGCCACAACGGCAACTGGGCCAAGTACAGGGGGCCTGCGGCAGTCGTCAGCGCCAAGGCATATAGCGGTTACAGCCCCCGCGCCAAGACCTTCTACCGCTTGTTGCGGCATCCGCTGATGCTGATTCCCGGGGGCTTTTTCTACCTGGTGATCAAGCCGCGGATCGAACTGCTGGCAGGGCTGGCGGGCCTGGTGCCCCACTTGATCTCCAGCCTGGGGAAATCACCCAAGCCAGGCTGGCCCGAGATCGTCGCCAGCCATAAGACCAGCTGGTGGCACAGCCCAGAAGAATTTGTTGACCTGCTGCTCAACAATCTGGCCGTGATCGCCAGCTGGATTTTTATGGCCCACTGGCTGGGGGCGGGGACCTTCTGGTTGATCTATGCCCCGGTGATGGCCTGCGGCGCCGCCATCTTCATCTGCATCTTCTTTGTGCAGCACAATTTTCCAGGCTCCTATGCCCATGGCAACGAGAATTGGCAGGCGATGGATGGGGCAATGCAGGGCACCAGTGATCTGCAGCTACCAGCACTGCTGAATTGGTTCTCCGCCGATATCGGCTGCCATGCGATCCATCACCTCTGCGAAGCGATTCCGAACTATCGATTACAGGCCTGCCAAAAGC
>JBKDVK010000055.1:0-6476 GCA_046338875.1 Cyanobacteriota bacterium | reverse complement strand
GTGGCCCCCAGCAGCCGCATGCGAAAGACGTTGAGGGCCTGGCGGCGCATGTCTTCGGCGCCCATGTAGATGACGCACTCCAGCCCGAAGCGGGCGCAGACCGTGGCGGTGGCGACGCCATGCTGGCCGGCGCCGGTTTCGGCGATGATCCGCTTCTTGCCCATGCGCAGGGCCAGCAGACCCTGGCCCAGGGCGTTGTTGATCTTGTGGGCGCCGGTGTGGTTGAGGTCTTCGCGCTTCAACCAAATGCGCGGGCCACCTTCGGGACGGCGGTAGTACTCGCTGAGCCGTTCGGCCTCGTAGAGCGGACTGGGCCGGCCCACATAGGTGCGCAGCAGGTGGTTGAGCCGCTGAGTGAAGGCCGGATCGGCCCAGGCCTCGACGGCGGCAGTCTCCAGCTCCGCAAGAGCCGGCATCAGGGTTTCCGGCACGTACTGGCCGCCGTACGGCCCGAAGCGCCCAAGGGGATCGGGCCGCACCGCGGGCACCAAGCTGGCGGGATCCGGGCTGGTGCCCTGACGGGGGGGAACGGTGGTGGTCACCGGCGGCAGCATGCAGTGGAGCCAGCCTAGGGAGGAGGGTCGTGGAGGCGAAGCGGCCGCAGGCCGGGAAAGGCCAGTGGTCAGCGGCGTCGATGCCGGGTGAAGAGCCCCATAAGCACAATGCCCCCAAAGCCAGCGCGCTCTGCACTGGCGAGCGCCGCAAACATCTCGGTTCGAAATGGTCAATTTTGGAGCGGAATTGAGGCCGATTGGCCTGGTTTTTCCTTCTTGGAAGCTGAATCTTGCCAGTTTTGGGCTCGAACTCGAAATCGTGCAGCCCCCCCCCTCGGGCACCCGGCCACGCAGGCTGCTGCGGGGCCTGGCCAGCGGCCAGGAACCGCGCCCTGGCGCCATGGCGTGCGTGAATGGCTGCCATAGCCAAGGGCCCTGTAATGGGATCAGCCGCCCCTTCAGCACGCCAGCGGCTCAGGGGAGCTTGGGGAGGACTCCCGCGGGGGTCGGCGGTTGTCTTTTGGAGCTGGCTGGGCAGTCGTCTGCTGTTTTTCCTCACCCTGGCGCTGGCCCTGCGGCCCCGCACGGCAGCGGAGCTGATCAAGCGCCTCGGGCAGTGGGATGGGGCCCACTACCTCAGGATCGCGGCACAGGGCTATGGGGGCGATGAATTTGCCTTCTTCCCCCTGTTTCCGTACACCATCAAAGCGGTTGCCGCCTTGGTGCCCATCCCCCCCGTGCTGGTGGCCCTGCTGCTGGTGAACGTCGCTTTTCTGGGGGCCCTGCTGGTGTTGTACCGGCTCAGTGAACGCTGGCTGGGAGCTGCCGTCGCCAGGAACGTGGTGCTGCTGAGCTGCCTGAACCCGATGGCAATCTTTTTTGCGATTCCGTATACCGAATCTTTATATTTGTTGTTCACGGCCCTGACGCTTGCGGCCTTGGTGCGCCGTCCCACGGGGCCGGAAGGGCTGCTGGGCGGGGGCCGGGGCGGCCTCGCCGCAGGACTTTGGGGTGGGCTGGCGGCGGCCACCCGCCCCACCGGGGTGGTGCTGGTGGCCTCGATTGGGGTGGGCTTCTGGCGCCAGCGGCGCTGGCGGGCGGGCCTGGTGGCGGTCCTGTTGACCCTGGGCGGGCTGGCGGTGGTGATGGCCATCGGGCTGCAGGGGCAGGGCAATGCATTGGCCTTTTTGCATGCCCAAAAGGCCTGGGAAGTGACCCCGGGCTTCAACCTGGCGGGCTTGCCTTTCTGGCGCCGCCAGCTCTCCCAAGCCCTGCTGGGCCCCCTCAACACCAAGGCCGGCGCGTTGGTGGACCTGGCCCATCCCGCCGCTATGGCGGCGATCCTGCTGGTGGCCGGCCTGGCCTGGGGTCCGGGGCGGCGCTGGCCCACGGCCAGCTTTGCCCTCTCGGTGCTGGCGTTTGTGGGCTATTGGTTGCTGGGGGGCATGCCGGCCCTCTGCCTGCTGTTCAGCCTCGGTTGTCTGCCGCTGCTGGTCTGGGGCTACGGACGCCTGCCCCTGGAGCTATGGCTGTTCGGGGTTACCAGCGTGATGGCCTACCTGCTCAAGCAGAACACCATCAGCCTGGAGCGCCATGTCTTTGCGACGGTGCCGCTGCTGATGCTCTACGGGGCCTGGTTCAGCGCCCACCCCCGCTGGCTGGGATTTGTGCTGGGATTTGGCAGCCTGCTGAGCGTGATTTACAGCGTGCGCTTCGCCCAGGGCCACTGGATTGGCTGAGTCGTCACCCGCCTGGTTGGACAGTGCAATCCCCCCCCAAGCTGGCGTAGAACTGTTCGAGATTTTGATCTTTGGCGATGTCGGCCAACCCAACCCTGACCCCTGCCAATGGCACCTGGCTCAGTGACAACCTGCGCGAGCGGGTGGAGAGCGCCGCCGCCGCCCGGTGCCTGGATCCGGCCGCCCTGTGCGAGCAATGGGTGTTGGCCGCTGTGACCACGTTTGAGCAGCAGCATGGCCTTTACCCCGGTGCTGGCAGCGGCGATGGCCGTTGCTCGATACGCACCGGCAGCCGCACTTTGGGCCCGGTGCCCCTGCCCGTGCAGCAATAAACTGAACCTGCACTGCTTGCCTCCCCAAGTCGATGGCCAAAGGCGGCTGGCAGGAATTCAGCTCGGCGGAGAGCCTGCAACGCCCCGCCGGGCCTGGGGCCGCAGCACCGGCGAAGACCGAGCAGCGGGTGCGGGTGCAGCGCACCAAGGCGGGCAAGGGCGGCAAGCTGGTGACGGCCATCACCGGGATGGAGGTGCCTGAGGCTGAAGCCAAGGACCTGCTCAAAACCCTCAAGGCCAAAGCGGGCACCGGGGGCACCCTCAAGGACGGGGTGATTGAACTGCAGGGCGATCAGGTGGCGGTGGCTCTGGCAGCCCTGACAGAGGCTGGCTTCCGGCCCAAACAGGCGGGGGGTTAGGGGTTGCCGCCTAATCAGCGACTAACTGAACCACGGCGGATGCGGTGGCGGAGCCGGCGCGAGAAGGCGAAGCTGGCGAAGGCGCCGAGGATAGGCAGCGGGCCTGGCACGGCAACCAAACTCATGATCGGGAACACCCGATCCACATACATCGGTGTGGTGTCCGCGTTAGCCAAGGTGGGCAGTGCATAAATGAATTCACTGGTGCCAATGAGCTTAGGCAGAACAAGCGCGAGCTCGGTTTCTGTTGCAGAGGCTTCCAGAAGCGCTTGATAGTAGGGATCGTATGTGACTCCAAGACCTGTAAAGGGAAATGGGAAATAATCACTACGGGATTGATTTGAGCCAGACTCAAAATAACTTAAATAGTAGTTATCGAAGTCATTGAAAAGAGTTCCTTGCCCAAGTGCTGGCTCGGCCATAGGACAAGAGGATGGAGCAGGGGCAGTACTAACCAAACCTCTGATGCACCATTCGATGCTGGGTGGAGATTGAACCGGATCAAAGTGATTGGCCACCGTGGCAATTTCAGCGATGGTTATATCAGGGTTCTGCGCTGGCCTGAACAATTGATCTGGGTCTACCCAAACGTAAGCCACATGATTCCAGGCCGCCTGATCTGGGGCGCCGGAAAAACTGCCAATGCCACGACCACCAACAAGAAAGTTGGCTCTTGCATGCACAGTTTCTGGTTTGGTCATATCGTATTCCGTAGGCCTGGTGCGCAACCAATCCCCCAGATTCAACTTGCTCTTGAGCGGTTGCGGCGCGAGATCTGCAAGTACAGGTGCAAAAAAGAGAGGGCTTGATCCTTTGTTGGCAGCACTTGCATAATTTCTAGATCCATCACAAGTGATGAGATCTCCGCACCACAATGCCTTCTTCCTGGGATTATTCTGATTAAACTGGTTAGACATCAGGACGAACCAGTCTCCAGAGAACTGCGTCCACTGGTTAAAATCTTGATCGACAAAAATCTCGCGCCCAAGCACTGTACCAATGGACGACTTTGGCTTTGACTGATCAATCACATGCAATGGGGCAGGAGTGCTTGCCAAAAGATTTTGCAATCGTTGCCAAAGAGTATTGCCAAGGGGATTGTCCGCAGGTTTTTGCAGCAGTGGTGGCACGGAGCCAACAGGAATGAGCCGCGGGGCATCAGTGCCATCATCGTGACTAAAGCCTGAAGCTCGAATCACATTTTGATCGGCATAGCAGTCTGGGTGAGTTGGAGAGATTAAACATCCTGACTTCAAGGGTGGCAGCGTGAAGTCATAGGTTCCGCTCGCCTTGGCTTGGTCGGCCGTGGCAAGCAGAACAACAGAGGCCGACAGGGAGCTAGTCAGACCGATGCGGAACACTTTGAACAAAGCACCACTCTGGTTATTACCTTATAATGATATCGAGCGTCTTGATTGATGATAGTCATGTCAGGGATTCGCGATCATGTAAAGCATGAAGTTGTTTAAAAGTTCTCTTTCCCAGGGGTTGCCGCGGACCCTTTACCTTGGCGTCGCGAAGCGACTTGAATCCCTGGATGCGGATGCGTTCGAGGATGGCCAGGCCAGCAGCAACCGCCTGCGCTGTTGATCGGCCTGGTTGAGCTGCTGCTCCAGCGGGTCGCAGAGGGCCATTAAACTGTCCATCTTGCAGACGATGCGGTGTTGCTCGGCGGGGGGAAAGGGAACCTCTTAAGGTTCCTCTGATGTAACCCAATTATAGTTACATAGATACTTTCGTTTCACTCAGGCCCTCCAGTTGCTTGATCCAGGCATCAAAACGGGGGCAGCGGTTACGCACAAAAACAAGACCTGCTGAATAGATAGCATCGGGACCATCGGTAACTTTGCGATAGTCGGGGATATGGCGTAGCAGCCGCTTGCTGGGAGCGGTGTCCCTGGAATCGTTGATCTCTTCAGGCTGCAAGGAGGCTACCTCAATCTGTAGGCTAGCCAAGCCATTAAGCTGCTCGTGATTGTCGTACAACGATTCAAGAAAAGGCAGACAAGCCATCACCAAAGTCTCGAACTCATGGAGTTGGATGTATGGGATGAATCGCCAGTCGTTGATTTTGTCTGCCAATACCTGTTGGAGACGATCGCATCGGTCTGCTTGGCTGTGATCTGAAGCAATGCGATTGCGCATAGGAAAGTCATCCGGCAGACCATAGAGGTCAAACAAGGTCGTCAACCTAAAATCCGGAGACGGGTTGTCTTTCAGGCAGTCCCTAATGTCTTTCTCCCAGTCGGCATAGCAACCACCGCCCCGCACACCTCTACCGCTATTACCTCTTGCAGCAGCCTTGGCTTTACCAACGATCGTGGAAGACGAGGCCAGTCCAAAGCCCCAGAGATGGTCCCGAAGGCTGCTTCGTACGAAGTTATCTTCTGTGCGCCCCTCCACAGCAAAAATCAAACGTGCCACAGAGTCGACCGTCAAGGCTTGCCTCCGATCACGCCCTTGTTGTAGAGCTCGCTAAGGCTGTAGTCCTCCAGCCAGCGCTGCAGAGCATCACTGCTAAGCCTGGTGAGACTGGTTTCACCATGGTCACTCTCCACCACTACAACTTCATCGGCTGAGAAGTGATCCAGTAATTCCGTAGACTGGGTCGAGAGGATGATTTGGGTATGACGGGAGATCGAACGACAAAGCTCAGCGATCAGGGCAATGGCAGAGGGATGTAGGCCAAGTTCCGGTTCATCGATGCTGATCAGCCGAGGCAGGCGTTCGGTGGGTTGGGAAAGCACCGTGATCAGTGCCAGCGCTCGTAGGGTGCCATCCGAGAACTGATGGCAGCCGAAGCGTTGATCGCGGATATCGACCCAATCGAGGCGAACACTGCCATTGACTGCAACCGGATCCAGCTCCTTGATGGCCGGTGCAATGTGGCGACAGTGGCGGTTGATGCGTTGCCAGGACTTGCGGTCGGCGTCCTGGTCGCTTTCCTTTAGCCGCAGCAGGTAGGCCGCGAGGTTGGAGCCATCGGAACGGGGATAGCGGTCATCTTCCCGACGGGCGTGAGTGCGGAGCTTGGATTGGGCAGAGGTGTCGTGAAAGTGATAGAAGGTCATCCGAGCCAGCCACCGATTCACGGCCACTACGGTCTGGTCTTCAGGATTTGCCTCCAGAAGCTTGGATTCACGGTGGCCACCGCCAAGGCTGCTAATGACCCAGGAGCCATCGGGGTGCAGGCAGGCAGCATTCTCACTCTGGAAATACAGGCTGTCATCAGATGCGAAGGCCAGCCGAGCGTCGTAACGATAGGTGGAGCCATGATCGCTGATCAGAATCCCAATCTCAATTGCTTCTGTTGATTTGGGTCCGTAGTGCAAAAGAGCGGCACCAAAACCATGATTCGCTATGTAGCTCTGCAGAGAGCGTATTCTGAGCAGCGGGATCAGCCGCAGGGCCTGCAGCAGATTCGACTTACCGGCACCATTCGGGCCGATCAGCAAGGTGAGGCGGCCGGGCTCCAGAACAACATCCTTCAGGGAGCAGAACCCGGCAATGTGGATCTGTTGAAAGCCGACGCCTCCCAAATTCTGCGCTGAC
>JBKDVK010000054.1:0-8910 GCA_046338875.1 Cyanobacteriota bacterium | reverse complement strand
CGTACTTGATCAAGACGCCGCCAGCTAGGGCAGCAAAGCCTCGGCCCAGGGGAGAAATAAATTCAGGGTTTCGTTGCGATCCGCCACCAATACGGGGAAATCTGTTTTGGTCAGGTCTTCTCCCTGGGCAAGGGCATCAGGGTTGTTTTGCAACCAGCGGATCGGACAACCCAATTCGCTGAGCACGAGCCAGGCCGCCGCCAAATCCCAGATTTTGGGGGTGGCCTCCAGAGCGGCCACCGTCTGTCCCATGGCGACACTTACGAGATTCAGGCTTGCCACCCCCAGTAAACGGATTTTTCCGGGGAAACGGCGGTCGGGAAGCTTTTGCAAAACGCCGATGGAACGACTGCAAAGGGAGGCACAACCCGCAGGGTTGGTGGTGAACGAAGGAGGCAGAATCGGTTTGCCATTTCTCCACGCCCCTTGGCCGCGAATGGCGACGATCCGTTGTCGCAGGGGAGGAACATCAAGAATCGCAAGATCTGGTCTCCCTTTGTCGAAGCGGGCCATGGAAATGGCCCAATAGGGGATTCCCGCTGCATAGTTTGTGGTGCCATCCAGGGGATCAACCACCCAGTAGCGAGAGGTGTCAGGCACCTTCCTGTTGCCCTCCTCGCTCAGCACCCCCTCGCCGGGATACAAACCGGCCAGGCCACCGACGAGGGTGTCGTCACTCCAACGATCACAGGCGGTGATCAAGGAGCCGTCCTCCTTGCTGGCATAGGTGACGTGGCCGAAATCCTGGCGTTGACGCTCGGCCACCGCATCGATCAGTTGCTGCAATCCCGAATCCAGCTGGGGAGGCATCGATGGAGCCATCTCAACCCATCTCCATCGATAGAACCCGTTCCAGGCTACTGGCGGTGTCTTGGCGGAACTGATGAACGTTGAGAGAAGCCAGCAATAGCAACGCACCAAAGGTCACCAGAGCCTCCACGGAAAGGACCAGGGCAAAGGCGGGGAAGGGGCCAGGACCAAGCGGCAATTGGCGGCCCAAATCAAGGAGGCCACCGCCGAGCAACTTGCCCATAGCACGGGAAAGAGCCTGGGCAAGACCCCAAACTCCAACAAAGGCTCCAGCAGCCTGGGGCAGGGTCAGATCAAGCATCAGACAAAGGGCACTGTTCGTGGCAATCCCGGCGGCCAGACCAAACAGCAGCATGACGAACTGGAGCAGGGGAACGCTGCGCGTGAGTCCGCAAAGGATCAGAAGGACCAGAGAGATCAGGATCAACCGGCAACCCAGCCTGGCCGAGGGCAACTTGCCCAGCTTTGGCACCACTAGCAAACCCGCCAGCAGAAGCCCCACCAGGGTGCCCGCACCCCAGAAGGCATTGAGCTGAGTAGAAGCCGAGATACTGAGACCAAAGACCTGGGCTCCATAACTTTCAAGAATGGGATCTTGGAGAAACAACCCAAGGGTGAAGGCCACCAAAAAGGCAAAAAAAATCAAGACCTGCCGGCTGGAGGTGATCAGCCGCCAAGACTGGCCCATCGTGATCGTCTCTTGAGACAGCCCCCCCGGGGCCTTGGCCTGATTTCCAGCTCCTGAGGCTGCAAGACCTGGATACGCAGACCTGGTCTCCATGTTCCAGGTTGCCAACAACGTCAGGGCGATCACGATCAAGGAGACCTTGAGCATGAATTGGGTCAAAACCGGTTCAAGAATGGCAGGATCCGTTACCTGATCGAGGGAACTCAGACTCAGACTGGTGAGGATGGCCCCAACCACAATGCCGACGGTGAGCATGCACCACACCAGGGCCACGGCCCTAGGGCGCTCGGCCTCGTCGGTGCGGTCGATGACCAAAGCGAGATAGGGGGTGGTGGCAAGGGATATAGCCAATCCGTAAGCGGCAAAAAGACCGCATAAGGCAGTAATGCCGAAGGCCAGGCCAGGCTGGTTGCCGGCACTGAGCAAACGCCCCACCTGAAAAATGAGGGGAACCGCCAACACCGCCAGCCCACTGAACAGCAGGGTGCCTAAAACCACATAGGGCACCCGGCGGCGACCGAAGAGGGGATAACCATCGGAGATCTGGCCAAACAGCACCCTGGAGGGTGCCATGAATTGCTCAAACGCCAGGGCGCCCCCCACAAGCAAACCCGGGTAACCCAGCTCGCTGAGCATCACTCTGTTCAACAAGCCTGAAAAAATGACCGCCAAAGCACCAAGGCAGGCCTGGAAGAGCCCCAGTCGAAGAATCGCAAGCAGGGAAAGGGGCTTTTGCACGTCCACTTAGGGAGTCAACGGGAGGGAGAGGCCTGACCCATGGGGGCACGGAAGAAGGAAGCGGCACAAGCCGGGATCACCGGTTGCAACTCGACCGGAGCGCTCTCTAGGCCAGGGGTTGCAGGGCGACGATCCGGCAGGGAAGGACGGGGACAGAGGGCGATCTGATCAAGGCCGGTGCGGCGACGCAGGTCGGCAAGGCTCTTGTTGTAGGTGGAGATCGCCAGGGCATAGCGGACCTCGGCCTGGGTGAGATCGCGCTGGGTGTCAACCACCTCCCGCTGGGTGGTGACCCCGGCCTGGAAGCGCAGGCGAGCCAGCCGCAGGGATTCGCGGGTGGAGAGCACCTCCTGGGCATTGGTGGAGATGTTGAGGTTGTTGCGCTGAAGTTCAAAGAAACTTCGCTCCACTTCGACGCGGATCTGGTCGCGGCGCTGGGCGAAGCGATAGCGACCCTCATTGGCCTTTTGTTTATTGAGGCGATAAAGAGCCCGGGCCCGGCCGCCATCGAAAAGGGTCCAGCTGAGATTCAGACCGATGGCGTTATCAACACTCCAGTTAGTCTGGCCGAGGACATTCTGGGCGGGTGGGGCTTCGCCTGAGCCATTCACAAAATCAGTGTATCTGGATCCATAGGAATTGCTAGCGCTCAGAGTATTGACAATACTCAGCAACGGCTGTGATGCGGCTAGCTCAGAATTGGCTTCGCTATTAGCAATAGAGATATCTAGCAAAATATCATCAAGTTCCTCGCGGTAAGCGAAGGCGGCAATGATGCTCTCCTCCAGGGAGGGGATCCAGGCCCCCACCACCCTGGATGGATCCTTGGCCACGGGGGTGACATCCTGGGGCAAAGAGAGCAGAGCGGCCAGCTGACGACGGGCATCTGCCTGGCCAAGACCCGACCCAACGGGTCCATTGCCTGTCAAGGCATTGGTGAGAAGCTGTTGATCGCGGGCCAACTGGGTTTCGGCCTGAAGCACTTCGAGCTTGGTAGCTACGCCGGCCTGGAAACGGGAGCGAGCATCACGCAAGCTGACCAGGGAAGCCCGGACGGATTCCTGGCCAATGCGTACCTGTTCGTCGGCTGATTGTAGATCGAAATAGGCCTCGGCAGCCTGCAACCTCAGGTCCCGCAAACCAATGAGATAGGCGTTCTTGGCCTTCTCATAGCGATCACGGGCAGCGGCAATCCGAGGGGTCCGCTGGGGATCAATCAAGGCCCAACTAGCCCTGAGCACGGCATCCATAGCCGTGATTGAGTTGGTGGCATAGCCTGTAGGATCTCCAATGGCAGTATTTCTATTCGGCGTTGGATTGTAGGATTGTCGTACCGAATAGGCGGGCAGCTGAGACGCTCCCAACTGAATCGTTGGGTACCAGCGGGAGATCTCGGCTCTCAGTTGTGATTGAGCTTGCTCAACCTGGATGGCGAGGGCCTTGAGGTTGGGGTTGTTGACCTCGGCGATGGTCTCAACTTGATCAAGTCCTAGGGGGCGCAATTCGCGGATGCGCACCTGGGAAGGCTTCACTGGCAGGGCCAGCGGCGGGGGCGAAGCGAGGTCGGGGTCGTTGGCTGGCAGTACGGTGGCGGCTGGTGGCAGCAGGCTGGGATTGACCCGGGGCCTCGGACCCTTCACCTGGGGTGCCCTTGGCAGGGCCTGCTGGGGCTCAAGAGCCGAGGGTCCCACGAGCGGGCTGGCTTGGGTCGATAAACCAGGGGCCGCAGAAGACTGGGCACCAACCGAACCAGCCCATAGAACCGGAACCACCGTGAGGGCCGCAAACAAACAAACCTGGCGACCCACTGGAAAACCATCGAACCGGCTGAGCTTAGGCAAGGCCATGGATGCTTCGTATGCAGACAGCCACCAGTTCTTCCGCGCTGCCGACGGGCTGGATCGGGACCGGCAGCTGGGCCTGGAGCTGTTCAAGGGTCATGTCGTCGAGGAACACACTTTCCCCCTGGCGCAACATCAACTTGGGCAACAACAACTTCTCGCCCAGGTCCCGGCCTTGCAACCCCTGGATCAAATCGGCCCCGGTCAGCAATCCGGTCACCACCAGGTCCTGGCCCCAGTAGGGGCTGGGCAGGCCATACAGCCTTAAATCCAGGCCCTCGACCCTGTTGAGTCGTTCCAGCACCGGCTCCAGGGCCCCAGCGACTACGGCCCCCACCACCCAACTGAGACGCTGGGGAACGGCCAGGGAAGTGGGCAACTGGGCGGTGGCTTGATCTAGCTCCTCCAGGAAGCCCCGAATGCTGCCAACGCCGTTCTCCCTTTGGGGTAGGTCCTCGTAGTCGCTGCGGGGAGGCAGGGGCAACCCCGCAATGAGATACCACTCATCCGCCAGCCAGGCAAACCGGCTGCCAAGACGGTTCTGGAATGCTTCCTGCAGGGCTTCGACCTGGCTGATGACGGCAATGGCGGCAGCTTGATCCACCGGCACCAGGTTGTCGTTGGCTGGACGGAACCGGGTCAGGCCAACGGGCACCACGGCGGTGGAAAGTACCGTCGGCCAATCTCCCTCGGCGAAAACAGCCAGATCCTGGAGAGTGCGCCCCAGGGCCTCACCATCGTTCACCCCCGGACAAACCACCACTTGGGCATGGATTTGGAGGCGGCGCTCAGCAAACCAACGCAATTGGTCGAGCAGGAGGGCGGCGCGGGGATTGACCAACAGGCGGCTGCGCAGTTCGGGGTCGGTGGCATGTACTGAGACGTAAAGCGGAGAGAGCCGCTGGGCCTCAATGCGCTGCCAATCAGCCGCAGTCAGATTGGTAAGGGTGAGGTAGGAGCCGTAGAGAAAGCTCAGCCTGTAATCATCGTCCTTGAGATAGAGACTGCGCCGATGGCCCGGGGGTTGTTGATCGATAAAGCAGAAGGGACAGCGGTTGTTGCATTGGCGCAGACCATCAAAAAGGGCCTCGCTGAAGGCCAGCCCAAGCCCATCGTCCGCATCCTTCTCCAGTTCAATGACATGGACCTCGCCCGCGGGATCTTCGACCTCCAGACGCAGGTCTTCCTCCCCCACCAGCATCTGGAAATCAATCAAATCCCGTGGCCGCACCCCGTTGATGCTGAGCAGGCGATCGCCAGGCTGAAAACCCAGCTCCTCACCAATCGATCCCGCTTCAACGCTGACCACAACAGCGGGCTGGGGGAGTCGATCGGGAGAAGGTCCACCTGGATCCTCCAGGGAAATGCCAGCAGTCAACTCATTCCACACCGCAACTCAAGGCCAGGGGCACCAGTCTGGCGGTCCTTGGTCTCGCATGACCACCGCGGCGGGCCTTTGCAAATTCAGCGGGCCAGGCTTTCGGCACCGCGGAAACCAAGCAGCAGCACCAAACCGAACAACAATCGGTAGGCCACGAACAGCCAGGTGCTGTTTTGCTGCAGGAAACGCAGCAACCAGGCAATCGCCATCCAGGAGACCACGGCCGCAGTGGCTACCCCCAGCAGCATGGGCAGGGCCCCGCCATGGGAGGGGCTGGCCAGGGCATCTTTGAGTTCCACCAACCCAGCCAGGGTGATGGCCGGAATGCCCAACAAAAAAGAGAAACGGGCGGCGTCAGGGCGCTGCCAACCATCGAAGAGGCTGGCGGTGAGGGTGCTGCCGGAACGGGACACCCCAGGCACCAGGGCCAGGGCCTGGGCCAATCCCACCAGCAATCCATCGCGGGATTGGACATCGGCAAGCAAGCGACGCCGAGATCCGACCAGCTCGGCGAGGGCCAGCAGCAGAGCCATGACAATCGATACGACCCCGATGGAGGTGATGCTGCGAAGGGGGGAATGGTCGTAATCGGGCACCAGTTTCTTGAGTGCCAGTCCCGCGACCAAAATCGGCATGGTGCCCAGGGCGATCGCCACACCCAGGCGGGCCGATGGTTCTCGCCACTGGCCGTCACGAAACGCCTGGCCAATGGCATGGATCACTGCCGCCAGGTCCTGCCGGAAATAGGCAATAACGGCCGCGATGCTGCCCAACTGGATGACAGCGGTGTAGGCCACACCTGGATCCCCCCAGCCCAAAAGCACTGGCACCACCTTGAGGTGGGCAGTACTACTGATGGGCAGAAACTCCGTCAAACCCTGGACCACCCCCAAGACCATGGCGTGCCAACAATCCTGCAGCAGGGGCATGGCCTCAGCGGTAGAAGAAGCAGCCATGCGCCAGGGGAAAAGAAATTGATCTGACCATATGGCGGCCATCGACGCCGCGCCAGCCGCTTTCGACCGCCTGGCCTCTAACATTAGCCATCTTTCTTAATAACTTGGGTGATCGTTGCTCCAGCCAGCCCCTCCAGGGGTGCTACTCCTGGCTTCTTTGGCGCCTGGGCTGAGGCGATTCCGGTTGGGCTGATGCTTCCAGCCATTGCCGCCCTGCTGGTGGTTCTGCCGGTGTTTCTGCAAGCCCCTTGGGTGCGGGCCTCGCCGATGGGGGCGACGCTTTTCACCCCTGGGCTGGTGGCCTTGGGAGTAGTGCTGCAACGCCGCGGCCAGGGACCATGGAGTGCCATCGGCGCCGTGCTGGTGGGATTTGCCGGCAGCTGGCTAGGGGGATCGCTGTTCTGGGGTTGGTGGCGGGTCCATCCCCTCTGGCATCTGCCAATCGAGGGCTTTGCGCTCCCCCTTGCCCTTGGCGGACTGGGCAGCCGCTGGCGCCTGGCCGGTGCCTTCTACCTCGCCTCCTTGTTGGGGACTGCAGCCACCGATGGGGTGATGGCCCTGACCGGGGTGATGCACCTGTGGCCCCAGGTGGTGGAAGCACCCCTGAGCGAGGCTGGGGTGCTGCTGCAGCAAGCAGGGGAGGAGGTGCTGCAACCGATGGCCCTGGCCCTGATCGGACTGAGCGGGACCGCCATTTTGGCAGTTTGTTGCTGGCTCTGGCCCCAGGGGCTGACCGGCCGGGTGGCTGCTGCGACCCTGGCCACGACTTTGGTAGTCGATGGGATCTTCCTGGCGGCAGCGTTACTTGCCCCAGGGCTGAGCGGCCTGATCTGAAGAACTGCGAAAGACGGTGATCCGTCCTGGAGTGGGTAAGGCATGCTCTGTAACGTTGTGGCAAGACCAATCCCTCCAGGAGTCGGTCCAGTCCAGCTTTCCCTTCCCCCCCTTTCAAGGAGTCTGTCGTGATGAAACGACTGCTTGCCTGGCTTATGAGCGGCGTCGTGCTCGCCGGCCTGCTCGTCACCCTGCTGCTGCCCCAACCGGCCTTGGCGACTGAGCGACGCAATGTCGCCGATGACAAGATCGCTGAGTCCGCCGGCAAGGTTGATCTCAACAATTCATCGGTGCGCCGCTTTCAGCAGTACCCCGGCATGTATCCGACCCTGGCCGGAAAAATCGTGCTTGGTGGCCCTTACCAAAACGTCGATGATGTTCTGAAACTTGATCTGACCATCCGTCAGAAAGAGTTGTTTGAAAAGTACAAGAACAACTTCACGGTAACTGATCCTTCCATTGCCCTCAACGAAGGCTTTGACCGCATCAACGACGGCGTATACCGCTGATCACCTGCTGCCAACGAGGGACCTGGAGCCCTTTGTGACTACCGCTGAGGTTTGCCTCGGCGGTTTTTTTTTGGGGATCGACAGGCCCGAGGATGCGGTCGTGACGATGGTGGCGCCAGGCGCTCCCATAGGCTCGCTTGTAGCACGGCCCTGCAATGGCATCCTCCCTGACGGACCAATGGGATGTGGTGGTGGTCGGCAGCGGCGCCGCCGGTCTGATGACTTGCCTGGAATTGCCGGCTGAGTTGCGCGTGCTGCTGCTCAGCAAACACGACAGTCCCCCCTCAGCGAGCCGCTGGGCTCAGGGTGGCATCGCTGCCGTGACCCGCTCCGACGACAGCCTGGAGAGCCACATTGCCGACACTATGAAGGCGGGAGCTGGCCTCTGTGACCCGGCGGCGGTGACCGTGCTGGTTCGAGAAGCTCCGGCGTGTGTCGAGCGCCTATTGGAGTTGGGCATGGCCTTCGACCGGGAAGGCCCAGGTCTGAGCACCACCCTGGAGGCCGCCCACAGCCACCGCCGTGTCCTCCATGCTCAGGACCGCACCGGCGGGGCCCTGGTGGATGCCCTCGAACGGGAAACCCTGAATCGCCCCCTGCTTACCCAGGCCAAAGGGGTTCCCGCGATCCAGCTTTGGCTGGAGAACGGCCACTGCGTTGGCCTGCAGGTGCTGGAAGGCCAACGGTTGCGCTGGTTGCGGGCCGGGGCCGTGGTGATGGCCAGCGGTGGCGGTGGCCATCTCTTTTCCCATACCACCAACCCGACCCAGTCGAGCGGCGATGGCGTCGCCATGGCCTGGAGCGCCGGGGCACGGGTCCGCGATCTGGAATTCGTGCAATTCCATCCCACCGCCCTGATGTTGACAGGAGCCCCCCATTTCCTGATCAGTGAAGCCGTCCGCGGCGAAGGGGCCCTGCTTTGTGAAAGCGACGGCCGCAGCCCGGTGGCCGATCTGGCGGGTGGGGACCTGGCCCCCAGGGACCAGGTGAGCCGCGCTCTGGCCCGGCGCATGCAAGCCCTGGGGGTTGAACATCTCTGGCTGGACCTGCGTCCCGTCGGGCAGGAGCGTCTGGAAAGGCAGTTTCCAACCATCTTGAGTCGCTGCCGGGAGCTGGGGCTGGAGCCCAGCAGCGCTCCGATTCCCGTGGCTCC
>JBKDVK010000053.1:0-25939 GCA_046338875.1 Cyanobacteriota bacterium | reverse complement strand
GGCCGCTGCACCCCTACCCGTTGGGCTGCGGCCCGCACGATCTCCTGGGCCAGGGCGGCGTTGGCACGCAGATTTTCGATAACCATTTCCACCGTCACCGAGGCATGTTCGGTATGCCAGCAGTCGTAGTCCGTAACCATGGCAAGGGTGGCGTAGGCGATTTCGGCCTCCCTGGCCAGGCGGGCCTCCGTGTGGTTGGTCATGCCGATCACCGAGCAGCCCCAGGAGCGATACAACTCAGACTCGGCCCGGGTGGAGAAGGCCGGGCCTTCCATGCAGAGATAGGTGCCGCCCCGATGCAGGCGCCGCCCCTCAGGCATGAGGCTGTCGCCCACATCTTCAAGAATGCGACTCAGGGCAGCGCAATAGGGATCGGCCACGGTCACGTGAGCGACGACCCCTTCGCCAAAGAAGCTGAGGGGCCGTTGGTGGGTGCGGTCGATGAATTGATCCGGCACCACCATGTCGAGGGGGCGGTACTGCTCCTGCAAGGAGCCCACGGCCGAAACCGAAAGAATCCAGCGCACACCTAGGGAGCGCAAGGCCCAGATGTTGGCCCTGTAGGGCACCTCGGTGGGGGTGAAAGTGTGGTGGCGGCCGTGGCGGGCAAGAAACACCACTTCCAAATCGCCAATGCGACCGATGCGCAGGCTGTCGGAGGGCCTGCCATAGGGGGTATCCAGGTCCAGCTCCCGCACGTCTTCAAGGCCATCCATGGCATAGAGGCCACTGCCTCCAAGAACACCGAGGCGGGCGGTGGGGAGTTCAGCGCTGGCACTGCTGGCCATGAAGTGGGAAACGCAAGTGCTGCCTATCTACTGCAAGGCGCCTTGGGATGGGAAGGGGAACCTTTCTGCACCTCTCCAAGGCAGGGTTGCGCCCATGGGCTGGCAGGATTGGATACCCCCCTTTCTGCCCCATGACCACCGCCCTGATGGACACCGAAGCCGGCCCGATCAAGCTGGAGCTTTTTGATGGCGAAGCCCCTGGCACCGTGGCCAACTTCGTCAAGCTCGCCAACGAGGGCTTCTATGACGGCCTCAGCTTCCATCGCGTCATCGATGGCTTCATGGCCCAGGGCGGCTGTCCCAATAGCCGGGAAGGAGCAAGGGGCCAGGCCGGCACCGGCGGTCCTGGTTACACGATCCCCTGTGAAATCAATACCCACAAACACCAGGCCGGCAGCCTGTCGATGGCCCACGCCGGCAGGAACACCGGCGGCAGTCAGTTTTTTCTTTGCCACGCTGCCCAACCCCACCTTGATGGTCAGCACACGGTCTTCGGGCAAACAGGTGACCTTGAGACGGTGCTTAAACTACGGAACGGCAGCCGAATCAAGAGTGTTAAAATAGAAGCCTGAATATAAAGTTAAGGCCATAGGAAAGTATCTCCTATGGCCAATACGCCCAATGCTCTTTTATAGCTCGCTTGGTGCCATGGAGTTCAGCGATTGTTGCCAACCAATCTCCTACGACCAGCGGATGAACGATCCGGCCTTGAGGTTCAGCCAGGGGCAGACCGCCGCGTCGGGGGTGGGTCCCAGATCGCCCAGACCGCGGCGCTCCGGTTCGAGATCCCCACTGGGATGACCCCTGCGTTGGGAATCAGGGGCCAGCAGTAGGGCCACGGAAGTCGTATCCGACCATTGGGCCATGACTTTCAGGGAGCCGGCCAGGTCAGCGGCCGTGAGCTGGTGATTTTCGCGGGCCTCAAGCAGCATGGCGATTCGCGGCTGCTCCAGCAGCGCCAGTAGCCGCGGATGCTCTTCCTGATGGATTAGCAGCTGGCGTTTGTGGGCCCACTGGCGCAGAACATCAAGCCGCTCCGCCAGGGCCGTGGGGCTCGCCGCACCATCCCAGGCCAGCACAGCGCTAAGGCCTTGGGGCGCGTCCTGCTGGGAAGGGACAACAGGGGAGGTGGCAGCGGTGGGCTCCCCCAGCAAATGGCCTAATTTCAACCTTTTGGCCTGCAGATAGGCTGCGTTGTGGTCACCGGGATCCATCACCAAGGGCACCCGATCAACAACTTCAAGGCCGTAACCGCCCAAGCCGGCGATCTTGCGAGGATTGTTGGTGATCAGACGCAGACGCTGGATGCCCAAATCACTCAGGATTTGGGCCCCGACGCCGTAATTTCGCAAATCGGCGGCAAAGCCAAGATGTTCATTGGCTTCAACGGTGTCCAGACCGCCATCCTGGAGGCTGTAGGCCTTGAGTTTGTTCACCAGACCAATCCCCCGACCCTCTTGGCGCAGATAGACCACCACCCCTTCTCCGGCCTGCTCAATCAATTGCAGGGCCGCCTCTAGCTGGGGGCGGCAATCGCAGCGCAGGGAGCCGAAAGCATCGCCGGTGAGACATTCGGAATGGACGCGCACCAGAACGGCCGCTTCAGCCTGCTCGGGATGGCCCTTAACGATGGCCACATGCTCGCTGCCATCCAGTTCATTGCGATAGCCGATTGCCCGGAAATTGCCGAAGGCACTAGGCAACCTGGCTTCGGCCTGGCGGCGCACGAAGCGCTCGGTATCAAGGCGATAGCCAATCAGGTCGGCAATGGAGATCAACCGCAGCCCATGGCGCTTGGCGTAGGCCACCAGCTGGGGCAGGCGGGCCATGGAGCCGTCATGGTTCTGGATCTCGCAAATCACACCCGCTGGATAGAGGCCGGCCAGCCGGGCTAGATCTACGGCAGCTTCGGTGTGGCCAGCCCTCTTCAGGACCCCCCCCTCGCGGGCCCGCAGGGGAAAGATGTGCCCTGGGCGGCGCAGGTCTGTGGGACGACTGCCGGGATGGATGGCCACCTGGATTGTTCGGGCCCGATCCTCAGCTGAAATGCCCGTACTAACTCCGTTTTCGGGGCCAGCATCAACGCTGACTGTGAAGGCGGTCTGGTTGCTGTCAGTGTTGCGATCCACCATCAGTGGCAGATCGAGGGCATCCAGGCGCTGACCCTCCATCGCCAGGCAGATCAGGCCCCGGGCCTCAGTGGCCATGAAATTGATCTGCTGGGGGGTTGCAAATTGGGCCGCACAGATCAGGTCGCCTTCGTTCTCGCGATTTTCATCGTCCACGACCACAACCGACTCGCCATTGCGGATGGCCGCCAAAGCATCGGCGATGGCATCAAAACGAATGGTCGCAACAGTGAAATCTTGGAATTCTCGGCCGGGGGCGGAGTCTTGGGTCCGTTCAGCTGGAGTAAAGGTCAACTGGGGTGAAGGCCTGGGGATTTGGGCAAATCACCACTTAAGACTAGACGTTGGTTGGCCCCTGCCCAGCCCCCAGACCAGGGCTTGGGGGCTGGGCAGGGGGGCTGGGCGGGGGCCACTACTATCCTCGTTTTTAAGTCCTTTGCATGGCTGCAGACAAACGCATCGCTGTGATCGGCGCGAGCGGCTACGGCGGTCTGCAGACGTTGCGCCTGCTGGCGGATCACCCCCATTTCTCGGTCACCTTTCTTGGCGGAGAACGCAGTAGTGGTCGCCGCTGGAGTGAAATCACACCGTTTCTGCCCCTGCAGGGTGATCCGGTGGTGCGGACCCCGGAACCGGAGGCGATTGCCACCGTGGCCGACCTGGCCGTGCTCAGCCTCCCCAATGGTCTCGCCGCCAGGCTCGTGCCCGAGCTGCTGCAGCGGGGGGTGAAGGTTGTCGATCTATCGGCTGACTACCGCTATCGCTCCCTGGCGCAATGGCAGGAGGTCTATGCGAGCGAAGCCCGGGAAACCCCTCGTCAGGACAACGATCTCTGCCAGGAAGCTGTCTATGGACTGGTGGAGTGGGAGGAGGAGCACATCCGCGCTGCCCGGCTTGTCGCCGCACCCGGCTGCTTCCCCACCGCCAGCCTGCTGGCCCTGCTGCCCTTCTTGAAACAGGGACTGATTGAACCAGCCGGCATCATCATCGATGCCAAAACCGGCACCTCCGGCGGCGGCCGCGCCGCCAAAGAAAACCTGTTGCTGGCGGAGGCGGCCGAGGCGGTCGCCCCCTACGGCGTTGTCGGCCACCGCCACACCAGCGAGATCGAGCAAATCGCCTCCCAGGTAGTCGGTCACCCGGTGGCCCTCCAGTTCAGCCCCCACTTGATGCCGATGGTGCGGGGCTTGCTCGCCACCGTCTATGCCCGCCTGAGGGATCCGGGACTGACGGCGGACGACTGCACCACGCTCCTGCAGGCCGCCTACCGGCACAGTCCCAGCGTGGACGTGCTGCCCGTGGGCACCTACCCCTCAACCAAATGGGTGCGCAATACCAACCGCGCCCTGCTGTCGGTCCAAGTGGATCGGCGTACGGGCCAACTGATCGTGATGAGCGCCATCGACAACTTGATCAAGGGCCAGGCCGGACAGGGCGTCCAATGTCTCAACTTGATGGCGGGGCTGCCGGCCAGCACCGGATTACCGCTGTTGCCCTTCTATCCCTGAAGACCCCAGCCGGGCGGCGGCCACGGCCACGGCCAGGGGCAGGATGCGGTGTTCTTGGACCTGGATCCGGGCAGCGAGGCTGGCCCTGGTATCCCCCGCCCGCACCGGCACCGCTGCTTGAACCAAAATTGGACCGGAGTCCACCTCGGCGGCCACCAAGTGGGCGGTGCAACCACTCAGGCACACGCCGGCGGCGATGGCCTGGCCCACCGCATCAAGGCCCCGAAAGCTGGGCAGCAGGGAAGGATGGATATTCAGCAGCCGTTGCGGAAATGCCTCGATCAAGACTGGGGTGACAATGCGCATCCAGCCGGCCATCACCACCAAGTCCACCGCCCTGGCTTGAAAGGCTGTGATCAGGGCGCGATCGAGGTTCTCCCTGGTGGGATGGAGCTGGTGATCAAGAAGTTCAGTGGGGACGGCGAGTCGCTCGGCCCGGCCCCTGGCGCCGCAATCGGCACGGTTGACCACCAAAAGCTCCACGCTGGCCGCCAGGGGGCCCAAGCGACAGGCCCGCACCAGGGCCTCAAAATTGCTGCCGGCCCCGGAGGCCATCACCCCCAGCCTGAGGGGACCCTGGTGTTGGGGCCAGGGTTGTGACAGTGGCCACTGAAAAGCCTGCTGCGGTTGGCTATTTTCGTTCGCATACGGCATCTGAAGGACATCAAGCCCATGTCCCATCTTTCTATCTTGCCAACCGTGCTCAGGGATATCGACATCCTGCACCAGGCCCTTGGTTCCCTGGGGCTTCCCAGTGAGCCTGGGGGCGAACTGGTCGGCTTTGCTGGCGAACGGCAGCTGGTGGCGATCTCCGTGCAACTGGACGGCGGGCAAAAGCTGGGCTGGCAGCGGTCTACCGATGGCTGCCTCTGTCTGGTCGGTGACCTGCAGCAGTTGAGCCGCTCGCACACTCTCCAGAACCTCCTGGGCAAGATAACCAGGGCCTATGCCGCCCGTCAGGCCCTGCAGGAAGCCTCGATCAGCTTACCCACGGCCTTGCTCGAATTCCATGGTTGAGGCCTCAGCGGCCCCGCGGCTCAGGCTGGATCTGCGTGAACCCGGTCGCCATCTGGTCCTGGCCCAACTCGACTTCACGCCAGAGCACACCCAACTCGACCTCCGACTACCAGCCTGGACCCCAGGCTCCTATTTGATCCGCGACTACGTCCGTACTCTCGAAGATCTGCAACTGATGCAGGGGGAGCGCCCCATCCCCTTACGGCGCCATGGTCCAGCCCACTGGCGCGCCGTTTTGCACGATCTGGCACCGGTTTGCCTCCGCTATCGAATCTTGGCCGTTGAATCGAGCGTGCGAACCAGCCAGCTGCAGTCTGATCACGGCTTTGTGGTGTTGGCCCAGGTGGCTTTGCAGATCGAGGGCCAACGCTGGAAACCCCATGCCCTGGAATTACTTCTGCCCCGCGATTGGCAGGCTTTCGTGCCCCTCCCCGAGGACGGTCAGGGAGGCTGGCTAGCCCGCGATTTCGACCAATTGGTGGATAGCCCGGTTGAGGTCGGTTCGCTGACGGCCCGCCCCTTCGTCGTCGCCGGGGTCCCCCATCGTTGGGTCACCTGGGGCCAGGACCCCACAATTGAGGCCCCCGGCTGGTTGCTGGAAGTGGCGGCGGTATGTCAGGCCTGCTGCCAACTGATGGGAACGGCAACCCCTCCTGCCCAGGGCTATCTGATGGTGCTGCACCTGCTTGAGCAGGGGTATGGCGGCCTGGAGCACGACAACAGTTGCGTGCTGGTCTTTGGCCGCCGTGCCCTGGCTAAGCCCAACGGCAAGCGCAAGCTTTTACAACTGGTGGCCCACGAATATCTGCATCAGTGGAATGGGCGGCGTCTGAGACCTGCCCCCCTCTGGCCGATTGACTATGACGGGCCAGTGATCGTGCCCACCCTGTGGTTCGTTGAGGGAATCACTAGCTATTACGACCTCTTTTTGCCCCAGCTCGCCGGTCTCAGCGATGAATCCGACCTAATTGCCGACCTGGGCGACGATCTTTGTCGTTATTTCCGCACTCCCGGTCGCTTTGTGCAGAGCCTGCGCGAAAGCAGCGAGGAAGCCTGGGTAAAGCTTTACCGCCAGGATGCCTACTCCAGTAACAATCAGATCAGCTATTACGTCAAGGGCACTGTGCTAGCCCTGATTCTCGACCTGCACCTACGTCGCCATGGGTCTGCCCTCAGCTCCGTGCTGCGTCAGTTGTGGGCCAGCCATGGTCGCTGGGGGCGGGGATACACGGAGGCGGATTTGCTGGCGGCCTTCACAAACCACGCCGCAGATCTGTCCACCCTTTTGCCCTTTTGGCTGGAAAGTCGTCAAGATCCCCCAGTTGATAACTATCTCGAAGATGTGGGCTTGAGCTTGAGTGCCATATCGTCCTCTCACCCATTCACCGGATGGCAGGTCGAAAGCTCTGGAGTTTCGGGATTGAAAATCAAGCAGGTGATGCGGGATGGACCCGCTGAGGCTGCTGGCCTTCAAGTAGGTGATGAGCTGCTGGCGATCGAACGCTGCCGCGTCAGCGTCGAAGACGATCTCACCAGCCTGTTGGATCAGAGAGCCAGGGAAGGGGAACCCCTCGAGATTCTGTTTTGTCGAGATGGCCAAGTGCAACAAACCTGCCTTCGGCCCTCTGCCCCTGAGGTGGTTCGTTATCTATTAAACCCTAATCCTGGGGCTTCGCTCGCCGCGCTGCAGCGCCGGCGCCAATGGCTTGCCCTGGTGCCATGACCCAACGGACGGCTCCGCTGCTCATGGCCCTGGCCGGCGCCATTCTCTTCTGTGGTGGCATGGTGTTCTGGTTGGCCCGGGGGCTGGTGTCCTCCGCTAGCTCCACTGGTCAGAACCCTTCGCTGATGGAAATTCTCGACGACGTGCGGCGGGGTCAACCTGCTCCGACAGGCTCCCCAAAGCCCGCACCCCAGCCGCCCGCCCAGCCGCCCTGGCGCTCTCCCCTGACCAATGCCTGCTCCGCCCCGGACCCAGGCCTGAGCCAGAGGCTTCGAGATCAGTACGCCAGGCTGAACCGGCGGGTGGAACGCATCAGCATTCACCCATCAAATTATAGCGAGCGCCATAAACAAGATGCCTTCGGCAATCGCATTAACCCGAAACCACGGGTGGTCGTACTCCATGAAACTGTCTACGGGTTGGGTTCGGCGATCAATACCTTCGTTACGCCCCATCTCCAGGATGATGACCAGGTGAGCTACCACATGCTGATTGGCGAGGACGGCCGCATTATTCAAGCCCTTGATCCCTCTAAGCGGGCCTTTGGAGCCGGCAATTCCGCTTTCGATGGCGAATGGGCCATCACTAATCCAAAGGCGGGGGGATCTATCAACAATTTCGCCCTGCATCTAAGCCTTGAAACCCCCGTTGATGGCGAAAATAATGCCTTAGGCCACAGTGGCTACTCCCAAGCCCAGTATGACGCCTTGGCCTTAGTTTTAGCTCAATGGATGATGAGTTACAACATCTCGGCCGAGAATATAACAACCCACCGCCACGTAGATCTTGGTGGCGAAAGGGCCGATCCCCGCAGCTTCAACTGGAGTGAACTCAAGGAAAGATTGATTGCCCTTGGCGTTCTTTGCTAACAATAGCAGAATGCATTGTCATAGCGTAGCAAGAATCCAAGTCAACTTCAAACAAATTGTCTTTAACTAGATTAGAGCACTTATTTTTGAAGAGCGCTGTCCATAAACAAGGGCATGTAGAGCCGGATCCTGCATATAACGCAGAATCCGGCCGGGATAATCAAGCTTGCCATTGTGTAGATAGGCCAGAGTTGCCAATGCCTTGGCATCCGCAGAGGAAGCACTGGCCATCATCACCCTGCCCTGCGGCAGACCAAGGGCCCGGCTGAGGCGGGCGAATTTACCAACCAAAAGTTCAACGTTGCGATCAGGGTCCAATAACTCAAGGCGCGCTTCCGTAATTTGTTCAGGACTGACTGAAGCGGGAAGTTGTCCCTGCTTGACCATTTCCTCAAAACCCAATTGGGCCGGCCCTTGGGTATTGAACAGGCCGGAGCGCACCACAATGGGATTGTCTTCGCCGGGTTTGGCATGCTGCAGCTCGTCGTAAAGCACCGCCGCTACCAGCATCGGATTGATGCCCTGTCTGCGGCTGTGGCTGATGATCAGGGGCCGGAGATCTTCCAGCCGTCCCAGGGTGTGGTTGCGCAGGGGTTGAAGTTGGTCCAGTCCCTCGGTGAACAACTGGGCCAGGGCAGGCTGGGGACCGTGGACGCCGAAACGACGGTTCAGTTCGCGCAGTTCTTCTTTGGAAAAGTCGATCGGGTCCGGTCTCATGCCCTCACTGCTGGGCAAAAGGGCCGACAGGGGTCCAAGCTTCGTGCTCGCAAGCTGGGGCTCCAGCTGCCTGGTTCGCCAGGCTTGCAGGGGGTTTTGGAACAAAACCTCACCGGCCAGAACAAGCAAGGCGAAACCCAGCAGGGCTTTCGGGCGGGTGCGGGATGGGCGCACATTGAGGCGGACATCCCTGGAGCCAAGCCCGGATCGGCGAGCTAGCCGGGGCGCCTTGAACCTGGATCCGCTCAAGGACACTGGGGACACCGGGGCGGAAATGGCAATTCGTACAAGCATTCTTAAGGCTTTTCAACAAAAGCCCAAGGGCGGTTGACGCGGTCTTGTGTCTGTCCACCCACTCAGAGCGTTGCGGTCCCTTGCCGATCTACCCGTTGCCTGGATACGGTTCGACGGCTCGCCAAGCCGTCCTGAGGGGCCATGACATCGCTTCCGACGTTGGATGGCCATGACCCCGGGGGGCTCTGGCAACGTTTTTGTCAGTTGCTCTGGCATGACCCATCCCTGGGCTTTTGGCTTGATGCCAGCCGCATGGGTCTTGAACAGTCCCATTTCGACGCTCTGGCAGAACCCATGGCCGAGGCATTCGCCGCCATGGCGCGCCTTGAGGAAGGCGCTATCGCCAATGCCGATGAGGGCCGCCAAGTCGGCCATTACTGGCTGCGGGATCCGCAGCTAGCCCCTGATGCCAGGGTCGGGGCCAGCATCGCCGCCGAGGTCGATCAGCTGGAGAGCTTCGCCGCCCAGGTGCGCTCGGGAGCCATCTCTTCTCCATGCGGCACCCCCTTCAGTGATGTGCTCTGGATCGGCATCGGGGGTTCCGGTCTGGGCCCCTTGTTGATGATTAGGGCTCTGCAACAACCCCATCGGGGACTGCCCTTCCATCTTTTCGACAATGTCGACCCCCAGGGATTCGCCACCACCCTCGAATCCCTGGGCGAGCGCTTGAGGACCACGTTGGTGGTGGTCGTCAGCAAGTCAGGCGGTACTCCGGAACCACGCATCGGCATGGAGCAGGCCCGAGCGCGCCTGGAGTCCCTTGGAGGCAGCTGGGCAGCCCAGGCCGTGGCCATCACCACCGCCGGCAGCCAGCTGGACCAGAGGGCCCAGAGAGAGGGTTGGCTGGCCCGCTTCGATCTGCCCGACTGGGTGGGAGGCCGCACCAGCATCACGGGAGCCGTCGGGCTGCTACCAGCGGCCCTCATCGATGCCGATCTGCGGGGCTTTCTGGCCGGCGCTGCAGCCATGGATCGCCTCACCCGCGTGCCGGAATTGCGCGCCAATCCGGCCGCCCTGCTGGCCGCCAGCTGGTATGCCGCCGGGGGGGGCAGGGGCCTGCGCGACATGGTGGTGCTGCCCTACCGGGACCGTCTGGAGGTGTTCAGTCGCTATCTGCAGCAGCTGGTGATGGAATCCCTCGGCAAAAAACTAAATCGGGAAGGCGCCATCGTTCACCAGGGCCTCGCTGTTTACGGCAACAAGGGATCCACCGATCAACATGCCTATGTCCAGCAACTACGAGACGGTCTAGACAACTTTTTCGTCGTCTTCATCGAGGGCCTTGATGATCCTGAGGCCATCAAGGCCTTGAATAATGAATATCCGGGCGATGTGTTGGAGGGCTTGTTGCAAGGAACCCGCGCCGCCCTCAGTGATGGCGGACGCCAAAACCTGACTATCACCCTCGAGCGTTTTGACGCCCGATCCCTGGGCGCCCTGATCGCGCTGTTTGAACGGGCCGTAGGCCTGTATGGCGAACTGATCAATATCAACGCCTACCACCAACCCGGGGTGGAGGCTGGCAAGAAGGCCGCCGCTGAGGTACTGGAACTCAAGGCCCAGCTGGAAGAGCTGCTGGCCGATGGTCAGGAACGCAGCCTGGAGCAAATCGCAACTGCCCTTGGATTGGCCAGCCCTGAACCGCTGTTCTGGATCCTGCGCCATCTCTGTCACAACCACCGGGGTATCATGGCCAGCGGCGATTGGGGAAACCCTTCGGATCTGCGATTCGGAGCGCTCGTGTAACTAGCGGTGGGCCGCTCTGGCGAGTGGCCCACCGCCCCCTGAGCCGACGCTAAATCCCTCCGGCATGGTGGCTTGCGTCGAGACAGGCAGGTGTAGAAGCTCTGCTCTGCGGGCCATCCATTATGGCCTTTGGGCAAAGGGTTGGGCCGTAAAACCATTGGCACAACAGAGGAGCGAAGCTGAAGCGGCCTATGAGTAAGACTTACTGTCTGGGGTAATGCTCGATCGCTTCAGGGGCATAGCCTGACAGGAAATCGAAATTCATGCTATCGTCGATGACAATACATTGCGTCAACAAGGCAAGAAATCATGGCCATCCAGAGTCTTTTGAAGCAGGCCATACCAACTTCGATCAAGGATCGAGTAAAAAATATAGTTTACCCCCAGCTCAACGCTCCTCCCTCAGCCCAAAAGCCTTCTTTTGAGTTTTGGATTGATGTTGTCAGTGGTTGCAACTTGCGCTGTGCAGCCTGCCCCGTAGGCATGCCTGAATATACCAATAGCATCGGCAAGCAGCTGAGGGAGATGAGTCTCGACACTTTTGAGAGAATTTGTGTTAAAGCAAAAGAAGATACAAATGGAGACTGTAGATTTGGGCTTTACAACTGGACTGAACCCACCCTACATTCCCAACTTCATGAATTAATCGCCTGCGCTAATCGTCATGAAATTCCAGTTGGCATTTCCTCCAATCTTAACCACTTATACGACTGGAGCTTGCTTAAGCCATTAGATTTGTGTAATTTTACAATCACAGTTTCGGGTTTTACCCAAAAAGTATATGCTATTAATCACAAAGGAGGTCGCATTGAGCCAGTCTTAACCAATTTAGTGGAAATTTCACGCCTGCTTTCAGATTGGCCTTCTTATAAGAATATCCAAGTACGCTATCTTGTACATCGCGATAATCGTGATGAGATATCAACTTTCAGACATCTTTGTGAAAAACTTGGCATGAAATTCGAAGTGTACCATGCATACTATATGCCAATCGATAAAATGTTCGAGGGTCTTGACCATGTTCCAGAAGGACTTGAATATATTGAGTATTCACCTAAGCGGGTTCGCGATGCGATAGGAACCTATCGGACCAGTCAATGTGCGCTGCGAGATTCACAAGTTGTTTTAGATGTAGATGGGAATTTTGGCGTCTGTTGTGTAGAATCCCCTTCTGCAAAGCAAATCAATAACTTCTTAGAGGTGTCTTTTGCCGAAATGCAGAAGTCACGTTTCGCAAGTGATCTTTGTCGGCGTTGCATTAAAGATGGTATAAATGTTTTGGCTACCTATGCCCAATATGAACCATTACATGTCCAAGAATCAGTAAACAGTGCCCTACCGTTTAACTTGCAAGAATTAGTCTAATTTGTTCATAAACTGATCTAGGGAGTGATGTTAGATCTATTGACACGGCCCAGCCCACGAACAACGGGTGTTAAACCTTCAAGATGTAAAAAATCAACATGGTCATTAATGACTTCGATAATTTCGACTTCGCAATTCTCAAGCATTAAACGGATCGATAGTTGGGATAATTTATTAATATGTTCATGGCAGGGCGGCAGCTTGCCTGCGGCAATCGCCTCTAATCCTGGAAATTCAATTGGTACTTCTATATAAATTAGCCCCCCATCTTTGCAGTAGGAAATCAATTCCCGACAGGTGTTAAGGGGGTGGCCCACATGTTCAATCACATGTAGGCACTGAACGATATCGAAGCTCTGCTTTAGAGGGTTACTTTCAAGTCGTTGATTCGAGTTCGGCTGATCGTCAATACTAACTTCAATGATACTTGTGGAAATCCAGTCAGCTTTCGGCTGGATTCCTCCTTCGCCACCGCCGTAGTCAAGAAGGGTAATTGTTTCAAGTCCGTTGGCTGCGCGGTATTTTTCAAGGATCGGCATGAAATATTTTTCGTGTTGGCAGCGTCGCAAAGCCGCCTCTTCACTAGAACCCATAGATTTAGATAACTCAGCAAACCCCGGTTGGAAACTGGATCGGGCTTGTATGTATTCTGTATCAAGATAAAAGGAATAATAATCTCGGAGTTGATCATCTGTTATTTCATACCATGGCGCCAAAAAATGACAACTCTCACACATGCCATAGGGAATTGTGACAGAAGAAGAGGTAAGTAAGTTGCTGCTACGGAAATGATCTATACGTCGATTAATTCTATTCCTCAGGCTTGCGGGTAATGAATTCACCTTTCGCCGCAGGCCCCAATCAATCCAAGGAAGAGTTGCCGTCTGGGTGGCAGTCAATTGAAGTCCGTGTTTGGCAAAAAATGGATCAACTTCAACCTCTTTATCAATTCGTTTGAATTGATCCCTGGCTCCACAGCAGCGGCAGGCTTTTTGCTTAAGTTGCATTAATCCCATCATTCAATCTCTTATTTGGTGATCAATGTAGGCAAATTCTCCAATAAAAATTCATAGGTTTAGTGGGCCAGGGTCGCTGGGATCGCCTTCCAAGCTATCTATGCCGATTAAGGCAGTTTCCAGTTCCATGCGCTGCTCCATCTGACGCAAAAAATATCCTGTCATCATCGCCGAGGCGAGCAGGCCGGCGAGGTTGTCTCGGCTGGTCTGTATTTTCACCTCAAACTGTTCACCAGGGAGCATGCCCAGCAGGCCTTGAACGTTGTGGCGAATGATGTCCTGGATGTCTCCGCTGGCGGAACGGGCAACCCGCTGAAGCACATCCGGAGATTGCTCTTGCAGGTACTGGATCAGGGAATTGCCACTGATCGCCTCGTTGTCGCTGGTCAGGAACTCCGGATTGAACATGGGACTCCCGCTCGGCAGGCCTGTGGCCGTGTGGCTTGCGCTGCACCATAACGCAGCTCTTCAGGCCGTCCCAGGGGCTGGGACTGGGGACAACCGAATCGGTCCGAAGCGGGTCAAGGGCCAGTAGCGCCAGATGGCTGTGCCGATGACCTCATCTTCGGGTAAGGGCCCCCAGAGGTGGGAGTCGAGACTGGCATTACGGTTATCACCCAGAACCAGCAGGTTGTGGGGGGGCACGGTCAAGGAGTCGAGCCTGTAGTCCATGGGTTCGTTGCCCCAATCCCGGGGCACCGGCTGACCATTGCGATAGAGCAGCCCATCGCGCACCTCCACTTGATCTCCGGCACTGGCAACGACCCGTTTGATCAGTGCCGAACCGGGGTCGAAGCCCGCCTCCACCAGGGCTGGCGGCGGATGAAAAACCACCACACTGCCTGGCTTGAGGGGGCGATGCAGCTTGGGTCTGACCTTCTCCACCAGAATTCGATCCTGCAGTTGCAGGGTGGGCAACATGGACCCGGAAGGGATCCAGCGCGGCTCGATCACGGCCCAGCGCAGTAGCAGCGCCACCAACAGCCACAGGGCCAAGGAAAGCAGTTGGCGTCCCAGGCCCCCCCCGGGTTGGATCGCCATGGGGGCTACTTCTGGCTGGGGGGCTACCCCTGGCTGGGGGACAACCTGGGGCTTGGGAACAGGCTCCATGGGAGGCTCCGGCAGGATGCCCCCATCCTGAACACCTGAGGCTTCCCTGTGGCACCCCGCCCGGATCCCATGGCGCCGCTCGCCGGTTCTAGGGCCCCTGAGCAGGGACCTGGGGGCAACCTGCGGGCGGCATTGGGGCTCTTGCTGGGGTTGCAACGCCTTGGCCTGCGCCAGGTGGTGCTGTGCCCTGGCAGCCGTTCCGCACCCCTGGCCGCCGCCGCCGCCCTGCTCGAACCCACAGGATTGGCCATGTACACCTGCATCGATGAGAGGTCAGCGGCCTTCTTCGCCCTGGGTCTCGGTCGGGGCCAGGGGTTGCCTGCGGCGGTGATCACCAGTTCCGGTTCGGCCGTGGCCCATTTGTTGCCGGCCTGTGTGGAGGCCGATCTGGCCACCATTCCCCTGTTGCTGCTGACAGCCGACCGCCCCGAGAGGCTGAAGGGCTGCGGAGCTAACCAAAGTGTCAATCAGCAGGATTTTCTGCGCTGCAGCTGCCGTTGGGTGGCTGAGCCAGAGCCAACGGGTATTGCAGCCCTGGAGGGGGCTTGCATTGATGCCCTGGCCGTGGAGGCCTGGCACTGGAGCCTGGGCCGCAAGCAGGGCAGTCCCCCTGGCCCGGTGCACCTCAACCTGGCTTTTGAAGAGCCCCTCCATGCCGGTGGCCCGCTGCTGGACGCCTGGGCGGGCCAACTAAAGGGGGCTGCGCCCCAGAAAATCCCCCAGATATTGACTCCCCCTGCTGAAGCCCCGACTCCCCCTCCGCCCCCCATTCCCGCTTGCCAGCGCCTGGATCCGGATCGGCCCGGAGTGGTGTTGGCAGGGCCCTGGCGCGGCGGACCCTCGCGATGGAGCGCCCATCTGCAGGCCCTGATCCAGCTGCAGCGACGCACCGGCTGGCCCGTACTTGCCGATGCCCTCTCGGGGCTCCGTGGCCAGCCGCAGTTGCAGACCGTGGCCGCCTACGACCTAGCACTGGAGCGACCAGACCCTGGCCTGGCCCCTGCCCAGGTGCTGCGACTGGGAACCTTGCCGGCGAGTCGGCGCCTGGAGCGCTGGCTTGCCGCCTTGGATGCGCGACAGGTATTGGTCTCCGAAGCCGATCCCCGTCCTTTGGATCCCTTGGCTCGCGTTGCCGGCCAAAGCGACGCCGGGCTGGTGGGTTGGCTGGCGGCCTCCGGGCTGGGTTGCGCGGTTTGCCTCGCAGGCGAGCCTTCCCAGGCACCAGGCCCCGCCCCGGCGTCCCTGGCTCTGGCCGCCAAATGGAGCCAGGCCGAAGCGAGGGTCCAGGCGCTGTTGGCCCAGGCCTTGGATGGTCTGGGTGCCTCGCTAACTGGGGACCCGTCCACCCTGCAAGAACCCGTGCTGGTGCGCCAGCTCAGTCGCCTGCTGCCGGCCCACCTGCCCTTGATGCTGGCCAACAGCTCACCGGTGCGGGACTGGGAGTCGTTTGCTGATCCCACCGGCCCGCCACGGCCGATGCATGGGTTTCGGGGGGTTTCGGGTATTGATGGCACCCTCTCGGAAGCTTGCGGGCTGGCCGAGGCCCTTGGTTCCCTGGTGTTGCTGAGCGGCGATCTAGCGGCGCTCCACGACTGCAATGGCTGGCTTTGGCGCCCCCAGTTGGGCGGTCGCCTGACGGTGCTGTTGATCGACAACGGGGGCGGCGGCATCTTCGAGCAGCTGCCCATTCGCACCGAGCCGGAGGAGGCGCTGGATTTTGAGCGGCTTTTCGCCATGCCCCAACCCCTGGATCCCTCGTCCCTGGCTGCGGTGCATGGGGTGCCATGCCGCCGGGTTGCCAACCTGGATGATCTGGCTCCCCAGTTGACCTGGGCCCTGGCCCAACCCCTGGCATTGCTGGTGCTGGCCACAGACCGCCGCCAAGATGCCGCCCTGCGCCAACGGCTACGCAAAATGGCGGCACTGCCTGGGCCCCCTGATGCGTGAAGAATCGCCTGCTTCTGCCTCCGCCCTTGCCGCAGGCGCAGAGCCGGTTCAGTGGCAGTCCTGGGGCCACTACACGGACATTGGCCTGGAACGGAGCGAGGAAGGCATCGCCCGGATTTGCATCAACCGCCCCGAAAAGCGCAATGCTTTTCGCCCCCGCACGGTGCAGGAACTGTGCGATGCCTTTAGCCGGGTTCGGGATGACCCCACCATCGGCGTTGTGCTGTTTACGGGGGCCGGGCCGGCAGCCGATGGGGTCTGGTCGTTTTGCGCCGGGGGCGACCAGAGCGTGCGCGGCGAAGGGGGCTACGTGGACGATCAGGGCTTGCCCCGCCTCAACGTGCTCGATTTGCAACGGTTGATCCGCAGCTTGCCCAAGGTGGTGATTGCACTTGTAGCCGGATACGCCATTGGTGGCGGCCAGGTGCTCCATCTACTTTGCGACCTCAGCCTGGCGGCAGAAAATGCTGTCTTTGGCCAGACTGGACCACGGGTGGGAAGTTTTGACGGCGGCTTTGGTGCGGGTTACTTGGCCCGGGTGGTCGGCCAGCGCAAGGCTCGTGAAATCTGGTTTCTCTGCCGTCGCTACGGGGCCCAGGAGGCCCTGGCCATGGGGTTGGTAAACCAGGTGGTTCCCCTGAATTGCCTGCAGGACGAGGGGGTGGCCTGGGCCCGGGAGGTGCTGCGCCACAGCCCGACGGCGATTCGCTGCCTCAAGGCGGCCTTCAATGCCGAGACGGACGGGCTGGCTGGCATCCAGGAGTTGGCCGGGCAAGCCACCCATCTCTTCTACCGAACCGCCGAAGGCCAGGAGGGTCGCAATGCGTTCCTGGAGAAGCGCGATCCGGACTTCTCGGATAGCCCCTGGCTGCCCTGAGGGCCTGAGGGCCCGAGAGCCTCAGTGCAGGGTGTAGGGCAAACAAGACGGGTGCCTGTCTCGTTAAAGTTTGCTTAATGCCTAGATGCGTTGTTTTAACGGGAACCGTGTTCCGTCCTTTGCTCTGTTCCCCAGACCAGCTTGTCGCCACCACCGCACCGGCAGGTCTGCTGGCCCTCCTGGCCTTCGTGCACCCAGGGCCTGTCTTCGGTCAGCCTTCAGCCCTTGCCGGTTCCTCCGCCCCAGGCACACCCGCCACGGCGATAAGAACAGTTGAAAAGCCGCCGCCGCCGCCGCCATTGGTCGCCCCTGGCGCCGCCGCCCTGCTTGGGGGGCCGGAACCGCTCCAGATCGGCGGGCCCCAGGGGGCGGCAGCTGCTGCCTTGGCTGTGCCTCTAGCGGCCCCCCTGGCTGTGCCGGTTGTGCCCGCCACTTCCCCGCCGCCACTGGCCCCGGCGCTGTCGGCCCCGGCACTGCCGGCCCCAGCACTGCCGGCCCAGGCACCTGCCGGCGTCGTAGCCCCCCCATCCACAGCGTTGGTATTGGATCGCAGTCGTCGATTACTCACCGTTTTTGAAAATGGCCGTCCGTTGCGCCGTTTTCCGGTGGCAGTGGGCATGCCTGGCTGGGAGACCCCCGTTGGCAGCTTTCGGGTGTTGGAAAAGACAATCAATCCGATTTGGGAGCATCCCCAGAAAGGCACCCATACTCCCTCTGGTCCGGCCAATCCCCTCGGCAGCCGCTGGATTGGTTTTCATCAAGATTGCCAAGGCCGTCGCGGCTGGGATGGCGAGCAAATGCTTGATATCAAAGGCTGTGTTGTGACTGGTTTCCACGGCACCCCCTACAGCTGGACCGTTGGTCAGGCCCTATCCCATGGCTGTGTGCGCCTCCATGACGAGGACGTGCGCGAGGTTTTTGAGCTGGTGTCTCTCGGCACACCGGTGACCGTTCTGCCCTGAGACAGGGCGCCCGTAAAGTGGCGCCCTTGTCCGGATCAGACGATGCGCATTCTTTTTGCTGCTGCTGAATGCGCTCCCATGGTCAAGGCGGGGGGCATGGGTGATGTGGTGGGTTCCTTGCCCCCGGCCCTGGCGGCCCTTGGCCATGACGTTCGCATCATGATGCCGGGCTACGGCAAGTTGTGGGGACTCCTGCCGATTGCCAGCGAGCCAATATGGCGTGGGCACACCATGGGCACCGATTTCGCCATCTATGAGTGCCGCCACCCAACCCATGGGTTGCCCATCTATCTGGTGGGCCATCCGGCATTTGACCCCGCCAGGATCTATGGCGGCGAAGATGAGGATTGGCGCTTCACTTTCTTCGCCAGTGCCACGGCCGAATTCGCCTGGAATGGGGGCTGGCATCCCCAGGTGCTGCACTGCCATGACTGGCACACGGGAATGATCCCGGTTTGGATGCATCAGGACCCGAATATCAGCACTGTTTTCACGATTCACAACCTCAAGTATCAGGGCCCTTGGCGTTGGAAACTCGACCGCATGACCTGGTGTCCCTGGTATATGCAGGGTGATCACACCATGGCCGCGGCACTTTTATACGCCGACCGTGTCAATGCCGTTTCACCGACATATGCCCGTGAAATCTGTACAGGGGAATACGGGGAAGGTCTGGCCGGTTTGCTAAATTTTATTTCCGGTAAATTGCGGGGAATTCTTAATGGTATTGACACCGAAGAATGGAATCCCGCTACCGATGAATGTTTACCTGCCAACTTCAGCGTTGACGACTTGAGCGGCAGGGTTCTCAATAAGCAGACCCTGCAGCAGCGCATGGGTCTCACTGTGGATCCAGACACCTATCTGATGGCCATGGTCAGTCGGCTGGTGGATCAAAAGGGAGTGGATCTTCTGCTGCAGGTGGCCGATCGGGTGTTGTCCTATACCGATAGTCAATTTGTGGTGCTAGGCACCGGTGATCGGGGCTTGGAGTCGGGCCTGTGGCAGATGGCTTCGCGCCATCCCGGCCGTTTTGCAGTTTTTCTCACCTATGACGATGCCTTGTCCCGCCTCATCTATGGGGGTAGTGATGCCTTTTTGATGCCGAGTCGTTTTGAGCCCTGCGGCATCAGCCAGATGCTGGCGATGCGCTATGGATCGGTGCCGGTGGTGCGTCGGGTAGGTGGTCTGGTGGACACGGTGCCGCCGAATGTGCCATCTGAGGGCACCGGAACCGGGTATGGATTTGATCGCTACGAGCCAGTGGATTTCTATACCTCAATTGTGCGTTCCTGGGAAGCATTCCGCCATCGCTCCAGCTGGCAGGAATTGCAACGACGGGGCATGAGCCAGGACTTCAGTTGGGCGCGTTCAGCTCGCGATTACGACAGGATGTACCGGGAGGTGCATGGCATGAAGGAACCAACTCCGGACGCCGAAGAGGTCGGTCGTTTTTCCCAGGGGCAAGCCGCCGATCCCAGCCTCCAGGAGGCCGAGGCAGCAGGGGGTGGGCCAGGGGCTCAGGCGATGTCCACACCCGCCGGCCTGCCGATGTCTACCCGTGAACTTCAGCGTCCGGGCGGTAACCCCTGAGTTCCAGTCGCTCCAGAGCCATGGCGGCGCCAGAGCGCCTCAAGCAGGGGCGCGGTTCTTCCCCCTACCTGCCGGCCCCTTGGCAGAACCCGTGGGGGCTGCTGTGGCGGGACCTGGGGGCGGTGCTGGCATCGCTGGGATTGGGTCTGAGGGAACTTTGGCGGCGCAATGGCGAAGGCAGCCTGTGGCGGCCTGCTTTTTGGCCCCGGGGCGGGGCCGCGCTGTTTTGGCCCTTCTTGGTCGGGGCCCTGATGGTGCTGCTCGTGCTTGGCGGTCGTCCCCTGTTGGCCGCTCGTCGCCCGCCGCCGCTCCCCCCTTCGGCTGCGGGCGGCAACACAGCCACCCAGGTGGAAAAAGCGCCGATCAGCGATTCGACCACCGGGGCTGAGGCTTCCCTTTCCCCGCCTGCAGCCAGCGCAGCTCCGGTTACGCCGCCTTCAGCCCCCCAACCCCTGGAGTCCGAGAGTCCGGCTGCCATCCCCGACCAGCCAAGTCGAGGGGAGGCTGAAGCAGGGGCCCTGGAGCCCTCGGATGCACCCTTGCCTATCCCCGATCCGCTGCTGCAGGAACTGGCGCCGGACGATCCCCAAGGTTGGATTGGGGCAACCCGGGCGGAGCCAGGCGCTTCGCGCCTGGATTTGCTGCTGATCGACCGCTTCGGGACCCTGCCCGAGCCCCAGCGGCTTGCTTTGGCAGGGCAATGGCAGCGGCGCGCCGAGTCCCTGGGCTACGAGGATTTGCGCCTCCTCGATCGACGCGGTCACCTGCTGGCGCGGCGGGCCCTGGTGGGTTCGGGCATGATCCTGCTCGAATTCCCTGCCACCCCTCCGGAGGCCTGATGTCCCTGCCTCTCTCCCAGCTGAATGCGCTGTGGGGTCCGCCCCTGGCCAGGGTCGAGACCGGCAACGCGATCGAGCGCGTCTGTACCGACAGCCGAAGCGACCTCACTGGGGCGCTGTTTGTACCCCTGGTAGGTGACCGTTTTGACGGCCACAGTTTTTTGATGACAGCCCTGGAGACTGCAGGGTCTGCGGTGGCCGAGCAGGGGCGGATCACGCCAGAAATGGTGGCCAGGGCAGGGGAGTTGGGCAAGCCGCTTTGGGCCGTGGCGGACACCCAGCTGGCATACCAGCAGCTGGGCCGGCTTTGGCGTCGTCACCTGGGCGCGCCGGTGGTGGCGGTGACCGGATCGGCGGGGAAGACCACAACCCGTGAATTGATCAGAGCTGTGCTGGCTCCCCTGGGGCCCGTGGTGTCAAGCAGCGGCAACGAAAACAACGATGTGGGCGTGCCGTTGACCCTGCTCAAGGGGGACGCCACCACGGCGGCCTACGTGGTGGAGATGGGGATGCGGGGGCTGGGCGAGATCGAGCGCTTAAGCCTCTGCGCCGAGCCCGATGTGGCCGTGATCACCAACATCGGTACGGCCCATATCGGCCGACTCGGCAGCCGCGAGGCGATTGCCCAGGCCAAGACGGAAATCACAGCTGCGTTGGCGCCTCGGGGACTGGTGGTGATCCCGGCTGGGGATCCCTTGCTGGAAGCGGCCCTGGCCCGTGGCTGGCAGGGCCGGGTGCGACGGGTAGCTTTGACCGATGAGGCCAGCGGTTTCGATGCCGCCCTGCCGGCAGCCGACTTGGTGGGGAGCCTGGAGGAGGGCCAGCAATTGCGGCTCGACCAGGGTCCCTTGCTGCCCTTGCCCCTGGAAGGTCGCCACAATGCCCGCAACTTTCTTTTGGCCCTGGCGGTGGCCCAGGAGTTGGGCGTGCCTTTGGCAGAGCACGGGGATGCGCCCTGGGCCGTGGCGGTGCCGGGGGGACGCAGCCGCAGGCTGCAGGTGGCAGGAATCGAGGTGCTGGATGAGACCTACAACGCCTCTCCAGAATCGATGCTGGCGGCGTTGGAGCTGTTGGCCCACCAGCCCCTGGCAGCAGGCGGCCGGCGCTACGCCGTGCTCGGCACGATGCTGGAGTTGGGGGAGCACAGCCTGGCCTTGCACCGGCAGGTGGCCGAACGGGCCCAGCAGTTGCAGCTGGATGGTCTGGTGATCGTCGATGACGGTGCCGAGGGTGAAGCAATGCAAGCCGCCGCTGCGGGCTTACCGCGCCTGGCAAGGGTGGCCGAGCCGGAAGCTGCGGCCAGCGCCCTGGGGGCCTGGCTCCGCCCCGGGGATGTGGTGTTGCTCAAGGCCAGTCGTGCTGTCGCCCTCGAACGCTTACTGCCGCTGCTCGGCTGCAGCGGTGGTACGCCATGAGCCGGGGGTCATGATCGACCAGGATGTCCTCGACGGGACAACCAACCCAGGCTGAAAACCAGCGCCATCGCCAGGTACCCCAGGGCCCACGAAGATCCGTGCCCCCAGCCCGGATCCAGGACCGTGTCGCCCGGGGTGAAACGCCAGGCATGCAGCAGCCCGACCCAGGAGCCGGCTGCGGCGACCAGGGCGCAGAGGGCCGCCGCCAGGAAGCGCTGCTCGATTACATAAACCAACATGGCCGCCAGCAGCATGGCGGCCACGATCTGACCTTGCTCTAATGCGAAGGCCCCCGCTGCCCAGACATCGGCCGCCCGTAGCGGATCGAGCAGGGCCGGACTAAAGGGTTGACCGGTTGTGCCGGCCCCCCCGGCCCGCAACCCCGACTTCAGCAGCATCGAACCCCAACTGGCCAGGCCGGGCAGCAGACCCAGCACCACCGCCGGTGCATGGTGGCTGGGAGTGGCCTGGAAGGCCTGGGCAGTCATCACCAAGCCGATATAAAGCACGATCGCCATGCCCGCCTCAATCGGCACCACTTGGCCCACCAGACCCATCAGTCCCAGGAGGCAGAGCAATCCCATCACCACCCCATTGAGCCAGGCGTAGCCCAGGCGTGCCCCCATCGCCTTCCAGCCCGGGTGGCCGATGTAGAGGGTGGTCGGGAAGCACGACCCCAGGCAGGCCACGGCGATCGTCGCCAGGCCGTTGATCAGCAGCGAACTGCGCACGGGGTAGCGGTCGCCGGCCGCATCGGCGCTCTCCAGGTTCTGCAGGGAACCGAGCACCGTAAACAGTCCCATGGGCAGCGTGACCCCAATCCAGGGCAGCAGCTGGTTGCGAGCAGCCCATAGGTCGGCAAGCCGGAGCTGGGGCAAGTGCAAGCCGACGGCCGCCTGGTTCGCCTGCCAGGTGGGTGCGTCAATCTGGATGAGGCCAGTGGCGCCAGCCAGGCCCACCCCCACCAGCACCGCCAACAAGCCCCCTGGCAGTGGTAACCGCACGTCGCCGTAGTAGGCCAACAGCACCACCGCCAGCACTGCCAGCCCCACCACCGGCACCGCATAGGTGCGCAACAGAAAGCCGAGACTGATGTACCCCAAGGCAATGCCCGCCAGGGTGGAGAGCAGGGCGGCGCGGGGCAACCAACGGCGCAGGGGGCCCACCACAAACGATCCCAGCGCCTCAATCAGGCCCGAGGCCAAGCAAGCCATCAGGCCGGCCTGCCAGGAGAGGCGCACCGCCTCGGCTTCCGTCAAACCCTGGCCCAAGGCCGCCAACTTGACAGGCAGCATCACTAGAAACACGAAGGCAAACAGGCTGACCGTGTTGATGCCAAAGGGCAGGGCAGTGCGGTCGCTGTTGCCGTCCTGAAGGGCCAGGCGCCGGGCCTGGAGGGCATAGGCCAGGTTGCCGGCCAGCATGGACACCCCCGTAGCCGGCAAGATCACACCAAAGATCAAGCTGTCTGGATAGCCCAGGACCGCCCGACCCAACGAGACGATCAGCAGCAGCTGGATCAGGTTGTCAAGTCCGAGTCCGAGGAAGCCATCGAGGTCGCCCCGCACCCACCAGCGGGGCCTGGTGGTTTGTGGGTGGGGGAAATCGGCCATGACCCGGCGTGTAGGGGGTTTGGCGGCCAAAGTAAGCGCGGCGCCGGTTCATTCAGTGCGACTGGGGCGTTCAAGTGGCGTTCAAGTGGATGCCACCCGATCTGGAAGCAGCACGCCATTGAGGTGGTCGCACTCGTGTTGAACGATCCGCGCTTCAAACCCCTCCACCTGCCTGTCGATCCGTTGGCCGCAAGCTGAGAGGGCTACCAGGTGCAGCCTGGAGGCCCGCAGCACCGGCAGCCGCATCCCAGGCACACTCAGACAGCCTTCCACTGCCTCGGTTTGGTCGCTGCCAAGCGGGGACCATTGCGGGTTGATCAGTACGGTCTCGGGAATGGGGGGTGCGTCTGGATAGCGGGGGTTGCGGGTAATGCCATAAATCACCACCCGCAGGGGCACGGCGATCTGGGGGGCCGCTAGGCCGGCGCCAGCACGGGCAGCCATCGTGTCCCGCAGGTCGTCGATCAGGGCAGCGAGTTGGGCAGTGCCCAGAACTTCAGAAGCCACAGCTGCGCTGGGCTGACGCAAGCGGGGATCGCCGAGTTGCAGTACGGGGCGAACGACCATACAAAAACATTAATGGAGTTATGCGGTGATTGCAGCCAGGGCGGTTTCACGCCTGGGAGCGCGCTGAACTGGCGATAGGGTTCGTGGGCCCGTGGCCTCTCCATGAACCTCCCCCTTGCTTTTCTTGATGGCGGCTTTGACATGGCCACCCTCCAAGAAGTGATTGGGCGCTGGGGATACGTGGTGATTTTCGCAGCCATGTTGCTGGAAAACGCTGGCCTGCCCTTGCCGGGGGAAACGGTGACCCTGCTCGGCGGTTATGCGGCCGGCAGTGGCCAATTGAATCTATTGGGGGTGATGGGGGCGGCCGCTGGAGGGGCGGTGTTGGGCGACAACATCGGCTATTGGGTGGGCAGGCGCTTGGGCTGGGGTTTGATCTTGAAGGTGGGCCGCTGGCTCGGCCAATCCCCTGCCCAGCTGGAGAAACTGCGCGACCAGTTCCTACGCCATGCCGGCAAATCCGTGCTGCTTGGGCGCTTCGTTGCCGTACTGCGGGTGGTGGCCGGCCCGATGGCAGGAGCCGTCGGCATGCCCTATCCCAAGTTTCTGCTCTGCAACGTTGTCGGGGCAACCCTCTGGGCCACCACCATGGTCAGCCTGGCCTGGCTTGGGGGCCGCTGGATTCCGGTCGAACGGATGGTCAAGGGGGTCGTCGAATTTGGACTGGGCGCCCTGGTGCTGGTGACCCTGATCGTGCTGCTGCCCAGGCTGCTGAGTCGCTTCGAACAACGCCAGCTCGACAGCGACTCGCCATCACCTGAATCATGAGGCTGATTGGCGCCGATAGGCCGCGCAGGATGATGCGATCGTCGCTTTCGGTCTGAACTGATGCCCCAGCGCTATTTGCGCTACCTCATCTTCCCCCTCATCTGCTGTGCCGCAGGTCTGGCGATCGTGATGGGCTGGCTGGGTGCCAGCGCCGCTTGGGTCACCCTGGTGTTGCTGGTGCTGGAAATCTCCCTTTCCTTTGACAACGCGGTGGTCAATGCCCGTGTACTGGACAAGTTGACTCCGGCCCAGCAGCGCTTTTTCCTCACCTGGGGTCTGGTCATTCCCGTTTTTGGTGTGCGGTTGCTCGGTCCCCTGCTGATGGTGGCTGTGGCGGGCGGCGTTGGCCTGGGCCAGGCCTTTGATGCCGCCATCCACCACCCTGACCGCTACCGCGAACTGCTGGAACTGGCCGAGCCGCGCATCCTGGCCTTCGGCGGCATGTTTTTGCTGATGGTCTTTTTGCGCTATTTCCTGAATGAGGCCAAGACCTTGCATTGGTTTGGCCCCCTGGAGCGGCGCCTCAGCGCCGCCGGTCGCATTGAGGCCCTGGAAATTGCCCTCGCTCTGATTGTGCTGCTGCTGCTGGTGGCGAGCCTGCCGGCGACCCTGCGGGGTGAAGTCATGATCGCCGGAGTGATTGGCCTGGTGCTGCAGTTACTCAGCACTTCCCTGGCCGAGGCTTTTGGTGATGAGGAACAGGCCGGTGCCCGCCTGGCGGCCGGGGGGGGATTGATGAGCCTGATCTACCTCGAGCTGCTTGATGCCTCCTTCAGCCTTGATGGCACCATCGGCGCCTTTGCGATCACCAGCAACCTGGCCTTGATCATGGTGGGCCTGGGTCTGGGTGCCCTTTTCATCCGTTCGCTCACCTTGATGCTGAGCCGGGAAAAGGCCCTCGACCAACTGGTGTATTTAGAGCACGGTGCCCATTACGCCATCGGTGCCCTCGGTCTATTGATGCTGGCGGGAATCTGGCTTGGAAATCAAGGGGTGCACCTGCCCGAGTGGGTCACAGGCTTCATCGGAGTGGTGCTGTTGGCCTTGTCCCTGGCTGATTCCCTGCGCCAACGGCG
>JBKDVK010000052.1:0-4555 GCA_046338875.1 Cyanobacteriota bacterium | reverse complement strand
AAGTGGCCCCTGCGATTTAGCAGTGACAACCTGACCCCGTCCGCTGAATCTTGATGTTATACGGCGCGGATTCACAAAGTAAGTGCAACAGGCAGCCCATCGAGCACACCCCTTGAAGGCCTGAAAGTGTCAGACTCGTATTCAACAAAGGGATGGTCTGATGAATAGGTATCAACATCTGACAGCAGATGAGCGACATCAGATTACTGCGATGAGGCGCCTTTATTACTCCCAGGCGGCAATTGCCAAAGAGTTGTCACGTTCGCCAAGCACTATTAGCCGCGAAATCAGGCGCAATGTCACTCGTCATGATGGATGGTACAGAGCTAAGAAAGCGCAAAGTTATGCGACTGCACGCAGATCGAGCCAGCGTCGTAGGTCATGGTTTAGCTCCAGCCAGTGGCATCAGGTCGAGGCTCTACTGAAACGTAAGTGGAGCCCAGAGCAGGTCAGCTACAAACTAAAGGAGCAGGGCATCTGCAGCATCAGCCACGAAACGATCTACCGGTACATTCTTAAAGATAAAAAGGCTGGTTGCAATCTGTATAGGCACATGCGGATCATGCCAAAAAAAACGACGGAAGCGTTACAACAGCAAGGATTCCAGGGGAGTGTTGAGGGGCAAGCGGCATATCTCTGAGCGTCCTGCAGAGGTTGAGCTGCGCCAAGAGCCAGGGCACTGGGAGGGTGACACTGTCATCGGTGTCGACAAGCGTTTCAGCATTTTGACCTTGGTTGAGCGGCGTTCAGGATTCGCGATCATCAAGAAGCTGAAGGCACGCACAACCCTCGAAGTCAATACTGCAGCCATCCAAGCAATTTCTGAGCATAGAAAGATGTTTAGAACGATAACCTTTGACAACGGTACTGAGTTCCATGATTACAAGCGGCTTGAGTCCAGTTTTTCGATTAGATGCTATTTTGCGACCCCATACCATTCATGGGAACGAGGATCAAATGAGAACCTAAATGGATTGATCAGGCAGTACATCCCAAAAGGAGCATGCATGAAGCTATTGACCCAAGAACGTTGTAATGAGATCGCAGCGGATCTCAATACTCGGCCGAGGAAGCGACATGGCTTCAAGACCCCATCTGAGATGTACTATGCGTCTTGACCACCATTGCACCTCAACGTTGAAACTACGTGCCCTGCAATACTCGCTTTAGACTACGAGCCAAGCTTTGAATATCTTCTTCAGAATTAATCTTTGCGTCGCAAACATCCTTGAGGAATTCTGGAACAGGAGACTCGTCAAGAGTCAATGGAATTACCGGGCTAAACAGTGCATCCTTGCTTCTCATTTTACTCATGGCCACGCTGATTTCTCTGGCTACTCTTTCATCATTTAGGTCAAGATTAGAAGAGTTTAAGATTAATGCAGAGGAAGAGTCTTCCAAAGCTCTTTCAATTGCAGCCTGCCATCTCATGCCTGGCATAATCTGTTCACCATCAAGCCATGTCGAGAAGCCCAGTGTCTTAAGGGCTTCGGATATTTTCTTCGCTTGTGAGAAATCACCACCTGAATATATTATGAATATCTTCCTGCGACCACGTTTCTTGCGCTGAATGCTAGAGAACAAAATAGAAGTGATTCCTGCATATGCTGATGAGAGCAATGAAATAAAAACAATTTTTGTATTTTCCTTGCTTCCGACTCTGAAAAATAATAAGGATGCCGACATAAAGGCAGAAATAAGAGAGAGCATGTACAGCTCTTTAAACAAAGACATTCGTTTCGAATTAAAATCTTTCATTTTAAACTCCCTTTACCAACATAACAAATGATGCATATAGCAAGACTCCTACAGCGTTTACTCCGATCCCGAGCAATAAAAACTGTCCACGAGGATTTTGATTCCTCCCTTCCCAGTCTTGATGGGTTGATAGGATCCATAGTAGCAAAAAGAATGATATTGCAAGAAAGGAAGAAGTCGCAACCATTTTCGAGGTAATCAAACTGTTTGCCAGGCTACCGCTTGACCCGGCTTTCTGTAGATCATATAAATAAACCATTGCAGATCCAAGTGCTGATAGTGCAAGTTCGACGCCGAGGTAGAAATCTGTCCTTTTCCATCCGCCTCCTCGAACTAATTTCTTGGCCAATGCTCCACAACAAATCAATATTAAGGGTATGCCTAGTGCTACTGTATATGGGTTGGTCAGAAGCATGTTATGAGTTCGAATACTTGTGTGCGCTTTTCCGGAACCCATTACTAACTACAGCATAAGCATTGGGCTTTGTCAAGGTAATTTGAAGCTTGAGTGGCTTTCTCGCGAACTAAAATGCACTTTACGGCATGGATAGATCGTGCGCAGCCACAATCTATCCGGTGTTGGACAAGCCCCACACCACTGGGGCCTTTCAAGACAGGAGAAAGATCGAGGCTCTTTTAATGCCATCTTAGTCTTTCATGTAGGTAGAAATACCTGATGCCGCGCAGCATAGGTGTCTAAAAACATCATGCAGCTATTTTAGGCACAACACAAGCCCTTTAGGCGAGATTCCTCAGATCTGCCTGTGCAAGTGGTGCGGCAAAAGGTAGTGATCTATGAGTTTCAGCCCTATGTCACTTAGCAGAGGATCGGGATCTCCCCGCGCTGCCTAACCCTCAACAACTGCAGGATTCCTCCGCAGCGGGGGCAAAGCATTGGCGTTGGTTCCCTTGGCGGCGGAGGCCAGGGCAGTCTGACGCTGAGCACAAGTTGAATGAGCTGGATGATCCGTTTGGCATTGCCATGCAACAGGCCAAAGTCTCGGACCCGTCTGAATCGTTTTGGCAACACATGGAGCAGCAAGCGCCAGAGGAACTCTGCACCGGAGAGACTTTGGATCACCTCCTGCCCCTCGTTATCTTTGATGCGAAAGGTGATGATTCCATGGCTATCGCTAAGGATATTCTTTTCCGAGATCACGCCACGATAAAGGTAGCGGCCGAGGTAGATCAAGGCTTGCTCACCACGCCCCACCTGCTTGCAATGCACCACCCAGTCATCAGGCAGAGTCTCCTTGACTTTCAAGCCAAGTGCCTTGATACCGTCAAACATCTTGGCACGAAAAACCTTGGCCAGGTTTGCTACAGGGAATAGATAATGTTCTGTCTTACAACGCCACTGGCCTCTCTTTTCATCGACTGCCCCGGCGGGTACAATCATGTGCAGATGAGGATGATATTCAAGTTTACGATTATGGGTATGCAGGACGGCATGAGCACCGATCCTTCCCTTGAGCTGTGGGTCACGGCGAGCAAAGCTATCGATGGTTTGCCAACTCGCTTTGATCAGTAAATCGTACATCTGTTTCTGATGCTGCCAAAATGAGCTCCTTAATTGCGCTGGAACTGTAAATGTAATCATGAAATAGGAGGCCGGCAACAGTTTGGCAGTCTGCCGCTGAATCCATTGTTGGCTGTCATGATGTTGGCAGTGAGGGCAACTCCGATGACCACAAGAATGAGGAACTCGGATTGTGGTTGCACAGGGTTGGCATTCGAGCACCATGTGATCACTGCCTTCACGCCGGCAACGCCTCATCGCACGCAGGGCCTGATGGTGGCTGGGCAGCATCTCATGGCCATGGGTCTTTTCCAGGTCCTGCTGGTAATGATCAATGACTTGTGAAAGGAGAATCATGGCTGATCCTCCCAGCGCAGAACAAATCCTTCCAACAACACCTGCAGGCGGTCAGCAGTGTGATCACGGCAGGTCTTGGTGATATGGGCATATCGGGCTGTGGTTTTACTGTCCTCATGACCCATTAAATCCTGAATCAGCCTCATATCCATTCCCAGTTCTAGAAGATGGGTCGCGTAGGCATGACGCAACGATCGAATCGTTAGTCGCTTTTGAATGCGGCTTTCCCGCAGGGTGGCTCGGAATGCCGCCTGGACAGAGCTTGCATCCATGCTGCCCCCAGGGTGCCTGTTGCATTCAGCATCAAAGACGGGGCTTGGAAACAACAGTCTGGGATGTCGATGAGTCTTCCAGAATCGACGCAACGCTTGGAGTGTCAGTTCGGGCAAAACGACGTAGCGATCTTTGCCGCCTTTGCTGTTACGAATATGAACCCTGTGTTGGCTTGCATCGACATCATTAACCTCGAGCTTGAGTCCTTCAGTGGTCCTCAAGCCCAGGCTATAAACAACAAGCAGGAAGATGCGGAAGCGTAGTTTTCTGACAGAGTTGATTATGTGGTGAACTTCTTCTCTAGTGGGGATGTCAGGAAGTGACTTTGGGCTTCTCTGCCTGATGATTGTGCCCCATTTAACCTCTCTATTCAGGACGTGGCGATAGAGAAAGACTAGGCTGGCAACTTGCACATTGACTGTGTTTGGCGCATAGCGACTCAACATCCAGGCAAAATAGCTCTTCAGCTCATCCGCACTCAGATTGTCTGGGCATCGGTTGAAATGTTTGGCTGCTTTCCATAAGTACTGACGATAGGTTTCGATCGTTCTCTCTCGCATTCTCTGGAGGCGTAGAGCCTGGTCGTAAGCAGCAAGCAACTGCTTGAATTTCTCAAGTTCTTCTGCATTCATGGGAACATCCTCCTGT
>JBKDVK010000051.1:0-5676 GCA_046338875.1 Cyanobacteriota bacterium | reverse complement strand
CAACGACTTCAAGAGTGTGGAAGGGGACAAAGCCCTTGGGCTGCAGTCCTTGCCTGTGGCCTTTGGCATCAAGCGGGCCAGTTGGATCAGCGCCGCGATGATCGACCTGTTCCAGTTGGCCATGGTTGCAGTATTGATCGCGATCGGTCAGAATTTGGCCGCCGTGATTCTGGTGCTGCTGATTATTCCACAGATTACCTTTCAAGATATTTGGCTATTGCGGGATCCCGTGGCCTTTGATGTCAAATATCAGGCCAGCGCTCAGCCTTTTTTGGTGCTTGGCATGCTGGTTACTGCCCTGGCCATTGGACATAGCAGCTTGATTGTGGGGAATCTGGCCCTTTGACTCGCCTGGATCCCGATCAACGACTTCCGGATCCCCGCTGGGGCCCCGCCTTGCGCCGCCGTGAAAAATCAGGCCGCCTGGCTCCCGTTGCTCAGCCCAGTGCTCGCCGTGCAACTCTCTGGAGGTCGGCCCTGCTGTCCGGTGGTTTGGGCGTGGCCGCGGCCTTCGGCCAAAACCTTTTGATCGCCGGCCTTGATTCCCTGCTACCCGATGCCCGCGGCATTGGCGCCTTTTCGCGACCGGGCACCCTCACCATCCTGTCGGCCGATGGCGAAGTGGTTTTCAAGCAGGGTCCAGCTACTCGGGAGAAGCTGCCCAGCGGCCAGATGCCCCTGTTGCTGCAAAAGGCTTTCGTGGCAGCTGAGGATCGGCGCTTCTATCAGCACGATGGCGTCGACAACGTTGGCATCCTGCGGGCGTTGCTGCGCAACCTCAGCCAGGGCTCGGTGGAGGAGGGCGCCAGCACCATCACCCAACAGCTTGCCCGCACGGTCTTTCTCAGCCAAGATCGCACCCTCTGGCGCAAGCTGAAGGAGGCGGCCCTAGCAGGCAAGATTGAACGTCAGCTCACCAAGAAGCAGATCCTTGAGCAATATCTCAATTATGTCTATTTGGGTTCGAGTGCCTATGGCGTTTCCGATGCCTCCTGGGTTTATTTCTCTAAAAAACCAGATCAACTCACCCTGCCTGAGGCTGCCCTGATTGCCGGCTTGCCTCCGGCGCCATCGGTTTACTCTCCCCTCGTGAACCCCAAGTTGGCACTAGCGCGCCGCGCCACGGTGCTGAGGAGGATGCGCGAGATGGGCTATATCGACGACCGCCAGCTTGAAACGGCTCAAGCCGCGCCCATTGGTCTTAAGCCTGCAGAACCCAAGTATTTCGTCAACCCCGCCCCCTGGTTTACTAGCTGGTTGGAGCAGGAGCTGCCCAAGGTCCTAACCAAGGAACAACTTGAGGTGGGCGGCCTCACGATTCACACCGGCCTTAAGCCTGAATGGCAGGCCCGCGCCCAGGAGGCTGTCAATACTTACGCCTCAGGCGGCATGGAAGGGGCCCTGGTGGCCATGGAGCCTGGAACCGGCTTGGTGCGGGCCATGGTGGGCGGCACCGATTGGGAGCGCAGTCAGTTCAACCGGGCCATTCAGGCCCTGCGTTCGCCCGGTTCCACCTTCAAACTTTTTGCCTATACAGCCGCCCTGCAATACGGCATGCGGCCAGAAGACACCGTTGCCAATCGTGAGCGCTGCTACCAGGATGGTTGGCCACCCAGACGCTTCTGCATCCCCGGTAGCGGCGGCCGCGTCACGCTGCTGAAGGCTTTTACCGACTCCATCAATCCCGCCGCGGTAGCTACGGCCGAAAAGGTGGGTTATCCCCGGGTAATCGGCGTGGCCCGCCAGCTTGGGATCACCGGCGAAATAGGCGAATACCCCTCCATGGTGCTGGGGGCCAATGAAAAATATGTGCTTGAAATGACGGCCGCCTACGCGGCGATTAATAACCGTGGGCTGTATGTGGCACCTACGCCATTCGATCTGATTTATGGCCCCGATGGCACCTTGATCTGGAGTCGACGCCAGAAGGCCAAGCCCCCCCGTCGCGCTGTCAGCAGCGATGTGGCCGACGCCATGACGTACATGTTGCAAAGCGTGGTTAGGGCTGGTACTGGCCGACCTGCGGGTCTGGCCGATCGGCCGGTGGCCGGCAAGACCGGCACCGCCGAGGGGGGCCGTGACCTGTGGTTCATCGGTTCGATTCCCCAGCTGACGACGGCGGTTTGGTTTGGTTACGACGAAAACTGGAAGACCAGCAGCAGCAGCGTGCAGGCCGCCTATGCCTGGAACGCCTTCATGTCCAGGATCGTCAAAGACATTCCTGTTCGCGAATTTCCCCCCAAGCCAGAGCTCACCGGAGAATTCATCCCCTATGTCCCCCCCAAGCTGCGGGACAAGGGCAAAAGCAAGGAGAACACCAGCCAACCCGCCCCGACAGCCCCCGATCGCTGGGAGCCCCCGTCTAGTTGGACGCCCCCCGCAGCCGAGCCCAATCCGGCCGAAGAGGCCCCACGCCGTCGCTGGACACCGGAGCCCGTTGATCCTGTCCCTCCTGAGGCCGGTGCTGCCCGCCAAAGCGAGCCGCCGGTCCAAGAAACACCCCGCTGGCAGCCTCCCGCCCGGGAAGAACGCCCCTGGCAGCCTCCGGCTCCAGAACAACGCCGCTGGCAACCTCCCGCCCGGGAGGAACGGCGCGCCGAACCACCAGAACCCGCCCCAGCCCCCGTTCCAGCGCCGGCCCCAGTAGTTGTCCCCGCGCCGACTGCGGCCCAAGGCCCCCCGTCACCGCCGCCGCCGGTGAGTCCGCCGCCCCCCCTGCCCTAGGTAGGCCCCAACCCTTGCCCAAGTTGGTCGGGATGCCGGGGTTCCAGGACGGCGGCGTAGAAGCCATCGCCAGCCTGGACTGACGGCCACCATTGCTGTTGGTGAATCAGCTGCCAGTTTGGCTGGCAAGCCAGAAAAGCTGCTACGACATCGCCATTCTCCTGGGGATTCACGGTGCAGGTGGCATAGACCAGGCGCCCAGTGGGCTGCAGCAAGGGCGCCAGGCGTTCGAGCAGCCGCTGTTGCTGACTGGCCAGTTCGGCAATGGTGTCGGGCTGGATTCGCCAGCGGGCATCGGCATGGCGGGCCAGGGTTCCCAGCCCCGAGCAAGGGGCATCCACCAGAATTCGATCAAAGTAACCGCGCCATTGGGGCCGTATCTCCAGCAGGTCGGCGGCGTCGGCCGCCAGCACTTGCAGGCTGACCATGCCTAGACGCTCGGCGTTGGCAACCACCTTTTTGAGCCGAGCCTCGGAGCGATCCACCGCCCAGATTTCGCCCTGATCATCCATCAACTCCGCCAACTGGGTGGACTTGCCTCCAGGGGCGGCGCAGGCATCGAGAACCCGCTGGCCCGGCAGTGGCGCCAGCAGGGGGGCGATGGCCTGGGCAGTGCGGTCCTGAACGCACCAGTGACCTTCCTTGAACCCGGGCAGCCCCCGCAGATCGCCGCTGGCGGCTGCCAAGCACAGGCCCCATTCCTGGTCGTCCAAGGCCCTGGCCGTCAGTCCTGCCGCCCCAAAGGCCGCCAGAACCTCCGCCCGGCTGCTTCGCCGTCGGTTGATCCGCAGATCGAGGGCCGGGGGTGTGTTGCTGGAGTGTCCAAAGGCTTCGGCCTCTTCCGGGCGACACCATTGCAGGAGTTGGGTCGCCAGCCAGGGGGGTAGGGAGTGACGCAGGGCCAGGCTGGCGGCCGCCGCGTCGGGTAAGGCCAGTCCCTGCCAAGGGTGGAGGGGCCGTGGGGTATCGGCCTCGGCCCCATGGGGGTTGTGGGCCCGGGCCACGGCCCGCAGCAGCCCATTGACAACTGGAGCCAGCTGGGCAAAGCCCGCTTCTTTGGCAAGCTGAACGCTGGTGTTGACGGCGGCGGAGGCGGGCACCCGGCTGCTGAACAGCAGTTGGTAGAGCCCGACGTGCAACAACCAGCGCAGACGGGGTGGCTGGCGGTTGGCCTTGAGCCGGCCGTGGGCATCGATCCAGGCATCTAGCAGAAACCGCTGGCGGATGGCCCCGTAGGCCAGTTCGGTGGCCAGTCCCCGATCGAGGGGGGCCAGGTTGGTTTTCGCCAGTTCCCGTTCCAGGGCGTTGTCCGCAAAAGCCCCCGCAGCTACCGCCTCCAGCACCTTCCAGGCCAGGCGTCGGGGAGCGAGACCGTCGGTTTCCGTAGTGATGGGATGTTGGGGGGCTTTCACGGTTGCTGCTCGCTTTGGCTTTCGCTGCGCCAGCGATGACTATGGAGGGGGAGTCGGCCCTGGAGGTCCACCGCAATGCCCTCGGCCAGCAGCAGATCTCTCTGTATCCAATCGCTGCCTTGGCGCGACAGGGTCATGGCGAGGCGACCCTGGGCGTTGACCACCCGGTGCCAGGGCAGGGGCGAAGGCAGGGGCAGCCGCCTGAGGGCCCAACCCACTTGCCTGGCGCATCCCCATTCGCCCATGAGTTCCGCGATCTGGCCGTAGGTGGCCAGTTGGCCGAAGGGGATGCGGGCGACTTGTTCGTAGACCCTTTGGTCGAAGCTGGTTTCCTTCATCGGCTCCATCATGGGACGCAGCACCATCCTGTAGGAGCCGTCTGGCGGCTTTTAACCATGCCCCTGCTTTCACGCCGTTTCGAACGTCTTCAGTCGGTCCTTGATCACCGCATGGCGGACCTCACCGTTTTTTTAGAGCAGGTGGAGAAACCGCACAATCTTTCGGCGATTCTGCGTAGTTGCGATGCGGTGGGGGCGTTGGAGGCCCATGCGGTCTGCCGCGCCGGCCGTCTGCCCACGTTCAACAGCACGGCCCAGGGAAGTCAGAAATGGGTGCCTCTCAAGCTGCATGCCAATACTGAAGCGGCCATGGCCGAACTCAAGCAACGCGGCTTCCGTTTGTATGGCACCCACCTGGGCCGCTGCGCAATTGATTATCGAGATTGTGATTTTACCGGTCCCACGGCTTTTGTGCTTGGTGCTGAGAAGTGGGGACTCAGTGAGACAGCCGCATCCCTTGTTGATCAATCCCTGTTTATTCCGATGCGGGGTATGGTGCAATCCCTGAATGTTTCCGTGGCGGCGGCGATTCTTTTATTCGAGGCCTTGCGCCAGCGCCAAACTGCTGGCGTGGTGCCTGAGCACGGAGAGGGACTTAGTGCCGATCACTATGGCCGCCAGCTTTTCGCCTGGTCCTATCCCCAGGTTGCCCGTTGGTGTGATCAACAAGGACGGCCTTATCCTGCCCTGACCGCCGCAGGAGAGATTGCTGAGTCCCTGCCGAGGGATGTCAGGTTGCCCCACTGATCAGGTGCCGCCGATAAGGGGCGCCATTGAAAGGAGTTAGTAGAGGCGAGAACCGCTTTCCAGAGCGCGCACACTGGGCAGCCAGAGCACCAAGAGCAACAAAGCGATCTCCAGCAGCAGTAGTCGGCCGCCAAGCAACACCACCAGGGCGAAAGCCGCCGCCAGAATGCGCATCAGCATCATCACCACATCGTCTAGCTGGCGCCCTCCCTTGGTCCACAACAAAACAGCCAGACCGAGAAACAGCAGGTCAAGCCACAGGGGCATTCCCGAAAAAGAGCAAGTTTTTTTCAGCATAGGTTCCCTGGCGGGTCGCTGCCATGCACCTCGTTCTTGAGCAGAGTCCAACCCCCATCTACCAGCGGCTGATCGCCGGACTCTGCCGGGCTTTGGTGGGGGCGGGCCATCGCATCAGCCTGCTGGATCCGACCGATTTCATCGCTGGGTCCATTGCT
>JBKDVK010000050.1:0-6675 GCA_046338875.1 Cyanobacteriota bacterium | reverse complement strand
TGGCCCCGTTCGGCCATCAGCGCACCCGCCAGGATCATGGCCTCGGCCACCATCTGTCGCGAGGGCGAAGGCTCGCTGATCTCCAGGAGGGCTTCGTCGCCGCGGCAGCGGATGCGACCCTCGGGATCTTCCAGATTGAGGGCGCCCCTTTGTTCGCGCCAGTGGCGTCGGCGCTCCAACAAGGTCTTCATGCAGAGCAGGTCCCGCTCCTGGGGCGGCGCCAGATCGATGAGTTCATCGGCATCCCCGTAGGAAAGCCGCAAGGCTGTTTTCACCCAGGAGCGCTCGAGTCCTTCGGCGACCACGGCCCCGGTTTGATCCAAATCGACCCAGAGGCTCCAGGCGGCACTGCGTTGGCTTGCGGGCACTTGGTCCTTGGGCACTTGGTCCTTGGGCCCGTGGTCCTGGCGCAGACCCATGGGTCCGTGGGCCAGTTGGGGGGGGAACATCGGCAGGGAGCCCCGGGCCAGATAAAGGCTGGAAGCTCGCCGGCGTGCTTCAAGGTCGAGGGGACTGCCGGCCTGGACAAGGCGGCCGGGATCGGCGATGTGAACCCAGAGGCGGGGGGGATGGCCTTCGCGCCATTCGATCGCCAAACCATCGTCGATGTCCTGGGTGTCTTCGTCGTCGATCGTGAGCAGCCGCTGGTGGGTCAGGTCCAGCCGGCCGAGGTCGCTGGGCATGGGACCGGCGGCGGCGGCCACCAATCGATCGGCTTCGGCCAACAACTCGGGGCTGAAACCCAGTTGCCAGGTGGTGGCCTCCAGGGCCGGTAGATGATGGCGGGGCCACTGGCCCAAATCCACCAGCAGGTGGCGGATATCGCCACTTTCGGCGCGGCAGCGGCAGGCCTGAAGCGCCCGCAGCAGGGTTTCGCTAAGCGGTTGGGAACATTCGCCGGCGGCCCATTGACGCAGGCGATCGAGATCGGCTTGCTGGGCGGCGGAAAGACTTTCGTTGGCCAGGGGTTGGCGGGCCATCAGGCGGCTTTGCCAGGCCAGGCGTTGATTTTCGCCCAGCTGACGCAGGTGACGTTCGCGCCGCAACTGGCGCAGGTCCTGGAGGCTGCGGGGCTCAATGCGTCCATGACGCAGGCGAAAAAGGGTTTGGTCGCCTTCAAGCCAAAGCCAGGCGGCGGCCCGCTGGGTCGCGTCGGCGGCATCGCCAAACAGATCGACGAAGTCACCCAAATCCAGCCCAGGGTGGGGCTTGGCGCCATCAGCAGCATCGCTTTTGCCGCTGGCCGCCGTGTCCGGCTGGGCCATCAATAACCAGGCCGTGGCCAGATCCCGGCTGGGGGGCAGGGCCGCTGCCAGGGCTTCGGCACTGAGATGCCAAGGGGATTGGTCCAGTCTCAGGGAGCCGGGATCGCGACCGGCCAACTGCTGGATGGGATAGACCTGCCTCAGGGGAAGGTGGTTGTTGCGGCCCTGAAAACCGATTTTCAGATCCAGGCGGCCACCCCGGACCCCCTGGACGATGGCCAGTTGGGGGCTGTCTCCAACGACCCCTACCAGGTCCCCGACCTGGGGAGATGGTCCACGGGAGTCGCTGGCGGATGGGGGCAAGTCAGCCTTCTGGATTTACAAACGGAAGCAGGGCGACGATCCGGGCCCGTTTAACGGCGTTGGTCAGGTCACGTTGCTGCTTGGCGGTGAGACCTGTGAGCCGACGGGGCAGGATTTTGCCTCGCTCAGTGATGAACTTCTTGAGCAGATCGACATCCTTGTAATCGATCGGATCCCCGGGCTTGATTGGGGAGAGGCGTTTCTTGAAAAAGGAGCTGGACATTGGGAACGGATCAGGACGTCAGAAGGGTTGGAGCACCGCAATCAAAAAGAGAAGAACCAGGCCGGAGGCCTACTTGATCTCCTTATGAACCGTGGAGGAGTTGCAGTGCTTGCAGAACTTCTTGAGCTCAAGCCGTTCGGTTGTGTTGCGTCGGTTCTTCATGGTCGTGTAACGGGACACGCCAGGAGAACGCTTGGCGGGGTTGGACCGGCATTCGGTGCACTCAAGAGTGATTACGAGCCGGACGCCCTTGTTTTTGGCCATGGGAAGGACGTTGCGCCGCGGTTGCGAGCTGAATGACAACTGAAAAGATTACCTTGTTGGCGTCCCTCCTTTTGGTGCGTTGCCAGGGAGGGGGGAGCAGACCCTGCCTAGGATCGCTGGCATTTGCCGAACCCAGGGATGAAAGTTTCGCTCCAGTGGCTCCGGGAGTTAGTCGCTAACGATGGAGCCCCGCTGGAGCCTGAAAATCTGGCCGAACGTCTTTCGATCGCCGGCTTCGAAGTTGAGGCGATCGAGGATCAAGCCGCCGCCATCGCCGGAGTGGTCGTTGGATTTGTCCAGACCTGCGAGCCCCATGGTGATGCCAACAAACTGAGTGTTTGCCAGGTGCAGATCGGCGCCGACCAACCCCTGCAAATTGTCTGTGGTGCCGCCAACGTTCGCAGCGGCATCCACGTCGCCGTCGCGCCTGTCGGCACCCATCTGCCGGCGGTCGGACTGACCATCAAGGCGGCCGAACTGAGGGGAGTGGCGAGTTCTGGCATGATCTGCTCCCTCCAGGAGCTGGGCCTGGCCGAGAGCTCGGAAGGCATCGCCATCCTTGAGGACCTGCTGCCGGTCCCGCCGCCGATAGGGTCGTCATTGGGTCCGGCCCTGGGCCTTGACGACCAAGTGCTCGAACTGGCGATCACCGCCAACCGGCCCGACGGCCTCTCGATGCAGGGCATCGCCCGTGAGGTGGCTGCCCTTTGTGGCGGGCGGACAACCCTGCCCCCCCGGGCCCCGGCGGTGGCCGCCAGCGCCTTGGCCGTCAGCGCCGCCAATGCCGCCGCCATGGAGGACGGGGGCCTATTCAGTGTCACCAGCCTCACAGATTTAAAGGTGGCAGCTTCGCCGTCCTGGCTGCAACGGCGGCTGCAGCGGGCCGGCCTGCGGCCGATCAACAACGTGGTGGACATCACCAATCTGGTGATGCTCGAAACCGGCCAGCCGCTCCACGCTTTCGACCGGGAGGCCTTGGCCCGGCTGGCCCCTGGGCTGGCGGATCCGGCCCAGCTGGGCTTGCGCCAGGGTCGCGAGGGGGAAAGTCTTGTCACTCTTGATGGGGAGAACCGCCCCCTTGGTCCTGAGGCCCTCGTGGTCACTTATGCCGACCAAGCCATTGCCTTGGCAGGGGTCATGGGGGGCGCGGCTGAGGCGGTGAACGGGGGCACCACCAGTATCTGGTTGGAGGCAGCCGTCTTTGCGTCGGAGGCCGTTCGACGCTCATCCCGCAGTGTCGGCTTGCGCAGCGAGGCCAGCAGTCGCTTTGAAAAGGGACTGCCCCGCGAAAACACTTTGGCGGCGGCCGATCGGGCGGTGGCCCTGCTGCAGGAGCTGGCGGGAGCCCGGGTTGAGGGACGCTGGTGGCACGGTCGCCCCGAGGCCCCTACCCCTGCGGTGGTGCTGAATCGCGATGCCCTGCACAACCTGCTGGGGCCCGTGCTGGTGGGAGGTGAACCCCAGGATCTGGAGGACAGCCGCATCGAGGCGACCCTCAAAGCCCTGGGGTGCCAGCTGGAGGCTGGTGAGGACGGTTGGTCCGTGACGGTGCCAGCCCAGCGGGCCCTGGACCTCAAGCGCGAGGTGGATCTGATTGAAGAGGTGGCCCGCCTGGTCGGTTATGACCAATTTGGCGTGCATTTGCCCGATCCCCTGGTGCCGGGAGGCCTTGATCCGACGCAACAGGCTGAGCGTCGGCTACGCCGGGCCCTCTGCGCCGCCGGCCTGCAGGAGCTCAGCACCCTTTCGCTGGTGAAGGCGGCAAAGGGCCGCATCTCCCTGGCCAATCCCTTGCTGGCGGACACCGGCCACCTGCGCGACAATCTCCACGAGGAATTGCTGCAGGCGGCTCGCCGCAACCGTCAGGCCTTTCGCCCGGATTTCTGGGCCTTCGAGATCGGGCGGGTCTATCTGGCTGCCCCAAGTCAGGAGGCGGTTGCAACCGATCCGGCCACTGTCGATCCCCCGCTAGTCGATCCGCCGCTAGTCGATCCGGCCACGATCGAGGAGCGGTTGTTGCTGGGAGGCATCGTCTGCGGCGAACGGCGCAGCGAGCTCTGGAGCAGCAGTGGCCAACCAAGACCGCCCAGTTACTTCGAAGCCCGTGGTCTGCTCCAGGCAGGATTGCAGAGCCTGGGGCTGGCCCTTGAGGATCGACCGGCGCTGGAGCAGGGCGTTGTCGGGGCGCCGCCTGCCGACCTGTTGCACCCTGGTCGCAGCGCCCAATTGGTCTTTGAGGGCCGGCCGCTGGGTTGGTTCGGCCAGTTGCATCCTGCCCGGGCCCGGGAGCTGGACCTGGGCGATGGAACCTATCTGTTTGAGCTGCCCTTGGCGCCGTTGCTGGCGGCCGCCATCCGCCCCCGCCGCTGGCAGCCGAGTTTTACTCCCTTTGCCACCGTCCCGCCCAGCGAAAGGGATTTGGCCTTGGTGGTGTCCCGTTCCCTGACGGCTGCTGAGTTGCTGGCCGCCATCCGCAAGGCGGGTAAACCCCTGTTGGAGCAAGCCGAGCTTCTGGACCGCTACGAAGGTGCCCAGGTCGAAGCGGGATATTGCAGTCAGGCCTTTCGCTTGCGTTACCGGGCCCCCGACCGCACCTTGACGGATGGGGAGGTGGACGCGGCCCATCAGAAGGTTGTTGCCAGCCTCGAGTCCCGTTTCGATGCCAAGTTGCGCAGCTAGGGCAGCAGACCCTCCAGGTCGGCCCTGGTCAACGGCGTCGCAGGGCCGCCAGCACCTCCACATGGCTGGTGTTGGGGAAGAAGTCGATCGGTTGGAGCCAGTCCAGGTGATATGGCCCATCGGCTCCGGCCAGGCAGGCAAGATCCCGGGCCAGGGTGGCCGCATCACAGCTGAGATAGGCCAGCAGGGCAGGGGGATTGGCCAGGATCGCGCCGATGTCCCGGCGATCAAGCCCCTTGCGGGGCGGATCCAGCAGCAGGGCTTGGGCACCCATGAGGCGTTCGGGCAGGCGCTCGCCCACCAGACCCTCCTCAAAAGTGGCCCTGGCGGCCAAGCCATTGGCTACGGCATTACGCCGGGCCAGGGCGACGGCAGCGGTGTGCTGTTCAATTCCATGGACGTACCAGCCTGCCTGGGCCATGGGCAGGGAGAAGGTGCCGATGCCGCAGTAAGCATCAACAAGTCGGCCCGTGGCTGGCCCCAAGGCCTCATGGAGCAGGGGTGGAACCCTTTCGGCTTGTTGGGTATGGACTTGGAAAAAAGTATCGGCGCCAATTTGATAGCTAAGACCACCAAAACGCTCTTCCAGCCAGCCGCGGCCGGCAATGTTGCGGGTTTCCGGACCCAGGAGTAAGTTGGTGGGCTGGGGCTGCAGGTTGAGACTCACCCCCACCAGCTCGGGCCATCTGCCCATCCAGTCCTCGGCATAGGCCGCCAGGCCCGGTAGGTCGGCGTCGGCTGAAATCAGGGTCAACAGCACCTCACCGGTGTTGACCCCCAGGCGCAGGGCCAGATGCCGCAGGCCACCTGCGCCATGGCGATCGATCGGCCAGTCGCTGGCCTCCAGATCACTTTTGAGCGGTGCGATCAGACGATCGAGACGGGGATCGAGGACCGGACAATGGTTGAGGTTGACAATGCGATGGGATCCGCGGCGGTAATAGCCCGCCCGCAGGTGGCCATCAGCGGTCCGCTCCAGCGGAATCACGGCCCGGTTGCGGTAGCCCAGCCCCGCAGGGGCCGCCAGCAGCGGCCGCAACGGTGGCGTCAGCCCCCCCAAACGGCGCAGGGCGGCGGCGACGCTGGCCTGTTTCCACTGCTGCTGGTGTCCGTCAGCGAAAGCCTGCAGGCTGCAACCGCCGCAATGGTCCGCAAGGATGCAGGGGGGCCGCCGCCGCCCCGGCGAGGGGCTGAGCAAGCGCTCCAAATGTCCCTGACGCAGTCCCTTGGCCCGCGCGCCGAGGCGCACCAACAAGCTGTCACCGGGCAGACCCCCTGCAACGACGATGACTTCGCCATCCAGGCGACCCAGCCCCTGGCCCTGGCGGTCGAGATCGGTAATGGTGAGCGCGACGGGTTCGGGTGGCGCCACCGGCGGCAGGTGCAATTTCTTGACCCTATAGGGTCTATGGCCAAGCTGGCAGTGCAAAGCGGCGTTACACCTGATGGCGATAGTCGGCTGATGGCGCTTGCTCCTGGATAAGATCGGCTGGTGCGTGGTTTTGCGATGAGCGTCGTACGCGATCTGATCCTGCAGGCGGATGATCAGCTCCGCTACCCCACGGGCGGCGAGTTGCGCTCGATGGTGGACTACCTCAAAGGGGGAAGCCGGCGCCTGGAAGTGGTGCGAGTCCTGAGCACCAACGAAAAAAAGATTGTCGACGAAGCAGCTAAGCAACTGTTTACGCGCAAGCCCGAATACGTCGCCCCGGGCGGCAATGCCTTCGGACAAAAGCAGCGGGGCCAGTGTCTCCGTGACTTCAGCTGGTACCTGCGCCTTGTCACCTATGGCGTGCTGGCCGGTAGCACCGAGATGATCCAGCAGATTGGCCTGGTCGGTGCCCGCGAGATGTACAACAGCCTCGGCGTGCCGATGCCCGGCATGGTGGAAGCGATGCGCACCCTCAAGGAGGCCTCCATTGCCCTCATGTCCACTGACGA
>JBKDVK010000049.1:0-18164 GCA_046338875.1 Cyanobacteriota bacterium | reverse complement strand
CATGCCGGACCAGGCGGCCAGGGCTGCTGTGCTGTAAACAAATTGGCGAAGATCGTTGCGCACCGAAACATCACCACTGCGGATCACTCGATTGTCTGCATTTACTGTAGCTGGGATTATCAGTCGTGCCAAAAACAGGGCGGTGGGGTCCTGTGCTTCGACATGTTCTGGCAGCGGCACCGGACCACGGCTGTTCCACTGGTCTGTGCCGCCCTTCCAGCCACTGAGAATTCGCTCCTGCAGTGCCAATCGACGCTCATCCAAGTCGGCGATCGCGCCAAGGTCAGCCCAGCGATCCTGGGGAAGATTGGCCTCCAGCTGCCCTACTTCGGTGCGCTGCAACAGTTCCAACCGGTAGCTGTCGCGAATACGCGCTGCCGTGATGGCATCTGTCGCGTCGTAGGGGCCCGCTGCGTAGGCCGGGGTATAGGCCCTGGGAGCAGCTACGAACCGGATGAAGACATCGGCAACCAGGCCGTTATATGGAACTCCATGCAGGATTGGTTTGGTCAAACCCGCCAGCCAAGGTTGCAAGCGCAGACAGGCCGGGTTCCTGACCTCAATCATTCGGCCAAAACGATCCAGCGCCAGACCGGGCTGCACCTTCACTTCCCCTTCCTGCTCGGGCCCCAGGGCCACGTTGGCGGCGGGTTTTTGCCATTCCACCCGCAGGCCTGCCAAGGTGCCGTTGCCGCCTAGATAAAAGAGTGCTTCGGCGAGGCGCGATCGGTGATACAACTGCTCGGCCTTGAAGTCCTCGGCATCAAGCAGCATCCCGGTGGCGTAGTTGGGTCGATCCGGGCGCAGGGCAGCGGTATCGCTGAGTCCGCCATCCCCACGGGGTTGGCTGGCAATTTGATCGGGCTGTTCCTCAAGGAATGGAGAGGGGGGGCTCATGGCTGTCCTCAGGTACGGAAGGAATGGAGTTCGCTTTCTGCTGAATGGCGGCTTGGAGTAGTCATGGGCAGTGAGGTCGGCCCGTTCAGCGTCGCCAGCGCAGCCACCACGGTGGACTCCGATCCTGAGCTGGTTGGGAGGGCGGTGGCGCTGGTGGTTGTGGTGCAGCCACGGGCACCAGAGGTCGGGGCTCGAGAATCGTGATGATCTGTTCGCTGGGCAGGCTTGTGTTGCCAGCCGCATCGATCACCACCAGGCGAAAGCGGTACCGACCCGGCTGCAGGCCCGCATCGACAACCACTGACGGTTGATCGGTGCTGATCGTTTGATTCGGCTGGAACGCTGCCATGGTTACGGCCTACTGAGGCTCGATCGGTGGGCGTAACGGATTCAATGGCCTGATTGGTGGACGAATCGTGTCGAATGTTGGCCGCTCGGGAATGGGCACCATCGTCCATTCGTAACGAACAATCTTGCCGGGCTCCACATCGCGGGAACGTTCACCGGATAGGGAAAAGCTCTTGCCCAATTCCACCCCTTCCCGGGGGCCATCCAGCACGGCGGTGGGGTTCTGGGTATCGCGGACGGTGACCTCAAGGAAGGCTGGTTGTGAGGGGTTGTTCTGCTCGTCGAAGACCACCAGCTGGAAGCGCACCGGGCCTATCGGCAACGGGTCGGTGCCGCTGACGGTGACCTCAATGGTGGGATCGCTGGTTTCGATCGGGGTGTTGGGTTTGAATTCAGCCATGTCAGGTATGCGAGAGCGGGGTAATTGGTGGTGGCAAGGCCTAGTCGAGCCGCTGCCAGCGGTAGCGGGTCAACCTCCGTCCCGGGCTGGCCCGGGAGGCCCGGGCGTCCAGTTCGAAGGAATCTCCCTGTTCAGCGGTCGCCGGACCAATTAGCCGTGCCTGGGGTGGTTCGAGCCTGGGCCAGTCGCTGCTGCCACGGCCCAGCCGCGGGTCCAGGCTGGCGGGAGATAGGACGAAGTCCCGTCCGAGCGGACTGAGGTCGACCCGCGCCGCCTGAGGACCAGATTTGGCCGTCAAATAGGTGTCGATGCCGACCAGGCTGGCGACGCCCACCAGGAGGGGATAGGAGGCCGTGACGACGCGGGTTTCCACATGGGCCGGCGTTTCCAGTTCGACGACGCGCCGAATCAGTCCCAGGTCCAGGGGCTCCACCTGGTCATGGACATAGACGGTGGCCCGGTGGGCCAATTGCTCGAAGAAGGCGGCGACCGCTTCCGTTTCGTTGCTGTTCTGGGCAATTTCGGCAGGGAACAGGGCCAGCAACTCCTGTTCCGTTGCCGCGCCCAGGATCAAGGTGTCGCCCACGATGGAATTGCCACTCACGCTTAAACCCGCCAGTAACGGATCTTCCTGATCGGCCAGGTCGGCACCCAGAATCGTGGCGAAGGTCTTTCGCAGCCGAAAGTCTTCGAGCACGATGATTTCACCGCCTGAGACACGGCCTGCCGTGGCGATATCGAGTGCCAGCTCAAGCCCCGCCCTGGTACCTCGCCGGCGATAAAGCTCTGGCGTGCGTTGCAGCAATTGGCGCCGTCGCTCGGTCGAGTAGGCCGGATCAAACGTCACACCGATCCAGCTGCCTAGCCATTCGAGAGCTTCTGGCGGGGTACTGCGGGGGTTGGTGAGCAGATAGCTGTTGGCAATGCGGTCCTCTAGCGGCGTGAGGATCCCTTCGCAGTTGGCTAGAAAACGTTCCAGAAAATCGGCAGGGGTGCTTCTGTCGCTGGGGACATCGCGATCAGCACCGAACACCGTCTCTTGGTATGGCTCTGGCAGGTAGCGATCCCGATAGGAAAATCGGGAGCCATAGACCCGCAAAGCGGCTAGAGCTGGAGTGCTCTGGCCATCGCCGCTCAGCTTTACCTGCACCCAGAGATAGCGGCCCTGAAGCGCTCGCACCTTCAGACCCGCCCGTTGCACCAGGGCCGTGAACAGGCCATTGCGATGGCGCTGCGCAGGGCAGCGCAGGACTCCCTGATGAAAGGGCACCTCCGAGGCCATCGGCAGCCAGACACCACAGGGCACCTGGCCATCTCCCGGTTGGAAGCGTTCGCCGAAGCGGTGCCCATGCCAGTCGTTCGGTGGGTTCAGATCGTCCGTTGCCGCCAGCAGCACCTCGATTCCGGTGGTGGCTGGAATCGCCGCCTCCAAATAGAGCCGATGCCAGATGGTTTCTGGCGTGCCGCTGTCAAAGGTGGGCTGTTGCGGTGCATCGGCATCGGTCGGCGTGGCAGCTGCCATGCCATGGCGGCCGAATGCCTTGCCGTTGCGGGCATAGATCGGCAGCGGCAACACATCCAGGGGAGCGGTCTGGGGGGGATTGCCGAGACCGGCTCCCTGCCGGGGGTAGTGGGGGGGCAGGCTGGAGCCGTGCACAAAGGGTCCTGGCACGAAGGCGGTTTCGGGGCCAGGTGCAGCGGGCTCATCGGCCAATTGGAGGGGATAGAGGTCACCGACTGGCTGGAGCGTCAGGCCAGTGGCGGGGATGGCTTCTTCGCCGAACGGCAGGTGGTAGACGGGGGCCTCCTTGCTCACCTGAACCAAACGGATGGCGAGACGCTCTTCGCTTACCCAGGTGAGGCTCCAGGGGAAGAGGCTGCCGCCGAGCACGACGCCAGGGCCCAACTCTTCGCAGGGTTCCAACAGCCGAATCCGTCCTGCGCCGTTGTGCCAGAGGAGCAGGGCCAGGCGACCGCTGGGGCTGGGCGCCATCGCCACCGCCTTTTCCTCCACCGGGATCAGCACCTGCTCGAGCCGGCTCAACCGTGGTGGATGGGGGTTGGGTTCGCAGCCACAGATTCGATTCGGGTCGCTTGCTGGGCTGTCTAGCCCTGCCAGGGGGTATCCCTGAACCCGCCAGAGGGTCTGGTGAACCCGGTCCAGCACCCAGACCCCCCCGCCTGGATGGGCGGCCAGGCGCCAGGCGTGGCAATCAGGTTGCGTGAGCGTCACATCGGGCCAGCGTCCCCGGCAATCCCGCAGCAGCACCCGTCCCGCCATGGCCACATAGAGAACGCCGTCGTTGCCCATCAACAGATCGGAGGGAGTCTCCCCACTGGCCGGTAACAGCAGATCCGTTGGTGTGGTTACGACGCCCGTGGCCAGAATCCGTTGGCTCTGCGGATCCCAGTAGGCCCTGGTGCCATAGCTGTCGAGGGCCTGGGGAACCTTTTCCAGGCACGAAGCAGCTTTTGATTCGAGCACGGTGGCATCCAGGGCAGCCTGCTGCCAGCGGGGCCGTTGCTGGCTGCTGAGGCGCAGGTGTCCTTGGCTGCGGTCAAACTCCAGGGCTGGCGGCTGGCCCGGTCGAAACCACTGCCCGCTTTCGGCAACCATCCAGAACCTCAGGCCGTTGGCGTCCACTCAGCAGACCTCCGGCATCACAGGCACGGCAATGCCCTGCCGATCCCCGGCCAGGGGTTGGGGATCGAGAACGGCAGACGGCGCACCGCTGGCGACCACCACCGCCAGGAGTTCTGGTAACTGCCAGGGCTCAAGGCTGAGCGAGGCCGGTTGGGCATCGGTGCCCAGAAGCTCCCGCCAGCGAGGGCCCGCCTGGTCCCGCAGAAACATGCGCAGACCCGTCACACCATCCACCCCGGACACCCGCGAAACCACCACCTCCAGCTCCCGCTCCTGGATCGAGCGACCCAGGGGCCAGCCCTCGCCATGCAGCCCCCCCGGCACCAGCGGCCAGAGAAACCGCTGCAGGGCTTCCTTCACGGCCTGCAGCACCCCATCCTGGCCAAAGCCGTTCTGGACCTCCACCCCGACACTGAGCCCGAGAGCCACGTATTCACAACCGATCACGTAGAGCTCCGTAGCCAGCGGTCGCCGCTGGTCCAGCCAGGCGTGCACCCGCTCCAGCGTGGGGCGATCCGGTCGGGGATTGGGTGGCTGAATCGCATCCGCTTGGGGTAACACCAGCACCGAAACCACTCCTGGCACTGGAGAACGTCTCTGCTGAGGTTTGAAACGGGGTAGCAGTTCGACGCGCCCCAGACGCACCCCCGGCGTTTCGCCAGCCAATTGGCGGTAGTCGCTTTCGGTCACGGCACGATCGCGGTGGCGGAAGAGATCGGGGATGCGCCGTTCTGCCGCTTCCAGGGTTTCGGCGTCTTCGCCACCGACAAGGGGCAGCGCTTGCAGGACTTTGAACTGACTGCTCAAACGAAGACCCTGCCCATCCTGGGCCGAGATGGCGGTCAGGGCCCCTGGCGGCAGGTTGCCTGCCCGTCCGCCACCGCAGCGCATTTGGGCGACACGGATGCGGCTGTTGATTTCGGGAATGCGGCCCCGCAGGCCATCGCCGAACCTGATGACGCCCGCTTCGCTGTCCAGGCTGTAGACGGCGGCATCGCGACTGGCCAGGGCCAGATCCTCAATTCGCTGCCATGGCTGGAAAACCCCTGCGCTTGCTTCCACCTCAATGGCGAGGGACTCCGCTTGCACCGATTGGCCAGGCAAGCTGATTTCCTGGTCGGCCTGGCCGGTGCTCTGGCCAAGCAGGACCCGACCCTGAATCGTCTGACGTTGATCGACGGCCACGGCATTGATGCCCAGCCAGCTGAGCGACAGATCCGGCAGGGCGGGGTTGGCACCAGCAACGCCGCGTAGCGATTCAGGCTGTAGGGGCCTGAGGCGAATCCAGGCCACCAGCCGGTTGGCGGTTTCCGGGGAGTCCAGGCGCGGCGGATGGCTGCCCACCCCCGCCTGCACGAAGCTGCGCACGTCGTTATCGGGGACGCCGATCTGGCCTGAGGTCGGCAGTGCCAGCCGCACGATGCCCTGGTGGAGCAACCTGTCGCTGCTGTCCTGCACGACCGTCAGCGGCAGATACTCAGGCTCGCCCCTGAACTGCCGGCCAGTGCTGATTTCCCAGACGTGCGGCACCTGCTGGCGGCTGCCGAAGTCGGCAAAGTCGCTGGGCAGTGCCAGCGACGGCAGCACACCAATGTTGAGCAGCAGGGCCCGGCCATCGCTGGCGCCGTCGAGGGCCTGCCTGACGGCCTGATTGTGGGTCGCTTGGTTTTCCTGGCGCGAAGCCAGCAGGGCCAGCCAGAAGCAGCCATCCACCGTGCGACTGGCCGCACTGAAACCGCCGGCTTCGGGTCTGCCGCCGCTGAAGATCGGCGTCGTGAAGTATGGCGCGGCCTGTTGGCTCGCCGTCAGGTTGTAGATGCGGCTCAGTCCCTGCACCACCTCGGCATAGCGGGCCGTTTCGCTGACGGACAGTTTCTGCTTGACGTACACCTGCAGGCTGAGCGGCAGGACGGTCAGTTCATCGCAGGTTTCAAAGTCGACGGGGCCTTTGAGCCTGGCGAGGGGCCGTAGTCGATAGGTCTGGGTGTCGGTTGGGGAGGTCAGCTCCAGGCAGATCAACCCCTGGGCAGCAAGGGCGGGTTTAAGCGGAATGCCCAAGAGTTGCAAGAATGCCAGTCGCTGCTTCTCGGGGCTCAGGTTGACCCGATATAGAAGCGTGTCCGTCAGCCAGGCAAACAGCTCCAGTACGGTGCGGCCCGGATCGCCAGGGCGGGGGTCGGTCCACTCGGGGGTGTGGGCGGGAATACGGGCCAGCAGTTCGCTGACGAGATCGTCAAAACTGCGGTCATCCAGGGATGGCGGACGAATGGGCATGATCTAGGCCTCCAGTTGCAACGTCAGACCCAGTTGCCGGGCGGTACCGGTGCGCTTGATGCGATACCAGATCTCTACCCGCAGGTGGCTGGGTTGGGCCGGCACCTCATTCACCTCCACCCGATCCAGCACGATGCGATTTTCCCAGCGGCTCAGGGCATCAGTGATGCGATCGTGAATGCGGCGCCGGGTGGTGAGTGTATTGGCCTGGTTCAGGAACTCCTCCAGGCTGCCGCCGAAATCCGGCCGCATCAATTGCTCGCCGGGGCGGGTGCGCAGAATCAGCTCAATGCGTTGGCGCACGCTGTCTTCGAGGCTGGGATAGCTCAACTGACCCGCCCCATTGGGCACGGGCAGGAATGGCCAGGTGAGCAGCGGAGGAGGGAGAACCATGGCTATGAATCGTTAGCGGGAAAGGCTGGGGCGATGAATGGGAATGGGAACGGGAATGGAAACGGGCAATAGTGATTAAGAATTAGATTTTTTGATTGGGAAAGGAATGCATATTTTGATTATGAAGATCCACCAGAAGATCAGATTAAAGAGCTGCAGGAACAGATTCAGAACAATGAAGGCGCAGAGGGTTATGATTGACATATTGAAGCCGCAGATCCAGCTCAGACCGAGCCCACTGCCGGATTTGTCGTCACCCTTCAGCAAATCTTTAGGGTCGTTGCGTAGCAGGTTGAACAGCCGGGGTGGCACCCGGAAGGCCACGTTAGGCCGGAGATTCTGCAGCGCCTTGGGATCAAGAACATCGGGCAGATCGATCCGCAATGGCGGGGAATCTGTGTTGGTGTACCAGGGGGCAATCTTGAAGGGGTTGCTGTAATCACTCCAGATGATCTTTGTTGGACATCCATCGTCGCGACGCAGGCGTACGAAGGCGCGTACCTGATACTGGCGATCGTTGTCTTCAAATCGTTCCGCTGCGGTAGTTAGTTCCCCTAGCCGTTGCAGCAGTTGGGTGCGGACCAGGGCCACGATGCGCCCTTGCTGCTCAGCGCCGATCAGGCCCCACTTGCTTGGCAGCCGCACCTGCTGATTGGCCTGGCGTTCCACCAGGACCCGATACGCCTGCTGCAGGAAACTGCCAAGCCGCTGGCTGTGGTCGGTATTGGCATCGATGCTGATCTGATTGAGTTCCTGGAGTAGCGCCGAATTCTCAAAGGCATTTAAGTGATGCTTGAGCTGTAGCAGAAACAGCGAATTGATCGCCTGTTGCTTGGCGGGATCGGAGCTGTCCGCATCCGCTGCTGTCAGAACTTGGCCGGCAAAACTCGAAGGAAAACTGCGGGTCTCGTTACCGCTGAGCAGATAATAAGGCAAGATTGTATTTATAATTTCCTGGTCGAATGCCTTACTGGTTGCCTCATCCGTGGGCGTGGGCAATGGCTGGGGCAGCTCACTGCGCTCCGAGCTGGTGACAGGCACCAGACCGAAGAGAATCGTTCGTCCGGTGGCCTGATTCACGGAAGGCGGAGCGATGAACAGGCTGCTGACGCTTTCGCTCAGGCGGGTGGCATCGGGCAGCAGGCGGCTTTCCAGGTCGGGATGGCCACAAAGGGGCCTGGGCCGATGGCTGGGGTCCGGATCGAGCATTTCCTCGTTGTTGTTCTCAAAGACCACCCAGCCCCTCAGACTTGTGCCGGTGGCGGTTTGCTCCTGGTTGCGCCAGCCCTCCCGTCGCCCATCGGCAGCAAGGCGGCGGACCACCAGTCCGGCACTGTCGATACGTTCAGGGTCGAGGCGTGCCTGCAGGGTGGGCAGTGCAAACGGGTTGCAGACCACTTCCAGCAGCGCCAGGTAAAAAGTGCGATGTACGGGTTGGAGTAACTGCAGCACTTCGTTGCTGCCCGGAGTCAGGCGGCCCTGCAGGCTGTTGCCAGCAGTCAGCTCGTTGAGGATCGCGCTCAGGAAGTTCTGATCCTGCCGCTCAATCAAGGTGGGTCGCCCATCGCCGCCGCCCCAACCGGGCTTGTCGGGCACCTGGCTGGCCCCCAGGCCCTGCAACGTGGTGGGGTGGTCCGCCTGGATGGGCTGGCGGGTCTGACGCCGGGATCTGGTGGTCACCATATGTTTCCAGCTCCTGGCGTGTAGGTACTGGCGATCACCGTGGTGGCCTGGAGGACATCACAACGCACCATTCCCGAAAAATTGCTGACGGCGGCGTTGACCGTGACCTGACCTGCTTTGACCTCAACCTGGCTGGCCTGAATGCTCACCTGGGCCGCTGCCTGCACCGAGACGCCCCCCGAATCGATTGTGATCGTGTTGCCGGCGGCCTTCAGCTCAATCTGACCGCCACCGGAATCGGTCAGCGTGCCCGTCACGCCATTGGCTGTTTCGAAGCTGATCGTGGCGTTGCCGGGGGTGGCCTCGACGATGGCGATGCGGCTGCCGGCCTTACCCACCAAAGACCAGCGATCCGTGCGGTCACCACCCAGCTGCTCGGGAGCCTGGGCGGCTCCGTTCCAGAGTCCGCCGACGACGATGGGCAAGCGGGAATCTCCCTGCACAAAACTGATCAGCACCTCATCACCTACGTCCGGCAGCAGAAAGGCGCCCCTGCCAGCCCCGGCGAAGGGCACCGCCACCCGTGCCCAGATCGGGCCGTCCTGATCGGCCGGTCCATCGAAGCTGAACAGCCGCACCTGGACGCGGGACTGGTTGGCGGGGTCCTGCACCGAAACCACTTCGCCCAGGTAATGGCTCTGGAAAAGGCCAGGAGTTGGAATAGTGAATGGCAAGCTCATGGGTTACCTCCCCAGAAGGCCGATTCCGCCTCAAAATCGGTTTCGTAGCCCCGCGTCAGGTCAAAGCGGTGGCAGGTGCGGGTGACGTAGAAGGTGTTATCGAAGCGATCGCCCATGCCCCGCAATCGCACATGGCTGCCCACCCGCAGGGTCGGGTTGCCTTCGGCGGTGGCCTCGACGCAGACGAAGCGCCGGGCCTCAGCATCAAAGGCGGCGTCTGCCAGGGCCTGGGCCTCGGCTTCGGTGCTGGCGGCCAGGTGGGCGATGTGGTGGTGGCGATCTCCCAGGGTGCGCTGCAGCACCTGCGCCCCGGTGCGACCGCGCCCCGGACCGGCCTGCCCCCCCCGGCTGCGCCCCATAATCCGGCGGCCCTGGCTGGCATCCCAGCCAGCGATGGTCACCTCGGTGGTTTGGTGGGCCAGATCCGCCAGGACCCTTGCTTGGCGCAGCTGGCTGTGCAGCTGCAGTTCGAGGGCACCGCGGCGCACCTCCGCCCTGGGCGAAACGTGCAATTCATCGCCCACCACCTGCAGATCGCCGTCATAGCGCCGCAGCAGGCGCCGCAGAAAGGCAAGATCGCTCTCGTCCAGTTGCACCTGGGGACCGATTGACTCACCCAGCCCCGTGATCACCGGATTGAGATCCAGTTGGTTCGCCAGTTGACGGGCCAGATCGGCGATGCTGGCGTTGAGATGGACCTGGGTGCGGCGGATCATGCGGCTCCGTTGCAGCCGATCTTCCGCCAGCACGATCAACTGCGGCGCGTCGTTTTCAGGAAACTTCGCCTCCAAGCCGGTGATCAGGCCACGGAAGATTTCTTGCGGGGCTGTTTCGTCGCCGCTGTATAGGGCGATGGCCTCCCCAAGTCGGAGGATCCTGTCATCCTCAAAGGCGAGTTCCGCCCCGCCGCTGACGTCGCTGGCCACATTCGTGAGGCGCAGCTCCAGCGCTGACAAACCGCCCTCCTGCTCGTTCATCGCCATGCTCACGACCAGTTCACGCACCTTTGCGTACTCCTGACCGTTAATGCGAACGGTCGGGCGAGCGCGGTAGAGGGCCTGGCTGGTGGTCGGAGTTTCGGGCATGGGCTTAGGGCGAAAGAGAATGGCTTGGGAGGGTCAATCGGCCCGCAGACGGCAGGCTCGCTGCTCCATCTGGCGCAGCAGCAGTTGCAGGTTCTCGGCCGGTGGTTCCCGCAAAACCGGCGCCTGCTCGCCAGTGGCTGCCGGTGGCGTTTCAGGGGCAACGGTGCCCACCACTTGATCAAAGACAATCGGCATGACGCATCTCCTCAGGTGAACTGAATTCGGCTCTGCAGACTGGCGGAGGCCCCCACATCGGCCCTGAGGCCGCTGGAACTTTCCAGTTCGGCCTGCCCGCCGACTTGAAAGCTGGCATTGCCACCGGTGCAACGATTCACGGAGGCACTGGTAGCTCTCAACAGTGTCGGATCCAGCCGCAGCGGTGGGCCGTTGGCGCTTCCAGCAATCCTCAGACCAGCGAAGGCGCCCTCGCTAGCCGCAATCCCTGCGGAGGCCTGGCCACCGATCGCCAGATTCCCACCCCCTGAGATACCGAAGCCGGCATTCAAGCCTGCTTGGCCACTGGCAAAGGCTGCCGCTGGACTGAGTTGGATTTCAGCAGAGAGGGCGATTGCTCCCGCGGGAAAGCGGATCGATTCGAGGCCATTGTTGGCGGCGATGGCCCTGGCGGCATTGGGGTTGCCAGCCTGGGTTGCCACATCGGTGAGACTTTCAGAGCTGGTAGCCAGGTTCTGAACCAAGGGCTCGAATTTGCTGTCGCTGCCCTGGCTGAGACTCTCGAACACCTTGTCCTGGCTGGCCAAGGTGAGGTTGATGGAGGCGCGCAGGGGGACGCCGGTGGGGGCAAAGAAGTCGATGGTTTCTTTATAGGACTCCACTAGACCCTGGAACTTGAAGGTGCCCCACTCGAACAACACCACGCTGGGGGGTGCGGCATTGTCACCCTGGCGCTTGGCCGGTTCCATCAGTTTGGCGATCTTGCCGGTTTGCAAGCGCACGTCGGTGCCATCGTGGGTGCTGTCGTAGATCAGATCCATGCTCAGTTTGGCCGAGCTTTTAGTCACGTACTGCTTCTTTTCTTTGCCCTGACCCTTGTCTTCCAAAGTGTTGGCAATGGATATCTGCAGCGTGGTCGGATTGAAATGCACCGCAAACGGCTGGTTGGCCTCGGGGCCATTTAGGGGCTTAAAGCTGGCTCTAGTTGGTGCGGCGGTCATGGCGATTCAGGTACGGGCTGGGGATGGGCTGGGGCTGCTCAGTAGCGTTAAACCCTCGTGGGCAATCTGCAGTTCTTCGATGCCTACTTCTGCGCTTCTGGCATTGAGATCGGCCGCCTTGAACTTGATCGGCAGGGCGTTGTCCAGCCGCCAACGCAATTGCTCCTGATCACTGCTATCGCGCAGGCTGATCGTGGCGCTGAGGCGATAGGCGTAGGCCCCATTCTGGCTGGTCATCTCGAACCAGCGCCATAGATCCCGGCTGGCGGTCATGCCACGCTTGAGGATGATCGTGGCAAAGGTCACTGGACCGACCCGCTGCACCGCTCCATAATTGCGGCCGCCTTCCTTGATCACCTTGGGCTCCATGGTGGCCTCCAGGCCCGTGCATTCCGAGAAGGCACCACTGCAGAGGTTGTCGATGCGCTGATTAGTACCGCTGAGTCGAGATTCCTGGAACTCCACGCGAAAGCGGAAGACGTGCAGGGGATCGGCGAATCCGGGATCTGGCATCGTTCAGCTCAGCGGTGGGTTGGGGGAAAGGGGCGGGACAAGGTATGGGTCGATCAAGGTTTGCCGGCGTTCAGCCCTAGGGCGGCACCGACATCAGCGACACCTGACCGCCTTGGCTTAGGGCCAGAACGACATGGATCTGTTCGATTGGCACGGCGGCGGTGAACTGCACCTCGGCAATCACGCGCCCGTTGTCGAGATCGGCCTGGCGGGTGGTGCTGCGATCGCACCGCACCGAGAAGGCCTGACCAGGGCTGGCTCCGGCCAGGGCTCCGGCTTGCCAGAGACCCAGCAGCAGGGCGTCGAGGTCGCTCTTCAGCCGATTCCAGAGCGACTCCGCCGCAGGTTCGAAGCTGACCGCCTCCCCCAAGCTGCGCGCCGCCCGCACTATCGCCGTTACCAGGCGGTTGACAGAGGCCGGTCGGTAGCTGGCGCTCAGGCTGGTGGTCACATCCGAGAGCAACCGCAGCCCCGCCGGTGTGGGCCCCAGCAGTGAAACACGCTCCAACAAGGTGTTGGACCTGGCCTGGCCATGGGGGGTGAATAGTTGGGCTCGCGTCAGGGTTGGTTCCAGCCTGGTGACATCGGCCAGGGGCAGGCCAGCGGCACTGCGGAAACTGCCTCTGGTCAGGGCATTGCGAGCCAGCAGACCGATCAGCACCCCATCGGGGGATTCCAGTTGCCCAGGCAATCGCATCGACCCCGGGGTCCCCACCCAGGGATAGACCAGCTGGACGAAGGCGCTGGCCAGCCCCTGGGGGTGATCGCCGACGCCATAGGCCAGGGGCGGCACAAACACTGGCTCCCCTGTTGCCGAATCGGCATCGCCACGCTCCCCCTCGACCAAAAGCGCCAGATAGTCCTGCAGGGCGACCGCCCCATCGGATTCAGGCAGGGGTAATGGCAGGGCGGCAACCAGTTGCACTTCCCGCTGCAGGCGGCGCAACAGGTTGGCCACCAGAGCAAGCGCGCTCGCCCAGACTGCATAGCCCCCCAGGTCGCAGCGGGGCTCTTGCTGGACCAAGGCCCGTTGGTCGGTGGGGACGCTTTGGGCTTGCGTGCATTCGACGAATTGCTCGCTCTGGCTTGGTTGCGTTGTCTTGGAGAGCAAGGGAATGGGGCATGCCACCAGATCGGGCAGATCCGGCAGGCCCACATAGGAGACATCTGGCAGGCCGAATAGCAGGCCGATGCCGCGCCAACTGTCGCGATGCAACGGTGTTGCCGACAACCGCTGGGGATAGCCCGGCAGCAGCTTGGCCAACCGTGCCCGGCGTTGCTCCCGTGGGGCGTTCAGCGGCAGGGGATCCCCGACCCGGACCACGTAGCAGCGCCTTCCCCCCTGGGCAAAGAAGGACCGCACCGCCGCTCCCAGATAGGTATGGCTCCAAGGCTCTGCGGACGACGAGGTGTCGATTGGCTGGCAGGGACGGCGATCCCAGGCGAACAACCGATCGAACATCTCCCAACTTTCCAGGGGAACCGGCAGATCCTCGAGGTCCGGCCGCGCTGGTTGGCGATTGTCTGCGGGACTCTGGAGCCAACCCTGGGTGATCAACCATTTATGCAGAGCCTCCGGGAGGTCGTTGTCGCGTCGTGCGACCAGACCGATGAAGCAGGCCACATCAGCCCGATTGGGGACCGGCAGGATCAGGGGCGGTTCAACCTCGAAGACAAGACCAGGCATGGTGCATCCCTTAGAAGATTTCCTGGTTGTTGCTGCCGACAAAGACCAGTTCTTCCGCCGATAGCACAAGTTCCTCCATGGCCACATCGCCGCCGCCCTTGGCCGCCAGCGTCGGACCGGTGTATTTCATCGGTATGACGCCGCGTAACTTCCAGGACTGCACGGTTGTGCCGGCCTCATCGCGCAAAGTGATCACCACCTCCCGTTTGGCGGCAGGTCCAGTTTTGCGCACCTGGGCGATCCAGGTCCAAAGGTCGCTGGAATTGACGATGCCACGCTTGAGCGTCACGTCGCTGACTTTGTGCATGCCGGGCACCTTGCGCACGTGGTTGAGCTTGTCAACACCCGTGCGGTACTCGGCAATCGTCATTTCGGTGCCGATGCCCGAAACGTCGGAGAATCCGCCTAGAACGGTCTGGGGATCAACTCCGGGGCTGTTGAGATTAACGAGGTAGTTGAAGGCACCGTAGGGAAAGGTTCGATCTGAGGCCATGGGGAAGTGTCTCCTGGTGAGCTGGGTTGAAGAGTTGGGTTCTAATTACGACCATCGACTGTTTTCTGACCAATGCGGAAGATGACAAATTCAGCCGGTTTGATCACCGCCACGCCGATCAGGCAAATCAGGCGGCCATTGTCCAGATCGTTCTGGGTCATGGTGGAGCGATCACACCGTACAAAAAAGGCATCCTGCACCGATTCACCCAGCAGGGCCCCCGATACCCATTCATTATAGAGAAAACTCGTCACTGTTTCGCGGATGTTGGCCCAAAGTCGTTCACCGTTGGGTTCGAACACCGCCCATTGAGTGCTGCGGTCGATGGAGGCTTCGAGATAGTTGAAGAAGCGCCGCACGCTGACGTACTTGAATTCCGGATCGGAACTGGCGGTGCGACCTCCCCAGACCCGGCAGCCCCGCCCCGGAAAGAAGCGCAGACAGTTGATACCCAGGGGATTGAGAATCTCCTGCTCCGCAAAGTTGATGTCCCGCTCGAAGCGCAGTGCGCCCAGCACCACCTCATTGGCAGGCGTTTTGAACACCCCGCGCTGGGCATCGTTGCGACCATAAATGCCGCAGATGAACCCGGAGGGCGGCAGGACAATCTCGGCGGGTTGGCTCGCCTCGCCTGGGCGAAACAGAGGGTTTGCTACTACGACCCAGGGATAATAGAGCGCCGCATAGCTGGAGTCGATGCGGCTGCGGGCAGTTCGGGCATCATTGAAGCTTTCTTGGCTGTTTTGTTGCTTCGGTGTGTCCAGAATGGCGATTTGGTAAGAGCGTCTTCTCGCCACGAACTTCAGCAGTTCCTGTTCAATGCCTTGATAAAGCGTGGCTCCATAGGCTGAATAGCCGGGTGCCGCCACGATGGAGATCTCCTCAAGGGATTTAAGTGATTCCAAAGCAGCCCTGTAGTCGGCAACCGAGGGATCGCCGCCACTGCTGCCTCCCCGCAGACGGATCGGTTCGTTGCGGCTGACCAGTTCGGTTGCTAGCTGGGCCAGGCGGTTGCGGAGCCTGAGCGGATTGAGCGAACCACTAACCACCGAAAGGGCGATGGGATTGCTCAGGGCATCACTGCGTCGTGTCGGGGTTGTTGCCAGTACGGCACCGATCCAGCGAGGATGGTCGGGGCTATAGCCAAGATCCTCATAGAGGTTTTCGACGCCGTCGTTCGTGCGGCTGATCACGTTCAATGTGAGGATGCTGGCGGCAGTAAAGGACTGCTGGGATAAATCGACCTGAGTATCATTGATGTCACGCCAACCCTGGCTGCCTTTGTTGACGAAGAAGCTGGCAGTCCCGCCATTTTCACCCTGGGCCGGGGGGGCCACAGCGGATAGGCCAAGGCGGGCAAAGACATTGTTTGGGTCATTGCGAATCGCCAGGCTGCGAGTTGCACCGGTGGCACGGGTTTGGAGGGCCAGGTTTCCCCCCACCAGCACGGCATTGAGGTTTAGGGGTGGTTGGCCAAGCAGCGTATTGAGCTCGGCCAGCGAAACGTTGGCCAGATCCGCTACGTTATTGGTGGCTGTTGCATTGGCATTGCTAACCGGTGTGACAGGCAATGCCAAGGCGGCTGGTGCATTAATCACCTGAATTGCCGCTCCCAGACCCCGCACATCTGTGCCGAGGACGATGCGATTGGCATCCAGGCGGGCATAGCCGCCTCGCAGTTGCGTATTGATCGCCGTCAACAGGGCGTTGAGATCATCTCCGGCGGGTAGATTCAGGGTCTGGTTGATGCCCTGGCTGCCGATGCGCACCACCAGCTGTTGATCAGCCGGCAGCGCCAAGGGGGCGGGCAGGGGTGCCGTGCCGACGGCTTCCGCCGCTTGGCCAAGGAAGCTGATCGTTTGATCAACGCCATCGATGGTCAGCCGCAGTTGGCCGCCGGCGGGCAGATTGAAGGGTGGCGCCTGGGTTCCCACCACCTGGGCCGGTCGCGCCAGCTGTTCGCCCCCCAGGCGCAGGATGCTGCCGATCGGTGCGCTTGCCAGGGTGTTCTGGCTGATCTGAGTTGCCTTTTCGTATAATTCAATTACGCCATTACCCCCCTCTCCTGGGAAGCGGGCGCGGAAACGAACGTCCGCCGCTTCATCGGGTAGCAAGTCATCGGATTGCCCGGTCAGGGCGTTGGAGGGTTGGACGCGGGAGACGTACAGGCGTGAGCCGCCGTTATCGAAGAAGGTGTTGACCGCATGTGCGATGTAATTAAGCTGGCCGTTGATATCGCCAAAACCACCATAGATGCGTTCAAAATCGCCGAAGTTAGTGATTAATTCGGGCGTAACACCAACGGGCCCTTTCAGGGTGGGGCCCACGAAGGCTGTGGTGCTTGTGCCGACACCCTCGATCGATTTGGAGCGAAAACTGGTCTCCTCAACATAGACACCGGGGGCTAGGTATTCGGGCATGGGGTCAGCTCCTTAAAGGGGGAAAGTGGATGGGGGAAGGGATCGCGGACAGGAACGGAGGCGCAATAGGAGTTCGGAGGATGGAGGACACTTTGCGAACCAATAAATCCCCTATGGTCTGGCGATCAGGTTGACTTCCAGACGATCTGGGGAGTCGCGCCCTGAGGCCAGCCGATAGGCATTAATGCGTCCATCTTGAAGCTGGGGATCAGGACCATTGAGGAGATCGGGGTTTGGCAGATATCCAGCATTGGGATCTCTGAAGTGCAACCAGTCGATCTGCTCGGGTAGGGGTGTGAGGCGGGCATCGAATACCACCTCCAGCCGCACTGACACCTGCGCCGCCAGGGTGCTGCTGCCATCCCAGGTGGTGACAGGCAGGCCAGCAACCGCGATCAGGGCCTCGCCCCGCCAGTCCGCCAGCGCGAAGGCAGGCGCTGGCAGCAAGCCATTGCTGCCGTTGGCTTCGCGCAACACCCGAATCCAGGCCCAAGGCAGACGCAGCAAACCATCGCCCGGGGCTGCTGCCGCCGCCAGCACGGTGGCCCTGACTACCGCCCAACCGCTCGCCGTAGCAGCAGTCGGCGACGGGTAGAGGGCCACATCCACTGCCTTGAATACTGAATCGCTGGCGGTGGCACTGCCAGCGCGGGGCAATTTCAGCTGCACCTCCCTTGGCAAGTAGCGCCCCGAGGGATCGCTGAACTGCAGGTTCAAGCTGACGGGCCAGGTTTGGCCGGCTGGGGGGGCGGCTGGCGGCTCACTGAACGTGGCGGTGTAGTCGTTTAATGCCGGGTAGCCGGGAGCAGTCTGAATCACATAGAGACCGCGGCGGTTTCTGATCAGCTTCACTCCTGCCGCGCTGACCTGCACAGGGTCGATAAGCGGGACGCCAGTTACCGCGTCGACACAGCGCAAGGCCGCCAGGATGCGTTGGTCGCAGGCTTCAAGAATCATTGCTTAGCTCCTCCCCCCTGGGCAACGGCGGGATCATCGCTCCAGGTGAAGCGGGAGCTGACAACCGGTAGTGCTCCCGGTATATCCTCAGCCGGATCAATCAGGACGACTCGAGCCATATAGGCCACACTCAGCCGGTAGGAGGGCTGCAATGCGTCCCAGATTCGCATGATGTCTTCTAGGTTTAAATCGGTTGGAATGATTTGCACACGATCTTCTGGCTGCCAGTTTGCTGGGGATAGTGAGGCAACTTCCAAGTTGGGATGTTGGTGCAGTTGCTGCATTGACCAGGCCAGAATGACCTGCTCATTCAATGCCGAATTTGACCAGGCCGTCATCAGAAAATGCAGATCGAGAGCCAATGGCGGACTGGCGTATTCCTTGCTGGGGAGTTGGGTTGCATTGCGGGCGTGCTCATTGATGGTGACCCTATGCAGAAACAAAGAAAGGGTTGTTGGATGTAAGCCGAGAAAATCCGGATCCCCCTTGGCCAAATCGCTGCTGCCCAGCAGGGA
>JBKDVK010000048.1:0-9404 GCA_046338875.1 Cyanobacteriota bacterium | reverse complement strand
AGCACTGCGTGTGCATGAAGATGGTCACTTATCTCACGGCGTTAGGGCGGCCGAAGAAATCAAGTCTCTTGGGCAATCACTTCGTACGTCCGGCGGCTGTTCGGCACTTGCGAAACTCTTCGATCAACAAGCCGCTTCGATTCTCGAGAAATACAGAATGGCTGACGCAACATACGATGCTGATACCAAACATGGCCGAACCCAGGGCGCAGTATTTCCATGAACAACTGCTAACGAACAAGGATAGATCGTGCGAAGCCACGATCTTATCCGGTGGTTGGACTAGCCCTTTGGCGCTATTGATCAGTTGATTACGGCAGATACCTCGGCCCGAATCTCAGCTTCTCTTTTGAATCTAGGCTGAATTTAACGGTCATTCGAGACCAGCCAAAGATGCCTCTGTTGAGTGGTTCCTAATTTGTACCCATTCAGGGGTCGGGACAGGAAAAAACCGCACCAAGACACTGAATGACCAGCTGGGTGACGTCAAACTCCAAGGGTTGTCGATGTCGTGGCGACAGCGACTGATCAGTTGTTGGGCAACAGGGAGGGCATCGCCCCTCCATGGCGATTGGCATTCCAGGCCTGCTCCAGGAAGTCCCATAGATCGCGGCCCTGTTGCCGGATGCTGGTGCAGACCGTGAGCAGGCGTATGCGACAAAGCGCCCCAGTTTTGGATTGAACGCCGTGACTGATTTTGCGCTGAATCACAGCAGGATGCAGGGCTCGTTCCGCGCCATTGTTGGTGGGCTCCACACCGTCATGATCCAGGAAGGTCCACAGCGCTTGTTGACATTGGAGCAGATGCCGGCAAGTACGCACGGTTTGTGACCAGGGTGTTTGTTCTCTGCGCTCGTGCCCCAGCTCCACCACCTGCCGCAGCGTCTGTTCAAACTCAGCGCGGATCGGCCGGCACTGCTGCCGCAACTGTTTTCGGTTGATCTCGCCGGCCTTCCAGCGGTGCCAGTGTTCAAACAGCTGGTGCCGCAGATTCAGCAACCGCGTTCCCATCTCGGCGCTGGCGCCAGGGCGCTCGGCAATGGCGGTGAGATCACGGACGATGTGCGCCCAACACAGTTGCCGTTGCTCAAGCGGCAGCTGGTTGTAGGCCGAGAAGCGATCGCTCACCACAATGCCGCCAAAGGAGGGTCCCAGCAGCTCCATCGCGGCGGCGCTCGAACGGCTCAAACCCTGAGAAAACACTGTGAGCATCGGCGTCATCAGCACCCACAACCAGCCACGACGACCATCGGGGTTGCCCCCGTCGGCGTTGCCGGTGGGGGCACCGGTTTCATCCCTGTAGACCACGGGCTGCAGCCGGGCTTCCCTCAGGGCTTCTTCCATCGGTTCACGCAGACAGGCCGCCAGCCGTGCGCGAATCGCCACGATCGCTCCGCCGCTGATCGACACCCCGAGCAACCTCTCCAGCAGCTCTGATGTTTTGCCAATGCGCAACGGAAACGCACTGCCCAGCAGACCCACCAGGGAACTGAGGCGGGGGCCGTAGTGACTGGTCTCCACCCCCTGGGGCAGCTCAGCGCAGGTGCTGGTGGAGCAACGGGGACAGAGCAGGCGGTGCAAGCGGTGTTCGATCACCTCCGCCTGGATCGGCGGGATGTCGATCACTTGATGGCGGTAGGGAGCTGGATCCACTCCCGACAGTGGGTGGCCGCAGCGGCGACAGGTTTCAGGCAGATGATCATGGGACTCCTCGCAGCGTTCCACTGGCAGGAGTCCTGGCCCGGAACCTGGATGGCCTGGCTGCCCACCCCGCTTGCGGCCACTGCCTTTACGTTTCAGAGGAGGCTTGAATCCTTGGCTGTCACTGGAGGGTGGTTTGGATGAGTTGCGCGAATTGCGGCCGATGCGCTCCCGCAGGCTGGCCAGCTCGGCAGCCAGGGCGGTGAGCTGTTGACGCATCTGCTCATTCCCCTGACGCAGCACCTGGAGATCCTCCCGCTGCGCCCGGATCTCCTGCTGTTGAGCCAGGATGAACGCCTTGGCAGCAGCAGGCCAAGACAACCAGTCGGCTTCTGAGATCCCAGAGGGTGGCGAGGTCATCCCATGCAGTCTCCTGCTGAGATGCAATCGGGAATCAGGCTGTCGTCAAGGGCTGGGCAGGCTAAAAGCAATCTCACGCTCGTCCCACCCCCTGAACGGATACGACTTTCTTTATGGAGGAATAGGAAGAGACATTCTGTATGGTTCGCAGGGTAATGATTACATTGATGGAGAGTCAGACGAAGATTTCTTAGATGGAGGTTCAGGAAACGACTTTCTTTTTGGCGGGTTGGGAAATGACTTCATTGATGGCGGGTTGAATAATGACTATCTTGATGGAGGAGACAGCAATGATACATTGACTGGTGGAATTGGCCAGGATATCCTATTAGGTGGCACGGGGCGAGACAGCTTCGTATTCAATGAGTTTGGCATGTCCAATCGCGACATAATTAAAGATTTTGATGTACTTTCTGACACTATTATTCTTGGAAATAGCCTTGATAACGGTTTGACTAGATTCATAAATCCTGGCATTAAAGGTCTCATGTTTAGAGGAGGCAATTTCAGCAATAATCAGCTTGATTCTAGCAAATTTTTTAAGGGTTCAGGTTGCACTGGCGCTGCCGTCGGGAACTTGTCAGGAATTTACGTTGATACTTCAAGCGGTGACATCTGGTACAATGATACATCATTGGCTGGCAGTTATCTTATTGCGAATGTAGGTTTATTTGCGGCCGTGGCTATGACAAGCGCCGATTTTATATACGGTGGTTAAAGTCGATGTGCTTCAGGACATGCCCCGGCGCATGGCAGGGCTCTTGCGTTCCTTGCTGCAGACGCAGGTCGTTGGCCCTGCAATTGCACTGCTTCCCTGGCTGTCGGGGCAACTCAAGGTGCTGTAGGGTTCAACCCTTTACCTCTGCCGCCGCAAAGATCAGCGCATCTGCAATCAAATCAAGATCGGGCCGTGTCAGGCGCGCAGGCAACCTTGTGTCGCAGGCCCGCATCAGCATTGCGCGGGTCAGCGGCAGGTCTGGAGGGTCACCCAGAAACTGCCAGTTCCAGAAAGCGCGGGCATTGCCTTCGCTCAGCCCGAAGATCTGGACAGACACGCCGCGCGCCTTTGCGGCCTGCTGAAAGGCAAGCGCTTGGGCATCGGTTTCGAACCCGGTCAGGTTGAACTGGATGGAATCCGGGGCGCGGTCTTCCGGCCCAAGGGCGGGCGGAACCGTCAGCCAGGGCGATGCATTCAACCGGTCGGCCACATAATCATGGTTGGTCCGGCCCTGCGCCACACGGCGCGCCACCTCGGGCAGTTGCGAGCGGATCACGACGGCAGACAGGTTCTGCATGCGCATGTTGTACAGCGGCAGCTTGTTCTGCCAGTGGCCAAAGCTGTTCTGCGGGCCGGGGTGCTTCTTCCAGTTTTCCTCATAGGCACCGGACATGATCACGGCGCGGGCGGCCAGTTCCGGATCGTCCGTAATCAGGATGCCGCCCTCGCCTGCATTCACCAGCTTGTAGGACTGGAAGCTGAAGCAGCCGATCTTGCCAATGGTGCCGATGTTGCGGCCCGCCCAGGTGGTGCCCAGCGAATGCGCGGCATCTTCGATCACCGGAATGCCGCGCGCATCGCACAGCGCCATGATCGCATCCATATCGCTGGTATGACCGCGCATATGGCTGATCAGCACCGCCTGCGCATCGTCCAGCTTGGCTGTCAGATCGGAAATATCGACACGGTAGTTGCTGCCCACCTCGACCAGCACGGGAACGCAGTCTGCATGGACCACGGCCGAGGGGACGGCGGCGAAGGTGAAGGCGGGGATCAGGATCCTGGCACCCTTCGGCAGATCAAGCGCCTTGATCGAAATGAACAGCGCGGCGGAACAGGATGACACGGCCAACGCATAACGGCTGCCCAGAAGCGCGGCGAACTCGACTTCCAGAAGGGCGACCGGGGCATCCTTCGGTGCGGTGTATCGAAACAGATCGCCAGAGCTGAGCAGGCGGTCGATTTCCGCCCGCGCCGCTTCCGGGATCGGTTCGGATTCATAGACGTTCGGGGCAAGGGTCTGTCCGTCCGGAGCCAGCAGCATCGATTTTCCCTCAAATTACCTCTTGTAACCAGATTACACCACGCAAAGGGACACTGCCTCTCGGCGCTTCGAGATACGAAGGGTCCGCGGTGCTGGTCCAATACGTTGTATGTATGAACCACGCCTTGGATCCACCGTCAAACTTAATTTGGATTCACGTGTTGCTGTAGAAGGTGATTACGAAGTCGCAGAAGATAGTCAGCCCAGACTGATTCAAGTAAAGAGCATTAACGCCCTCAATACACCTGCAGAGCAATTGCTCATTGATAACATAGATGGGGTTGGTGACGAGGCCTAACATTGCCATGCGCCTGGGCTGCAACCGCTTATTCCTATGTCAAGCCGGCATCTTCATCTTCACACAGCCTGGTAATGGCATGCGTTAGCTTGAAAATCTACTATTTGCCAGCCTCAGTAAGCACCGTTTCAGCGTTGGCTCAACTACGGGGCAGCAGTCTATAACCGACAAACATTGCCAGCTCTTTTAACAACACCTGTGCCAGTAGGATGGGCCCAGCACAAAGGCGTTAAATCACCAGCCAGCTTGTGCATCCTTTGAATAATGCGTTTTGCCCCTAAAACATTATCGTGGGTCCAGCGGCAACTGGGCACCTGAGGAGGGCACCTAAGCCCCCACCCACCCAATCAGCCATCCTCCTCCACCCCATCCTCCCGTTCCCGCCGCACCATCACCGCCGTGCCGTAGCAGAGCACTTCCGTTAATCCGGTCATCAATTCGGTGGCGTCGTAGCGCATGGCGATGATGGCGTTGGCGCCCAGAGCGGAGGCCTCGCGGCACATCAGTTGATAGGTCTCGGAGCGGGCCCGCTCGCAGAGATTGGTGTAGATGGTGATATTGCCGCCAAACATCGTTTGCAGGCTGCCGAAGAAATTGCCAACGATGGAGCGGGAGCGCACCGTGATGCCTCTCACCACCCCCAGATTGCGGGTAATTGTGTAGCCCGGCAGGGTCTGGCCTGTGGTCACCATGGAAGCCAGCATGGGACCCTCTCGTCAGGCCACAAATCTAGGTTCCGAGCTCAGCCACCCCCCTCTTAAGCCAACATCTTCCGCAGGTCGTCATTGAGATCCCGCAGCACCGAGCGGGGGCTGACTTCATCGAGCAGCTCCAAGATGCGCTGCACTTCCGCCAGGCTCAGGGAGCGGTTGCCGGTCACGGCTTCGAAGTTGGCCTTCACCACATGGTCGCGGATCTCTTCGAGTGTGGCTTTTCGGCCGACCATTTCGGCCACGTAGGGGTTGGAGCGGGCCGCCTGGATCAGGGCCTTGTTGAGCAGTTCGTAGGAGATCTCGCCTTTTTTGTTGGTGTAGGCCTTGACGATCGCCGCGTAGTCGGCGCTGTTGACCGTGGCCAGCTCTTCGGCGCTGTGCTCCTCGTCCAGGGGACTGGGGACCGCTGGGGTTGCGGCTGCTTCGGCTACTGCAGCCCCGGTAACCGCTGCGGGACTGCGCACAGGACCCCGGCTTGAATAGGGCAGGCCGGCGGTCAGCTCCAGGGCCTCCTGGAAGGCCTCCGCTGGAAACAGAGCGGCCGGGGTGTGGGCCGCTAGATCGGCCTGGCCGCTGTTGCGGTTCAGCAGGGCCAGCCCGGGTTGGGCGCTGTCTTGGCGCAGGATCACCACCCCCGCCTGGCCTCCCCTCAGCTTCTGCCGGTAGGCCACTGCCTCCAGGCTGGAGAGTTCGACCAGGCGCGTGCGGATCACCATGGCGGCGGTTTGAGAACACAAGTCAACATAGAAAGCGGCGATCTCGGCTCTGGGTGTTGGCCGGCACCCCTTCTGCTTTCTGCCCGCAGCCGCTACGGTCGGACCATCCATCCCATGCACAGCGGAGGCCGGGGTGCTCACGGGTCTGAGCCTGGAGAACATCGCCCTGATCGAGCGGCTGGAGCTGACCTTCGAGCCGGGCTTCACCGTGCTCACCGGTGAAACCGGCGCCGGCAAGTCGATTCTGCTTGATGCCCTTGATGCCCTGCTGGGCGGATCCCAGGGGGCTGCTGCTGCCCGTTTACTGCGGCGTGGTTGCGAGCGGGGGCGCATTGAGGCCAGCTTCCGTCTGACGCCGCCCGTATTGGCTTGGTTGGCGGCCCAGGAGCTCGACGCTGAAGAAGAAGACTTGCTGCTCAGTCGCGATTGGCGCCTGCAGCAGGGCCGCCTCAGCAGCCGCCATCGCCTCAATGGCGTCGTCATCAGTCGCTCCCAGGTGCTGGAACTGCGGCCCCTGCTGCTCGATCTCACCGTCCAGGGCCAGAGCCAGCAGCTGGCGCGCCCCGGTCAGCAGCGCCGTTGGCTGGATCGCTCCGCTGATGAGGGCCACCAGGGGTTGCTGGAAGCCGCCCGCCAGACCTTTCAGCTTTGGAAGGCGGCGGCGACGGCCTTGGAGCGGGCGGCGGCAGAGCAGGCGGCCTTTGAGCGCGAGCGGCTGCAGCAAGAGCAGTGGCTCGAAGATCTGGAGGCGGCGGCCTTGGACGATCCGCTCGAGCGCCAGCGGCTCCAGGCCGACCAGGACCGCCTCGCCCATGGCGTGCGCCTCCAGGAGGGGGTGATGCAACTGTTGGGCCGGCTGGTGGAAGGGGCCGAGGCGGCGCCGTCGGTGCTCGATCACCTCGCCGCCTGCGACCACGAACTGCAGACCATGGCCGGCCTTGATGCCAGCGTTGATTGCTTGCGCCAGGCCTGCGTCGCAGGCCTCGAAACCCTGCAGGACCTGGCCCGCCAGCTTGATCGCTACGGCGCCGCCCTCGATAGTGATCCGCAAAGCCTGGCCGGCCTGCAGGAGCGCATGGCCCAGCTCAAGGCCCTCGAACGGCGCCATGGCCTGGACCTGGCCGCCCTGATCGAGCGCCGCGACCAGTTGCGCCAGCAATTGGCGCCCGGCGGTGCCGCCGCCGCCCTCGCGGCCCTGGAGCAACGCGAAATCGCCGCCCGCCAGCAACGCGACCAGGCCCACAGCGCCCTGAGCGCCTCCCGATCCGCCGCAGCCCGTCGCCTGGAGCACCAGCTGATGGAGGCGTTGCGGCCGATGGGGCTGGCCCACGTGCGCTTTGCGGTGCAGCTGCAGGCCGCCCCCGCCAGCGAGGAGGGCAGCGATGCGGTGTGTTTCCTGTTTTCGGCCAATCCCGGCCAACCCCTGGCGCCCCTGGCCGAGGTGGCCTCCGGCGGTGAGATGAGCCGTTTTCTGCTGGCCCTCAAAACCTGCCTGGCCGCTGCCGACCCCCATGTCACCCTGCTCTTCGACGAAATCGACACCGGCGTCAGCGGCCGCGTCAGTGGCGCTATGGCCGCCCTCTTGAAGCAGTTAGCCGCCACCCGCCAGGTTTTCTGCGTCACCCACCAGCCCCTGGTGGCCGCCGCCGCCGACCACCACTTCAAGGTGTCCAAGCAGGTCCAGGACGGCGACACCCGCACCCGAGTGTCCCAACTGCGGGACACCCGCGCCCGCCAGGCCGAGCTGGCCGAACTGGCCGGCGGCGACTCCGGCGAGGCCCAGACTTACGCCGCCAGTTTGTTGGCACCGCCGCGGATTTCGGTTTAGGGGCGGGGACACAAGCTGATTTAGTGATTTGAGGGTAACTTGGCTTCTGTTGATAAAAGGTGAGTGGATGGGCATTCAAGTTCTATTGGTTTGTCTATGGTTGATTTGTCTCTGGCGTTAGAATTCATTTTAGTTTTAGTTGTCAGCCAATAACCAGTCGAAACGACCTGTTTATCCTCTACCGATGCGGGAAGATCGGTAGGTGGTGTACATAGAAAACTGTCCTTTTTGATTGGCTTTAGATTTGTTACCAGAGTGCTCCAGAGAAAGTTGAGGTGCAGCGGTTTGTGATTTCTATCGCGCTGCACCCACAGGCAAGGGGGATATTGTGGTTTTTTTGTTGCATTGTTTTGTTGAGTCTTGAGTTTGGGGTCGGTGTCTTTGGCTTGTGCATTCGGTGCATCGCATTTGATCTCGTTGAATCTGGAATAGTCCAAATCGGCGTTTTCTAGGTCCAGGTATAGACCCTTTAAATTGGCGCGCTCGAATTGTGTGAATCTGAACGGGCCTTCGAGCAGAGATACTCGGTCTAGGCGGGCTTCGGTGAAGTTGATGCCATTATAGGTGAAGGTCTTTTCATTGATTTCCTGCTTAGGTGCTTCGGGCGTCGGTCGATGAATCAGGGCAACGCAAGTGAGTTTCGTGTTGTTGAAGTTTGCTCCACTCATGTTGCCAACAAGGATGAGAACATCATGGCAGTAGTGATTGTTCATCACATCATTATCACGACGACGAGACCGATCTCCACGGATCTGGGAATTGGAAAAGTCCGCCCCGGTAAAATTAGCTTCCAAGCAGGTGTATGTGGGGGGGGCATCCTTCGTGTTCGGTTTTGGATTCGGCTTCTGGTTTGGATTCTGCGCTCGGAAGGGCCAGTAGTTCCCCTTCTCGTACTGCTTAGCTAGAATTTTTTGTGCATATTGGCCGCACATATAACTCCTGGGTAAGTCTTGCTGATTGTTCCTTTTGGATTTGTCCCAGGGTAGGGATCGCTGGGCACCTTTGGTTGAGATGTGATCGTTACACTTTTCCCTGCTGTAGTCGAACTTGGAATTCATTAGCTTGGCACCACTAAAGTTGACTCCGGTTAGATCAGAACAGCTAAAATCGCTGTTGATCAGTCGTGCCCCTGCGAGGTTGACATTTTCAAGACTCATATCTCCAAAATCAGTCGAGCCCAGATCAAGTCCCGATAGGTTTATATTTTGAAGAGTCAGATAGTTCTTTCCAAGATTGCCCAGAAAATTCCATAATCTGTTGATCCCTTGGATTGGTTGACTCTCTGGTTCGGACTCGATGTCGTGCGTAAAACCTTTCAGTGCCTCTGAATTGCTGGCCAGAATCCAGTTGAGAATGCTGGCATCCTGCTGACGGAAGACCGGCCAGGTACCGATGCTGTTGATTATTCCGAGAATCCCTAGAATCCCAAGCGGTACAAAAAGACTGACGAGCCGCAGCAACGAACCAGTCCCAGACTTGTAGACAGTCGGTGCGGCGAGATTGCTGTATTTAGTTTGATTGATTTTCATGGAATTGACTGGCGATTTTCGGTGCTGAACAGGAGCTCTGGGCTGTAGGGAATGATCCAGATCAGCACACGGCTGGGGCGAAAGGGAAAAGGAGCCAGCAGTAACGGCAGCAGCAGCGTCTGGGTGAGACGCGATGGCGGGTTCAGGTTGCTGGTTGAGCGGCTGTCCGTGTTACGGCCACTGAGCCGGAGCAGATTTTCAGCGTAATCACCTAGTT
>JBKDVK010000047.1:0-14509 GCA_046338875.1 Cyanobacteriota bacterium | reverse complement strand
CGGCAACCATCGACGCCAGGGCGTCGATCTGACCAGCGTTGAGGAATTCGCCGCGGGCATCAGCCTGGGCAACAACCTTGGTGAAGGCGTCAAACATTGGTAAGGCTCCTGTTCTCGACGGACCGTCGGGAGTGGGTGGGTGGGTGGAAGGTTCAGTGCACAGGGCGGTCGGGGGAGGCCGAAGAACGCCTGGATCCTGATGAAGCAGACAACCTGGTCAAACCAACCGGTCGTCCTGCTGACCAAGCCATTGTTGATCAGCGTGGGTCACCTATGGGGACGACTTAACAAACGGTCATTGGCTGGGGCGGATCAACTGCGCGGCATAGGGGTGTAGGGGGATTAGGGCAGCCCTCTGCGGGGGGGTGCTGAATCCTTGCCCGCAGGGCAAACCTAGGCATTACTCGGCACACGAACCATAAAAAAGCCCCGCTTCGGGGGCTAGGGGGTGCTAACTGGGGGCGGGCTTTCTGTCAGCCCTGACCGTTGCCGTTCTTGTCGTCTCTGCGGGGGGCCTAGGCATCGGATGTGGGGCCTGTGACCGAAACACCCACGATTTTGCCGCCCATATTGTTAACCCGCCTCATGGTCTCATTCATACGGCTGTAGGGAACATTCATCACCATTTCCGCAGTGCGGGAATAGTCGTTGTTGCTGACACCCGTAACAGTTAGGCAAACCTGCCGGTCACTGTTGATGCCTGTAGAGCGACTGTTGGCGGAAACCTTCATGGCAAGTAAATTAGAATGGAACTAGGTGTTTGGATGGTTCAGTTGATCGGTGTGATGCTGGCAATACGGCCGCCTTGGCGTTGAATTTGTTGTTGATATTCCAGCAGTTTGTTGAAGGGGATGAAAAGAACCCGATTGCTGCGCTTGTGCAGCCTGTAATTGGTGTAACCCGTGATCTCCACACGGAAGGTGCGACCTTCTTCGCCTGCGCCGACGCCTTGGCGAGTGACGCCATCGCTGCTGACCTTGCGGAAGGCGCTGCCTTTGGCATTGGGGCTGACCACCGGCAGCGGCGCCTTGGAGTGGATGGCTGGGTTGAGACGAGACTGATTCTTGCTGAGATCCCCCTTGACAGAAGCGGCGGCGCCTCGGGTCAACTGCATGATGTAGGAAAACTGAAGACTCTGCTGTCCGGCGGAATAATTCCAGCCATGGAGATAAGGAACTGTTTCTTCGCCAAAGCGATTCTGGTATTCAGCACTATCGATATAGGAGTCAATCTCGGCGTCATAGCCCTTTTGTTGCAGGAGGTCGAAATGCTGCAGCATTTCCGCTTTGCTCTGGGGCGCCCGTCCCAGCAGGTGCTTGTGATTCAGTTCAATAAAGCAGTAGGGGTTGGTATTGCTGAAGAAGCGATCACGGTAGAGGGAGCTTTTGGCCACCTGACGCACGAACTCACGCACGCTCAGATAGCCGCGTTGAAACAATGATTCGGCTCCACTAAGCCTCTCGTTCGCCATCACGTACTGGCGACCGAGAACCTGTTGATAAACGGCCCGGATTAGAGTGGCCTTGTCTTCGGTAGAACTGGAAGCCCAGTTTTCCTTGTTTGCATCGTTGGCAAAACGTTCAAGGCCCAGGTAGGCAGCGTTGGCAAGAGACATGGACTTGGGGCCGGAGAGATCAGGTGGGAGTGGGCAGCGGCTGGAAATGACCACCTGGCTCTCACCTGGCCTTCGGCCAGCTCTGCCAAGGTGATCCCGCCGTGCGGGGAGCCCTATAGGAGGCGCCTGGTCGAAGGGCTGCATCAAGAGCTGCAAACGGATCCTATGGGTCTGCCAGCACTTCATGACAGGGCTTTCAGAATCGTTACATTTGAATTACGCCTTGCGACTTCCAGTTCCTGTGGACGGGCTGAACTTGGCCGACTTGGCTAGCGCCGATACCATCCAGCAGATTCCCGCTTGTCACGGTGACTGCCATGGCCTCGCCGAACGCTGCCGAAGTCTCCTCAAGCCTCAGCGCTCAGGCCGTGACTCGCTTGGTAGAGCAGTGCCGCTGTTTGGCGGAGGTCGCCGAACAGTTGACCTATCGCCTTGTTGATCTGGAGGAACGGTTGGCCGAGCAGCAGCAATTCATCATGGCGATCCGTCAGGAGTGCCTGGCTGCCGATCATGGCCATCCGTGGCAGGAACGGCTTGACCAGACAGACCTACGCCTGGCCCAGATCGAAACCCTTTTGGGGGGGATGGGGGCACCGCCGTCCTTGCGCGGCCATTCATCGCGGTCAGGTCTGGTGCCACCCCCCATCCCTGCTGGATTGGCAGGATTGGGGCCAGGTCAGGACTGCGCCGCTTCAGTCGCCGGGCACGTTTTCCCCGAGGAAAGCGAGCAGTCCTTCATGGATGACGACTTCGAGATGCCAATCGCAGGTTGACCAATTCCTGAAGGCTGCAGCTGGAGACTTCAATTAACATTCCCCCAGGGATGGTTGAATAAGATTATGATTTTGTCGTTTTCATGTAGTTTTAATACTGTCATTTAATCTTTAAAATGCTCGCTCCAGCTGACGGGGATCTCATTGCTGTAGTCACAGGTTCGTTGGAATTCAAAGCCGCCGGCCAAGGCCCCCCATAGTTGTTCGTGGCTTTGGGGATCGTGACCCCTGTCAATGGTCCACATCCTGGACTCGTCAATTTCAAAACTGCTAACCAAATAGGCTGTTGTGCCTTTACGTTCAACCAGGCAACGGCATCCTGGCTCGACTTCGCCGGTAAAACCCCCTGATTTTTCCTTGACTACATACGAGCAACCTGGCAACGGCATTAAATCGCTGGGTTCAATCAAGGCGCGCCGTTCGGCATCGTGGACCGATCCCCAAAATCTCTGTGGATCCTTGATCGACTGATTGTCGATGATCAATTGGCCATCACTGAGTCGCGGCCTGAGCACCCTTATGCGATAGGGGACCATCGGATCTACGGCATAGGACTGCTCTAGGAGTAAGGAACCGGCTTCCAGTTGAGGCAGTGGCCGAAAGTGAACCAGAATGTGGGCGAAAAGGGGCGGATTTTCAAAAGCCTGGTTCTGGTTACTGAAGCCGCCACTGAGCAGGCGGATCAGACGCAAAATGGAACTGCTCATGGCATGATTATCAATTAGAAGCCCAGTAAGCGGATTCTAAATTCACCGACCTTGTGGGCCATGGTGCTATCCGTCTGGACAAAGGGATGATCGGCAAGTTGATTCAGGATCAGAGCTAATTTTTCATGGTTTGCAAGACCATGATTTACTTCTTGTTCAGAATGACTTTTCCAGGCCTCATCAAACGCAGCGGCGAAGCTATCGGCGTTGTTGTAGAGGGGGGCCTTGTTGGGCTCCGGCATCGTTACTCTCCTAATAATGGAGGGTCAGGGTGCTCAAGGCCAAGTTGCTGTTGATCGCTCATGCCAGGACCCAGATTTGAACTGGGGACACGGCGATTTTCAGTCGCCTGCTCTACCAACTGAGCTATCCCGGCCTGTCGCTGACGCGACCATCCGATCTTAGATCACAGCAAGGCCACCTGTCCTCAGCTTCGTTCCGGCCTGGCAGGGGTGCGAGCCAGGCAGATCAGCCCAAGCACCTGCCAGCCGCCTGCCTCGAGCGCCGTGCCAGCGCTCAAGGCCGTTGATCCCGTCGTCAGCACGTCATCCACCAGCAGCAACGTACGGGGACTGCGGCGGCGGAATCGGGCCCTGCAGGAAAAAGCTCCTTCCTGGTTCGCGAGCCGCAGGCGGCGCCCTAGGTGATGTTGCCCCAGTACTGGTCGGGTTCTCTCCAGCAGATCGCGGCGTTCAAGGCCTAGTTGGTGAACTAGCTCTTGGCAAACTAGAGGCGGTAATGGGTTGCCAGGCCTTTTCCAGCTGGGAATAGGCACCAGCAGAGGGCCTTCCCCTTGGCAGTGTAGGGAGGGGGTCATGGTGGATACCAGGGCAGCCACGCTTTGGCGGCAGGGTTGGCGCTTCAGATCGAGTACCAGGCCCCGCAGCCCGGCTCGATAGGGTCCAGCTCCCCACCAGGGCAGGGGATCAAGGCCTTGAAAGCCATTGGTGGGTAGATCCAGATGCTTGCGGCAGTCTTGGCAGATTGCCCCTGGAGCCCCTGGGCTGCCGAGGGACCGCCGGCAGAGTGGGCAGGGTTTGACGAACAACTTTTCCCAGTGATCGAGGGCCAGTTGGCGCAGGCCCAGCAGCACGGGAGATCCCATGATTGGAGACCGTGGAGGGGATCCCTAAGGGTTCCCAGGCATAGACCGCAGCATGGCGATCAAGGTGCGGTGGGCGTCCTCGCTGTCGCTCAGGGTGTGGTCAAACGGCACCTCGACGGAGTGACCATCGACCTCCAAACACATGGCATCTGGACCCACTGCCAGCATCCTGGCTACCTGGGCCGTGGGCAGGCCTGCGTAATGGTGGGCATAGGCCAGGACGGCTTCGGCATGGTCGTTGTTCATGTGGGCGCAGATTCTCTCGCTCACGGCGGGGGTGATCGGGTCAGCGGCCATAGCAAAGGAAACGGGGCTGCCTGATTCTGGATTCAGCTGGCCCCAAATCGCTCGATCAAAAGCAAGGTGAGGTGAATGGCGCTGTAGCCGACGTAGCCGGCCAACACCACAAACAGCCCCATGGCCAGGATGGAACGCAGGTTCAGGTTCATGGTTGTTGGTGTGCAGGTGGGGGAATGGGGGCAGGGCCCTTGCCAATCCTGGACCGGGCCAGAAGGGCCATGCCCAGGGCCGCAGTGGCCTTGACGCGATGCAGCACCGGGCGCCCCAAGGCCCGCTGTCGCATTCGCCGCCATTGGGCATTGCGGGCACCGCCGCCAAGGCTGATCACCCGCTTTACCGGAGGCGCCCCAAGGGCTTCGAGGCGTTGCCAACCGGCGACTTCAATGTCCGTCAGTCCCTCCAGCAGGGCCTGAAGGTAGAGGGCGTCGCTGATGGGTCGGGGTTCGAGTCGCGGCGCCAATTCCGGATCATCAACGGGAAAGCGCTCTCCCTTTACTGCCAGGGGCAGCAGAGAGAGTCCGGTTGGACGTTCTGGATCGATCTGCCGGCTTAGCTCCTCAATGTCGTTTGCCGAGAAGAATTGCAGCAGGATTCCGGCTCCGGCATTGGAAGCTCCCCCCACGAGCCAGCGCCCAGCGAGTCGGTGACAGCTGATGCCTGGCCCTTGCAGGGGCTCGCTCACAAATTGCTTCAAGACCAAGCTGGTGCCCAACACCGTGATGCCGTCCCCTTCCTGGGGGTCGGCGGCAAGAACACCCGCATTGGCGTCCGTGCTGCCTGCCACCACCAAACATTTCCTGTCCAGGCCTGTTTGCAGAGCCACCTGTTCAGAAACCCTGCCGGGACAGGAGCCGCTGGGGATGATCTGGGGCAGCGCAGCGGCCCAAGGCTGCTCGCCAATGCAGCCGCACCAGCGGTTTTCGATCAGATTCCAGCCCAGTCGGAGATTGTTGCCTTCCTCACCCCAGCGCCAATCCCCCAGCAACCAGCCCATCAGCCAGTCCGCTTGATGGCGTAACCGAAAAGCCGAATCGCTCCATGGGAGCCTGGCCAATTGCATCAATTGAAGGGCCCTGGCCAAGCTGCCGCTGGCCGAGGCGGCTGGACCTTCTGTGGCTAGAGCCAAAGCCAAAGCCGCTTGCTCAGGAAAAGACTGGTTGTAGGCGAGGGCTTGGCCGGCTGACCCCTCCAGAAGGGAACCATCTTTATGGCAAACCAGCAGAGTGCCTGAGGTTCCGGCAACGGCGATTGCAGCGACTTGGGAGCGCCAGGGCGAGGGCCATTCCTGGATCAAGTTTAAAAAGCCTTGCCGCCACGCTTCGGGACTGCTGAAAGAACCGGGATAGGGGCTGCAGATTTCACTCACCAGGTTGCCGCTGGCATCGACAAGGGCGAGGCGGAGACCGCTACTGCCCAAGTCAACGCCAATTGTCAGGGGCTTGATGGAGGATGCCGAGTCCTCAGCCCAGGGAGGCAGTGACACCAAGACTGGCAGTGGCCTGTTTGAGCTCAGAGGCGATAGCAACTACATTTTCCCAGGGCAAGTCAAGATCGCTGCGGCCGAAGTGGCCGTAGGCGGCAACATCTTGGTAGAAACGACCACCCCGTTGACTCGGCAGTTGGCGGAGTCCAAAGGTGTTGATGATGGCCCCAGGACGCAGGTCAAAGTGCTCTTGCACCAAGGCGGTTAGATCGGTGTTGCTGATGATGCCCGTGCCGAAACTTTCGACCAGGATGCTCACGGGCCTTGCCACACCAATGGCATAGCTGAGTTGGACCTCCACTTTGCGGGCCAATCCAGCTGCCACCAGTGCTTTGGCGACGTAGCGGGCGGCGTAGGCGGCAGAGCGGTCCACCTTGGTGGGATCCTTGCCGGAAAAAGCCCCACCACCATGGCGGGCGTAGCCGCCATAGGTATCGACGATAATCTTGCGACCGGTGAGTCCGGCATCTCCTTGGGGACCTCCCACCACAAACTTGCCGGTGGGATTCACCAGAAAACGGGTTGAATCTTGCTTGGGCTTGAGCTTTAGATCAGCCGTCGCAGGCTCGACTACGTGGAGCCAGAGATCTGCGGCGATACGATCTCTGAGTGCTTTTTCTTCGCTGATTCCGTCGATTTCCGCAGTGTGCTGGGTGGAGATCAAGATCGTGTCGATCGCGACCGGTTGGTCATTTTCGTAAACCACACTCACCTGGGTTTTACCGTCTGGCAGCAGGTAATTCAATCGGCCGTCATGGCGGACTTGGGCCAACTGACGGGCCAGGCGGTGGGCCAGGCTGATCGGCAGCGGCATGAGTTCGGGGGTCTCGTCGCAGGCGTAGCCAAACATGATTCCTTGGTCACCAGCTCCGACCTTGTCCAGGGGATCTCCCTCATGGTCGTCGGCTTCGTCGACCCCTTGGGCTATGTCTGGGGATTGCTGGTCTAGAGCGATCAGTACGGCGCAGCTTTTGGCATCGAAACCGCCTGCCCGTGCACCGGAATAACCAATTTTCTCGATGACACCGCGCACCAAAGTGTTGAAGTCGACCCTGGCTTTAGTGGTCACTTCGCCGGTGATGAGGCAAAGTCCTGTATTAACAACGGTTTCGCAGGCTACCCGACTTTCCGGATCCTGGGCCAGTAGCGCATCCAGTACGGCATCGCTGACTTGATCACAGATCTTGTCCGGATGCCCCTCAGTAACCGATTCGGAGGTGAAGACGTAGTTGCTCATTCCGGGACGAAAGGTTCAGTGTCGACACTATGACCTCGACAGCGACTTCTGAAGTACGTATGGACACGCAGTCATTCGGGCCTCAGGCTTAAGGGGCCAGGCTCAACTGGTCCCAGTGCTGGAGCTGAGGGAAGCTGGGATCAAGGTCAATGGGTTGGCGCCAGCCGGAGCAGTAGCCCAGGATGACGCCGACACCAGCGGTTCGGGCCATGTACAGGTCGCTGTTGGCATCGCCAATCAGGGCGCATTCAGAAGGGGAGACCCCAAGCGATTGGCAGATACCATGCACCGCCCCCGGATCCGGTTTGCGGGGGCGGTGGTCCGCGCTCCAAATGCCTTGAATCAAGAAACTGAGGTGGTGATGATCGAGGAAAGACTGAATTCCCTGTTCATGGTCGTTACTGATAACGGCGCAAAGGACATCGTGAGAACGCAGTTCATGTAACAGCTTGATCAGCCCCTCAGTTGGTTCGGGTTTGGGTATTGACGCTGCTTCGTGGAGTCGATCCGTGATGGCAAAGACTTTTTCTGCCGTGGCGAGAGCCTCTGGCCAACCCAATCCCGCTTGGGTCAGCGCAGTAGCTGTGCTGATCAGGTTGTGATCTTTGGCGGCGACCGCAGTTAAACCCGCCGGGTGAAGTCCGTGATTAGGGATAAGGCCGTAGGCACGGTGAAGTAGCTCTTTGAGCTCTTCGGATCGCCCGAAGATTGCGGAGTCAGCTGTTTGCTCCAAGCAATGCTGGATTCGTGACTCCGCTAAAGCCGTCAGCATGGGCTCGCTGTGGCTCATAGTGCCATCCTTGTCGAAAAGGACAGCCCTGATCGGCGTTTTATCCCCGGGGCGTGGAAGGCCCTGACCCCGGAGGTTCAGGTAAACCATCTTTACTGCCAGCCCGGGTAGATCGGGTCCAGATTAGTCCTCATCAATAGATTCGGAGTCTATCGCTATCGTGTCACCATCTTCAGCCTGCTCAAGCAACATTTGTTTGTAGCGAGCAGCCATTTCCTCCGCTTTTTCAAACACCTTCTGAGGATCGGTGAGCATGTCGCCTGGCTCGGGTTCTAGAGCTTTGGTGGAAAGGGAGATGCGACCCCGTTCGGCATCAAGATCAATAATCATGACCTTCATTTGGTCGTTGACATTGAGAACGGTATGGGGAGTCTCAATATGCTCATGGCTGATTTCGGAAATGTGCAGCAGTCCACTGACACCGCCGATATCAATGAAGGCACCGTAGGGTTTGATGCCTCGCACGGTGCCAAGCACAACTTCACCAACTTCGAGTCGGTTCATCTTGCGTTCGACCAGAGCGCGACGATGGCTAAGTACTAAACGGTTGCGCTCTTCATCAACTTCGAGAAACTTCAGAGGCAGGAAATCTGCGACCAGTTCTTCTTTCGCCTTGCGCGTGCTGATGTGGCTGCCAGGAATGAAGCCCCTCAGCCCCTCGACGCGAACCAAGGCCCCACCGCGGTTGGTAGCGAAGACTTCGCTGTAGATAGTGGCGTCCTCCTTCTGGAGCTGTCGGACTCGCTCCCATGCACGTTGGTATTCAATACGGCGAACCGAAAGAGTAAGTTGCCCATCTTCGTTCTCTTCGCTGAGGATGAAGAATTCCCGTACTTCTCCAGGTTCTAGAACGTCTGATAGATGTTCGACCCGGTTGATCGAAACCTCTTGGAGAGGCATGAATGCGGCAGTTTTTGCCCCAATATCAATCATGGCGCCCTTCGACTCAAGGGCAAAAACTGTGCCGTTGACGACGTCTCCAGGTTTAAAATTATAATCGTATTTACTAAGAAGTGAAGCAAATTCATCCAGGGTGAAGCCCACGGCTTCAATGTCCTGCTTGGATTTGCGACTACTGGAATGGTCGGCCGTGGGGACGGCCTCCGGAACCTCAAATTCAATCCCCTCTTCGCTGGTGTCGTGAAGGGAGCCGATTTCTTCCAAAGAGCCTGGGGATGCGGCGCTGGCTTGGACTGGGTTCGGTTCGGAGGTCGTTGTCGCAGTCATCGTTCAATGGCGGTCTGCCTGGGGCAGTACGAAAGGAGTTGACTTGCCGCCAGCAAGACAACAGCTCCATATTCTACCAATACAGCTTGACAGCTTTGGGGATCAAGGCACAGCCGCAAGCGATGCTCTGGTCTTGCCGCGATTGGGTGTCGGCTCACCTAAGACCTCAAGGGCTGAGACAAAATCGCCCACACTCTTGAACTGACGATAAACAGAAGCAAACCGAACATAGGCGACATCACTCATCTCTCGCAACTGCTGTAAAACCATTTCTCCGATTTCGTTGCTTGTCACTTCACGGCCAGCTCGCTGCTGCAGGCAAATTTCAATTTCATCGACTACAACTTCGAGGCTTGCCGGAGCCAGGCCTGTTTTCTCACAAGCCCGAAGCAAACCGTGCAACAGCTTCGATCGGTTGAAGGTTTCGCGATGGCCGTTCCGTTTGAGCACCGTGATCGGAACGGTTTCAACCCTTTCGTAAGTGGTGAAGCGGAAGTCACAGTTCAGGCATTCGCGCCTCCGCCGCACGCTGCGCCCAGAATCTGCAGCCCGAGATTCCAGTACGCGACTATCGGTGTGTTGGCAGGAAGGGCATTGCATGCCCGTGAACTCCAATTGTTCATCAATCTTAGACAGGCTTGTACAGATTGAACAGCCCCTCGGCTCCATTCCCAATAAAAAAAGCCCCTTTCGGGGCTTTTGGCTGGGACGTTTGTCCTGATTGATCATTTACCAATCTTTGGAGGATCGCGAAAGGCGATGGCAAAGAACAAAGTTGAAATGGCCAGGGCCAGGATCAGGATGTAAGCAAAGCTTTCCATGGAGTGTCCTCGAGTGTCCTGCGGTCAGCTGAGTGTGGTTCCTGCCGGAGGCACATAGCCCTCGGGTAGGCGACGGGTTGAACGGTCTCCGAGCTTTTGGAATAGCCCGAATTCCACTTGCTCGCCGAGATCTGGGTCGATGCCAGCAAAAACATCACGGTAAAGGGTGCGAGCACCGTGCCAGATATGCCCAAAGAAGAAGAGCAGGGCAAAGGTGGCATGACCAAAAGTAAACCAACCCCGTGGTGAACTCCGGAAAGTTCCGTCGGAGTGGTACTTCTCGCGGTCGAATTCAAAGGCTTCGCCTAGTTGAGCTTTACGGGCAAGTCTCTTGACATCGGCTGGGTCTTTGAAGGTCTGACCATTGAGGGCGCCGCCATAAACTGTTGCCGTGACTCCTTGCTGCTCAAATGAGTATTTAGCTTCAGCTCGGCGGAAGGGAATGTCAGCACGCACTACGCCATCTTTATCTTGGAGAACAATGGGGAAATTCTCAAAGAAGTTGGGCAGACGTCTTACTTCAATGTCTCGACCATCCTTGTCATGGAAAGAGATGTGGCCAATCCATCCAGTGGGGAGTCCGTCACCATTGACCATTGGACCCACTCGGAAAAGACCTCCCTTGGCAGGACTGTTGCCAACGTAATCGTAGAAGGCAAGTTTTTCAGGAATTGAAGCCCATGCCTCTTCGTTCGTAGCACCATTATCAAGTGCTGTTTGCACTCGACGATTGATTTCGGTTTTGAAGTAGCTCTGATCCCACTGATAACGAGTTGGACCAAAAAGTTCGATCGGTGTGGCTGCGGCGCCGTACCACATGGTGCCGGCGACAATGAAAGCGGCAAAGAAAACAGCGGCAATAGCACTCGCTAAAACTGTTTCAATGTTTCCCATCCTCAGAGCTTTGTAAAGCCTTTCGGGTGGGCGAGTAGTGATGTGAAAGATGCCAGCAATGATGCCTACGATGCCTGCAGCAATGTGGTGGGCAACGATGCCACCCGGATTGAAGGGATTGAATCCTTCTGGTCCCCAAGATGGTTGGACCTTCTCCAGGTGACCTGTGATGCCGTAGGGGTCTGATACCCACATACCGGGTCCAAAAACACCAGTGAGGTGGAAAGCTCCGAATCCGAAGCAGCCAAGACCGGCAAGTCGAAGGTGAATTCCGAAGATCTTGGGAAGATCCAAGGCTGGTTCGCCGGTGCGGGGGTCTTGCCAGATCTCCAGGTCCCAGTAGGTCCAATGCCAGATGGCGGCCAGGAAAAGCAGACCACTGAAAACGATGTGGGCTGCTGCGACGCCTTCAAAGCTCCAGAAGCCGGGATTGACTCCTGTTTCTCCGGTGATGCTCCAGCCGCTCCAACTTCCAGTAACCCCAAGGCGGGCCATAAAGGGCATCACGAACATGCCCTGACGCCACATCGGGTTGAGGACCGGATCGGAAGGATCGAAGATGGCAAGTTCGTAGAGAGCCATGGAGCCGGCCCAGCCGGCAACCAGAGCGGTGTGCATAAGGTGCACGGCGAGCAAGCGGCCCGGGTCGTTGATCACGACCGTGTGCACCCTGTACCAGGGCAATCCCATGGGGGTCAGGTCTGGGTGTCCCGCCGATGGTAGTTGTTGCTGACCTCCTCCAGAGGGGAGCGGTTACGGACCGCAACGGGGGAGGCAATGGCCCCAACCGGCAAAATGCAGCTTTGGAGGCAGGCTATGCCGGTGATTCGTTTCGTGCGTGAAGGCAGGGATGTCGAGTGTTATCCCGGCGAGAACCTGAGGGAAGTGGCCCTGCGGGAAGGGATCGAGCTCTACGGCCTCAAGGGAAAACTGGGCAATTGTGGTGGCTGCGGCCAATGCATCACTTGTTTCGTGGATGTCGAAGGGGCAGATCCCCTCGCCCTGACCCCATGCACCCCAGTCGAGGATCTGAAGCTTCGTCGCCGCCCCTCGACCTGGAGACTGGCCTGCCAAGCCCTTGTTCAGCGGTCGCTTGTGGTGCTTACCCGTCCCCAGGTGGGATTGCCAGACCGCGAAAGCACCATGGCCAGGGCCTTGGAAACGCCCCTGCCCCCTGGTCCCTTGGCTTGGCCGGAACCTGAGATCCAGGCCGAGCTTGAGGAAGGGGAAGTCGAATCCACTACGAGCGATGAAGCTGGGGAGGGCTAGGACGGCTGGCGGTGATACGGTCTCATCACATTCTCCATTGCCATGGAAACCAACGATCTCGGTTTCGTTGCCAGCCTTCTTTTTGTTCTGGTTCCGGCTGTTTTTCTGATTGTTCTATACATTCAGACCAGCAGCCGTCAAGGGGGTTGATAGCTGGACTTAGCGCCCAGTTTCAGAACGTCGGATTGATTCCGGCTCCCTAACCAGTAGTACGGGTGCTGGCGCATGCACGCGTATGTAATCGCTGACTGAACTGCCCAGCAGACGATCCAAATCGACCAAAGCTTTGGCGACTAGTGGTCGGCGATCCTGGGAGGCAATGACTACCAGATCGGCTTTGATCTCCTCGGCTGCTTGACAAACCGTTCGGCCTATGTCGCCGCTCCGGTGCATGGGTACCATTTCAACACCCAGGGTTCTGGCTCGTTGAACCGCCTTTGCCAAGACCTCATCTGCCTGGCTGCGTCCCCCTCGCGAAGGGCTTAGTTCTTTTCGCTCTATGTGGACGCCAGTCAGGGAGCCGCCAGGGATTCCGGCAACCAATTCGCAAGCCAGCCGGATGGCGTCATCGCCGACGCCAGTGCCATCCACTGTAACTAGTACGCGGTTGATGGCCTTGACGTAGAGGTCGTCGCGAACCAAAAGCATGGGCCTGGTGGACAACTGAAACACGTATTGACTGGCACTGTTGGCCAGGATGGATTGCAGTCTGCCGAGGCCCCTGGAGCCCATCACAATCAGATCAGCGTTCACTTCTTCGGCGACCCCCAACACCGTCTGTTTGGTGTCTCCTTCTCGAACGATGGCAGTCACTTCGGCGGGGACCAGTCCCATGCGACCGATGGCGTCGTTCAGGAGAATGGTGGCTTGATTGCGGTGGTCTTGGAGATTGTTGCCTCCTTGTTCGTTGACCACATGCAGAAGGTTGATCTTTGCCTGGCGACAGGGGGGGATGGCCCGCAGCATGCGCACCATTTCTTCAACGTTGCCTTTGCCTGAATCGGCGATCAGAAGATTGCGGAACACGGTCGGAAGGTTGGCTCTTAGGAAGCTTATTGCTCAATCTGTCTTTGTTTCCTTAAGTAGGTTTAAGTCAATCTTCGCCCATGCCCCCAGCGCAACAATTCCAACCTGCTCAGCCCTGGTGCCTCCAGCGCCGTGTGCTACCACAGCACACCGACCATGCCGGTGTGATGTGGCATGGCGTTTATGTGGCCTGGCTTGAGGAGGGACGAGTCGAGGCTTTGGCCAGTGTGGGCCTGGATTACGCCGAGCTTTCCAGCCGAGGCCTGGAGATGCCTGTGGTGTCGCTGGGGATCGAATACCTCCAACCTCTGCGGCATGGAGACCAGGTGACACTCCTCAGTGAGGTGCTGCCGTTTAAGGGGGTGAAACTGCCCTGGTCTTGTCGGTTTATGGATCCAGCTGATCGATTGATGGCCGTGGCCCGGGTCGAGTTGGTTCTTGTGGGCAGCCCAGATGGTCAGCAGGTATCGAAGGTGCTGCGGCGTTATCCGGAGGACCTGGGGAGAGCTGTGGCTCGATTGCAGGCGGGTCCAGGACTGATGCTGTAGTATATGTGTACTGGTATGGAGGCGCTTTGGGGCGGTTTGGCCATGGGTTTAACTCTGGCTCCGGGGCTGTTCCGGCTTCTGGTTTGCCTGGGGCCGTCGGGCTGGCTGCGGCGCCAGGGGACGGGGCTTTTTCGAGTTTCTTGGGTGCTGTAAAGCCCCCCAAGGCGGCACGAAACCATCGCCCTTGGACCCGGGAGCGTCGCCTTTGGTGGCTGCTCTGGTCGGGTTGCCCTGGCATCGGGTCTGTTCGTTTGCAGACCCTGGACAGGGCGTTTGTCTCCTTGGCTGCGGCTTGGCGTGCGCCTTGGGAAGCCTTTGCCCGTCTGCCTGGGTGGCATGCGGGCCTGGAAAAACCCCTGACCAGCTATCGCCGCCTGTGGGGGGAGGAGGATCCCTTGCCGGCCTGGTCCCGGCATTGTGGGGGAGGGGTTGGGGTGCTTTTGCCAGGGGATGCGTCCTGGCCCACCGCCAATAAACACCTTGCCCGGCCTCCCCTTGCCGTATACTGGAAAGGTCGTTGCTCCGTTTGGGCTTCCCTCCAAAGACCCCAGGCCGTTGCCGTGGTCGGTACCCGCCGGGCCTCAGACCATGGCTTGTTCATGGCACGCCAACTGGGTGCCGTTTTGGCAGAAGCGGGTTGGCCAGTCGTCAGCGGTCTGGCGGAGGGAATCGACGGTGCCGTCCATCAAGGTTGCCTTGAGGCGGGAGGGGTTC
>JBKDVK010000046.1:0-5622 GCA_046338875.1 Cyanobacteriota bacterium | reverse complement strand
GCAACCGCACCACGTCCCCGGGTTCCCCCGCCAGCCACCAGCGGGCGATCGCAAACGCCAGGCTCGTCTTGCCCGCTCCGCCAGCGCCGCTGAACAGCAGTACATGGCTACCCACCGCCGCCAGCAGAGGTTCCAGATCCTCGGGCTCCAGCAGTCGTGGGCCCTCCGTGGTCGCGCCCGCCAGGGTGAGGCACACATCCAGCGGCACGTGCACCTGGCGGGCCTGCACAGACGGGAGGCCCAGGAAGGCCTCTGAGAGTTGGGCCTGGTGGCGCTCCACCCAGTGCTGCAGGTCGGCAGGAGTGTGGAAGCCTGCACGCGGCGAACCTGAATCCAGGGAGGGCGGCCTCAGGGCTTGCAGCGCCTGCAGCACCAGGCTGGCCAGCTGATCCGGCGTGGTGAATCGATTCACCCCATGGGTCTTTTCCACCTCAGCCCGGAAGGCCGCCAGATCCGCAGCGTCCTCACCGCTGTCGATCCAATCTGGCAGCCACTTCTCCTTCCGATCAACGGTGAAGACCAGGCGGGGTTTGCCTTGGCGGCTGGCCTCCTCGTACTCCTGCTGGGTGATCGAACGCCGTTGGGGATTGTTCTCCAGTGGCCGGTAGCCGTAGCGGTGGGCGATCAGCAGCACATACACATCCGTTGCCGCCACATCCGCCAGGCAGCGATCCAACGGCCGCTCGTCAAAAGCCGTGTACTTCTCCATGCACTCCACGTCGTAACGCGCCCTCTCCAGCGCGGTCTTGAGCGCGGCGCGGTGGCCCTCGAGGTCGATGAAGGTGGAGGAGACGTAAACCGTCGGCTGTCCCTTGGATTTAGGCACCGCAGGCAGCTTGAGTGAGGTGACTTTCCTACGCAGTCTGCCGGAGGAAGGGGAGCCGCATCATGCTTGCGCATTGATCAATGCCTGCCAGCAGCGGCGGCAGCTGGGCAGCAGCCAGAGCCTCATCCCACCAGGACGTGGTAGTCGATCTGCCGTGCGGCATGGGCCAGGGCGGCCTGCAGGTCTTCGGCTTCAAGATCCGGGAAGTCGACCAGGTTCTGCTGGCTGCTCTGACCGGCGGCATAGATCTCAAGGATGTCCTGGACGCGGATCTGCATGCCGCGAATGCAGGGCCTGCCGCCGCACTGCTGGGGGTTGTGGGTGATGCGACTGCTCATGGCGGAAGGCTAAGCGCCGCAACCGAACCGCATCCGTTGGCTGGCGAACCGTCCTCAGGCCTCGAAGCCTCCCTCGGTGCGGTTCCATTTGATCTCGACCGCCAGTACCGCTTCTCGGCGCCGGAACTCAAGGCGGGCAGCCATCGGCTCGATGGCGTGCTTTGGCCCCTCGGCAGCGAGACCGGCTCAGAAGAGCTGCCGGTGGTGCTCCTGGAGGTGCAGATGCGCGCCGACACCGGCTTCCATCACCGCCTGGCGGCCCAGACCTACCGCTTCCTGCAGCTCCACCCCCGCATCGAGCACTGGCGGGTGGTGGTGATCACGCCGCATCGGCGGCTGCAGCTCGGGCCGGTGCTGCCTCTGCGGGGTTTTCTGGAGCAGGTGCACTGGATCAACCTGGAGGAGCTCGGCCAACTAGAAAACCTAGATGCAGCAGTGGATTTGCTCACCCTGCCAGTGCGCTCTGAGCCGGAACTGGCGGACCGCTGCCAGCGGATCTTGGCAAGCCGACGGGATCTGGAGCCGGGGGTTTTCTCTATGCTGTTTGAGCGATTTACACAGCTGAGCAAGGAGCAGATTCTGATGATCGCCGGCGTGCCGCTGCAGCAATTGCGCCACAGCCGCGCAGTGCAAGAGATCCTGGAGGAGGGTCGCCAGGAAGGAAGGCAGGTGGGCAGGCAAGAAGGGAGGCAAGAAGGAAGGCAAGAAGGCCGTCAGGAAGGCCGCGAAGAGGGACTGGAAGCCGGTCGACAGCAGGAAGCAGCCGCTCTGGCCATCCGACTGCTCATACGCCGCCTCGGCAGCCTCGACGTTGGTAGCCGGGATCGGCTCTCAACCCTGCCCCTGCAGCAATTGGAGCAGCTGGCGGAAGACCTGCTCGATTTCACAGAGCCCGGCGACCTGCAGGCCTGGTTCGACGACCATCCGGCGGGCTGAGCCAGGCCCTTCCACCGGCCAACTTAGTTAACGCCAATCGGCCAAGGGGCTTGACGCAGAACAGGCGGGCAAGACTGGCCTGAGGCAGGTCCAACGGGGCAGCGGATCCCATGGACTGGGGCCATCCCCCTTGGCTGGTGTGCGGAAGGAGATGCCAGCGCTGCCCTGCGGCGGGCGCGGCAGCTGCAGGCCGCCCATGGTGCCGGGGCGGTGTGGTGGGTGTGAGCGCAGCAAAGGCCCACCGTGTCACCCAGGTCGCGGGGGCCGTGGGGCAGTGGGCCGGGGCTGTGCGGATCGTGCGGTCGTGGGTTAGGGGCAGGCCTTGCCTACGGTTGTCGCCGATCTCCGGAGCGGGTCTGGACCCCTCGTGTGCTCCCGCTGGAATCCCTTCCAACGGCTCTGACGGTGAAGGGTGCTGGGGGAGAGAAACAGCCGGGACGGACGCCCACATTGGTATTGAGGTTGTCCGGGTGGTTGCTGTTCCGCATGGCCGCGCGGGCGTTGTGAGGATCGTTGATCCAGGACCCGCCGCGCAGCAGCTGAACGACCCGCCCTTAAGGCTTAATCAAGCACAGGAAGTTAACCGGGGGGTGCTGTGAAACAAAAAATTGAGGCGCCTACGGCGCCACACCTGAACAGCCGCAAGCCAACAGCCAAGGGTAAAAAAACCAAGTGCAAAGGAATAAAGGGATTAAGGATAAAGAAATAGTCCTGGGGGAGAGAAACAGCCGGGACGGACGCCCACAAGGGCATAGAGGAGGTCCGGGTGGAGGCAGTACCGCATGGCCGCGCGGGCGACGTAAGGAACGTAGATCCAGGACCCGCCGCGCAGCAGCCGCATCGCCTGCTCCTGATTGCCCTCCAGCTCCGGATCTGGACCCTCCAAGGGGCTGCCATCCCCTGCTGATCCAGCCACGGGATCTCGATGCCATTGGTCAGCGCACCACTCAAGGAGTTGCCCGTGCAGCTCGGCCAGGCCCCAGCGGTTCACCAGGCCAAACGCTCCCACAGACAAAGGTCGCTGGCGAAATACCCCCTTGCGGCCAGCACCATACGTGTAGTTCCCGTCGTAATTAGCCCAGCAAGCATCCAGGGTGTCGCCAAAATGGAACGGCGTGCGAGAGCCCGCTCGGCAAGCCGCCTCCCACTGGCTCTCACTGGGGAGCGCAAACACAGGGACTTCTCCTTGGCCGCCCAGCTCCGGCCACTGCTCGCTCAGCCAGCGATTCAGCCGCTTCAGCCATTCCTGGCAGTCGTTCCAGCTAATGCTGTCCACCGCCAAACCGCCGGGTTGGCCGTGGCTTTCCCAAAGCCCCTTGGCGTCGTAGGTGCCAGGGCTGAGGCTCAGGTCACGCTCCAACCTGGGCAGCGCCGCCACCGCCCGCCACTGCGCCTGGCTGAGCGGATGACGAACCAGGGCAAACGCCAACAGGCCCAGCTTGCGCTCGGGCTCCACGTTCACCCCCTCGCATTTCTGCCGAAACTGGGTGTACATATCACGGCCGGCTTCCTCTTCGGGCGAACCGATCCTGGACTCACCACCAGGCACCACCACCAGCTCCAGTTGTTGCGACGCCTCGCCTGGCCACTGCGGCAGCGGCAGGCGCCACACCGGCGGCATCACCACCTCCGTGCGGATGCGCAGGCCCTCCCCCTCCTGCAGGGCCGTGAGCGTGAGCATCGGCACGGCACGGCCAGGGGCACAGCCGAGCAAGGGGAGAGCAGCAGAGGCCGCCAGTTGCAGGCCTCGCGAGGCCCCCTGCAGGGGCGGCAGGCACCGGTCGTGCGCCGCCCAACCCTCCTCGCCCTCCACCAGCAGATCCAGCGCATCGGCGCGCAGTTGCTCCTCCAGAAACGCCTCGATGCGCGGGCGATGTTCGGCCTGATCCCTGGCCGTCAGCCCCAGCGCTTCCAACGCCGTGCGGCGCAGCTCCGATGCTTGCGACCCATCACTCGCCAGTCCCTCCAGCGCCTCAATCCCCGTCTCCGTGCCGATCAGGCCGAGCACCACCGCGGCGTCCTGTTGCTCCAGCCGCCGCTCCGCCTGCCGCTCGCTCAGCACCTCCACCAACACCCGCGCCAGCCGCCGGCTCGCCACATCCCGAGCCGCCCGCCGCTCCGAATCCTCCGGGGCCGCCGCCATTGCCGCCAGCTTGGCGATTGCATCCCGTCGTTCACTGGCCACCGGCACCCCCAGCTCCCACATCCACTTGCGGGCCCGCTGCAAAGCCAATCGATAGCGCTCTCCCTCCGCATCCAGAAAGCCCAGGGCCGCCAGCCGGTCGGGTACCTCCGCCGGCATCGCCAGGGCCCGCTTGCCCTGGGCCTCCATCGCCCCATCGCGCAACGCCAGCAGGAACCCCCCCATCCGCTCCCGTTCCGCCTCCGGCCGCAGCTCCAGCGCCGCCAGGAACTGCTCCCACACCGCTGCCCCCTGCACCGCTGCCCCCTGCACCGCCGCCGCCGGCTCCAGGTTCTCTGGTTCCAGCGCTTGCGCCTCCAGCCGCTCGAACTGCTCCGCCGCCGCCAAATGATCCGCCAGCGGATCCAGTGGAAAACGCAGCCGGCCCACCGCCGCGCCGGGTTGCAGCAGCAGCCGCAGCTCGATCAGGTAACCCAGCAACGCCTCGGCCTGCTCGGGGCTCAGCCCCAGGCCCGAGGGCTTAGGGGTAGTCAGGGAGTTGAGGGCCAGGGTGTCGCTGAACTCCAACGGTTGGAACAGGGGCTGGCCCGGCTTCCCCTGACGGTGACTGGCCAGGGCCACCACCCGCAATGCCCGCTGCACCAGCGCTTCGTTGATCACCAGCCCCGCCCGGCGCCGCAGGGCCGGATCTGCCGGCGTGTCGAGGCGCCGCACGTAGCTGAGCATCAGATCTGGCACCGACCCAGCGAGCAAGCCCTCATCTCGCTTGGCGATCACGTCGTCGATGAACATCTGCGCCAGCAGCACCGTGATCGGCTTGTCGCCCACGATCCGCTTGAGTTGCGCCTGGGCGGGCATCAGGTCGTCGTCGCTCAACGCTTCCCCCTGCCCCTTGCGGCGCAGGTAATCCAGGAAGAAGGCCTGCAGGCGCTCCACCGCGATGCGCTGCGGTTCGATCCGGCTCAGGGGCCGCTCCTTGAACCCGTCGTCGTCGTCGCTGCGGCTCGTCACCACCACCAACCCCGGCGGCAAGGCGGCCAGGAACTGCTCGCGGGCGGCGGGGGTCAGCTCCGAGAGGTGATCCACGATCGGGATCAATCGCTTGGCGGCCAGCAGGGCCTCGATCAGCTCCGCTCCCAGCTCCTCCTCCGCTGCGCCGGCGAGCTGGTTGCTCAGCCAGCTCCGCACCCGATCCGCCACCGTCTCCCGTGGGGCCAGGGCGGTTTCGATCAGCACCGGCAACCGCACCACGTCCCCGGGTTCCCCCGCCAGCCACCAGCGGGCGATCGCAAACGCCAGGCTCGTCTTGCCCGCTCCGCCAGCGCCGCTGAACAGCAGTACATGGCTACCCACCGCCGCCAGCAGAGGTTCCAGATCCT
>JBKDVK010000045.1:0-24448 GCA_046338875.1 Cyanobacteriota bacterium | reverse complement strand
CTCGCCCAACAAACCCGCATCAGCACCGCTGTGCTCGAGGCGCTGGAACGGGGCTGGCGCGACCGGCTGCCGGAGCCCGCCTACCTGCGCACGATGCTGCCCCTGCTTGAGGAGCGACTCCAGCTCAGCCCGGGCAGCCTGCGGGGTGCCCTGCCCGCCGCCGCCCGCAGCACCGCGCAAGCCCGCCGCGAAAGCCTGCGGCGACGGTTCACGCCCGGTTCGATCGAGGTCTTCACCAGCTGGCAGGGCACCTTGCTTTATGGCCTTTTGGGCTTGCTCCTGCTCTACGGGCTAAACCTCAGCCAACGGCGGCTAGTCGAGCATGGCTTGCAAAGCACTGGTCCATTACCAGCCCTGGCAACCCCAACCAGCCCAGAAAACAACCAAGAGTTGCTGACAGGGGCCTACCAGGACGTGCTGCCGCTGCGCAGCGCTGCCAGCGGCCGGGCCCTGCGCCAATGGCGCCAAGAGAGCCAAGATGCCGGCGTCAACCTCACCATGGGTTGGCTCTCGGTTCGCCTCAACGGACCTACCAGGCTGCAACTGAAAGACAGCGAGGGGCGACGATCCACTTTGGAAGTTGCGGAGGGCGAGCTCAACCTGCCGGTCTTGCCACCCTTTGAGCTGAATCTCAATCCCGCCACAGCGGCGCAAGCCGTGCGTTGGAATGGCCGAGCACTCTCTCCAGAACCCAGCGAAGCCGGCCGCTATCGCTATCCCCCAGCAACTTCACCCCAAGCTCCCCGTGCGGGAGCGAAGAAGGCCTCCAAGCCGACCGTCGAAGTGCCCGATCAGCTTGCGCCGCCTGCCCCGGAAGAACCAGCTCCCGCTCCTCCGCAGCGGCCGTAGCGGGCCCCCATGGCGCCGTAACCATGCAGATGGCCCGCCAGGGCAGCGATTGGCTCCTGCAGGCGCCAGCTCCAGTTGCCGCTGGCCGTGCCTGGAGTGTTGAAACGGGCCCCATCGTCCAGCCCCATCAGATCTTGCAGGGGAACCACCACCAACTCGGCAGAGGACTCCAGGGCCAGCTCCGCCAGTTGCCAACCGGGGGCGACGACCATGTCTCCCAACAACTCGCCCACCTGGCGCCGCTGGTGCTCCTCCAGCCCCTGCCACCAGCCGTTGGTGGTGGCGTTGTCATGGGTTCCCGTGTACACCACCCAGCGATGCCCCTTGTAGTTGGCTGGCAGGTAGCCGTTATCAGAGTTGCCATCGAAGGCAAATTGCAGGATCTTCATCCCTGGCAATTCGAACCGATCCCGCAGGTCCTCCACCGCCTTGGTGATCACGCCCAGGTCCTCAGCGATCAAGGGCAGCCGGCCATCGCTCTGCAGCAGATGGCGGCGGCGGCATCGCCAGCTCAGCAACCGCAACAACCAGGTTCCCGGCGAAGACACCCAATGGCCGTGCTCGGCGGTGGGATCCCCCCCTGGCACGCTCCAATAGGACTCCAGGGCGCGGAAGTGGTCGAGGCGCAGCAGATCGAATAACTCCAACTGCCGCTGCAGTCGATTCAGCCACCAGCGGAAGCCTTCGATCGCGTGGCGCCGCCAGCGGTAGACAGGGGTTCCCCAGAGCTGGCCGGTGGCTGAGAAATAATCCGGCGGAACGCCACTTTGGGCTCTCAGCGTGCCATCCGGCGCCAGGTCAAACAGGGACGGATGGCACCAAACATCAACACTGTCGTGGGCCACATAGAAGGGCAGATCACCGACCAGGCGGACTCCCTGCCCCTGGGCCAAAAGTTTGAGCCGCTGCCACTGGCGCTGCAGATGCCATTGCAGCAGGGATTCCTGCAACAGAATCGGGGCCAGCTCGCGGCGCGCCTGGGCCAGGGCTCGCCACTGGCGCTTGGCCAGGGCCGGCGGCCACTGCCACCAGGGTTGGCCGCCATGGCGGCGGCGCAGGGCCATGAACAGACCGTGATCCTGCAGCCATGGGGCCTGGCTGCGGCACCAGCTGCGGAATTCCGCCTGGCGTTCGGGGCTTTGGGCCGGCCAAGCCTGGGCCAAGGCGACACCGAGGGCTTCGGCCCGCCGCGAGGCCTGCGGTGGTTCGAGCCGATCGCTGCTGGCAGCAGGGGGTAAGTCCTGCAGTTGGCCCAGGGTCAAAAAGCCCTCTTCCACCAGATCATCGGCATCGAGCAGCCAGGAATTAAGCGCCGAACCACTGGGGGAGCTGTAGGGAGAACCGGTGCCGTCGGGTGGTGCCACGGGCAGGAGTTGCCAGACCCCCACACCCTCGCGGCCCAGCAGTTCGACCCATTGGCGAGCGGCGGCCCCCAGGGTGCCGCAACCGCATGCCGCCGGTAGGGATGTGGGATGCAGCAAAACCCCACATTGACGAGGGGTGTCAAGGCCGTTCACGACTCAGGCAACCGGTAGGCGGAAATGATGCGTTTGGCGAAGGCAGGGATATGGCGATCAGCCATGGCGGGGTGGTTACGCCGCAGCCAAAGGGCATTGCGGGTGAAGTGGGAATCAATCGAGAAGCGACCGTATTCGAGGCCCTTTGGGCCGAAGCGTTTAACAAAAAAGCCCACCAGCTCCGCCAATGGCAGCGGCAGGCGTAGAGCCTTGTCGTAGGCCCCGATTCCCTGCTGCACCGCCTGCCGACGGTCACCGGCACTGAATACAGGGCCGGTTTCCAACTCCGCTTCCACCAGATCGAGCAGCTGCTGACCGAGGGCATTGCGCACGGTGATCCATTGACTACCGAAACCGGCCCCCATGTAGCCGACCACCAGATCGGCGCCGGCGTTGGTGTAGTCGAAGCAACTCAGGCAACTGGGAGCGAAAACATCCTTGAGCCGTGGTGTATCGAGCCCGAAAAATGGCACCGTTTCCGTACTGCCATCGCTGTGGCGGAAATGGATGCGGAAATCTTGCATGAATTCATAGTGAACCACCGTGGCCGCTGAACGGCTGGCACTCTCTAGAAAAGTCTGCAGACCCTCACGGCTGACGTTGTCCACACAAGGGAGACCCAGCACGTAAAGCTGATCGATGGGCAGGGTGGCCTGCACCGCCCTGAGGGCCTGAACTTGGCAACCCACGCCGATCGCCAACAGGCGCTTGATGCCGCTATCCGGCAATTGCTCCAGCACCTCCAGATTGGGGGAAAGGGTGGGCTTGTTCACCCGGGCCTCCAGTACCTCTTGGGGCGTGCGGGCCAAGCGGGGCACGGGAGTGAAACGATCCTCGGGGCTCTGACCAACACAAAGCACAGCATCCACCAGGCCGGTTTCCAGGGCTCGAACGCCGATCTGGGAGACGATGCCGGTCCATTGGGCACCTTCTATGGGCTGACGCAAGCGGGCGGTCAACATGCGTTGCTGCACCCCGAAATACAGCTCGTCCTCCTGGTCCAGATCGCGGCTGCGGCCGTGGGCCGCAATTTCCATGGCTTCAAAGCGCTGCTCCAGAAAGGCGCAGGCCTTGCGCACATAGGCCACCCAGCGGGTATCACAGAGCCCGCAATCGCTGCATAGATCCTTGGCGGGGCGGGGACTGCCCTTGGCCATGGGTCGGGCCCTTTGATGGGGCGCCAGCCGCTCGGGGGGTGGGGTGGCCGAATCGAAAGCGGCAGGGGCGCTGGTCAAGGGCACATCAATATCCAAGAGCATCAACCTATCGAGCGAGGGGCCTGGGCGGGGTTGGGGGAACCTTGGGCCGGTGGGAGAGACTGGTGTATCGATATTTCTGCGCCGTCGCCCATGCCACCCCGCCGGGATCCCCGCCCTCCCGCCCGCTCGCGACCGGTTCGCCCGTCGGCCAAGGCGAACCGGCAAACCCCGGAGCCTGGGCCCAGCTGGCTTAAGCGCCTGACCTCCCTGCCCCGGCCTTCGCCCCGCACCTTGTTGCTAGCCAGCGTCGCCCTGGCAGGGATGCTGGTCGGAGGCTCCCTGCTGGGCACCGTCTGGCCCCTGAAAGACCGTTCCGAAGGGCTAAAAATTGATGTCACTCCTGCCACCCTGGCAGCCCAGCCGAAGCGATCGGTCACCGTGCTGGTGATCGGCATCGATGCGGAAAACACCGGCAGTGGCGAAACCGCGGCGGCACCCAAGGGCCCCGCCAATGCCGACGCCCTGCTGTTGGTGCGAGTCAACCCCAAGGGCCCCCTCCAGGTGCTCAATATGCCGGTGGAACTGGCGGTGATGGTTCCTGGTGAGAAGGAACCCAGCCGCCTTGCTGACCTTTATCGCCGCGGAGGAGTGGCCCTGACCGCCGATGGTGTGCGGGATGTGCTCGGGATGAAGCAATCCGAGCCCGACCGATATGTGGTGTTGCCACGGACAGCCTTACGCCAGATCGTCGACGGAGTTGGTGGTTTGGAAATGAGCCCCACCCGAACGATGAAATATCAAGACAAGGCTCAGAACTACAAGATCGATCTACAGACGGGTTTGCAACGTCTCAATGGCAAACAGGTGGAACAGATGCTGCGATTCCGCGACAAGGATCTCGGTGAGTCGGGTCGGCGCAGCAACCACAAACTGGTGCAGACAAGTCTGCGCGAACAGTGGGCCCATGCCAATCAGTTAGCCAACCTGCCCGCCTTGATCAACACCTTGAAGCCCAAAGTCGAGACCAATCTGACTGCCGAGGAAACCCTGAGCCTGTTTGCCGCTGGCCTTGATGTCAGCCAACCGATCCAATTCGCCAGCCTGCCCCTCTTACCCGCCAACAAGGAATTTGGCGATCTGCGCCAGCTTGATGCCAAACCAGACCAAAAACTCTGGCCGGCCCCGGGTTCGTAGCAGGCTGTCCCCTACTCCCAGCCGAAGCTCCAGGCCTCAATTAACCCTGAGCCGATCCAGCTGGGCCCAACGCCAACGCAGCCGCAGCCCCAACTCTTCATCCCCAACCTCAGTCAAAGCCCCCCCCGAGGGGTCCACCTGCTCCGCAGGCAGCTCCTGCAGACAACCCAACCAGGGCAGTCCATCTTGGCGGCGGGCGACTGGATTCCAGGGGCCGCCCCACTGAATCAAGCCGACGAGGGGCACCTGCCAGCGTTGCAGCAGGGCCGTCCCTGCCGCAGGCAAACCCGTGGCCAACTGGACGTGCTCCAACACCAACAGGCTGGGCTGGCGCCAGGCGCCAAGCAACTCCGCCCAACTGCCACCGCAATCCAAACCGAGACCTGGATCAAGGGGAAGGGCCGCCAGCCAGGGGTCCGGACAGCGCGATAACTGGGCCATGGCCTGCTGGGGATGGACAAGATTGTCGATGCTCCTCACAGGGAGCCCGAGCAGATGGGCCAGACGATCTGCGGCGGCAGGCAGGCAGGCCGCCGAACCCCCCAGACTCCCGGCTGGCCCCTGGGCCAAGACAAGTAATTGCAGTGGGGGCAACGACATCAAGGCCGCCATGGGCTGGGGGGAGACTGGTGCCAGTACGCTTCTAACATCGACACGCTGCGACCTGGCCACTGCCTTGTGACGACATTCGCGACTGCTGAAAGGCTGGAGTCGGGCGGTTACCAACCCCACGGGCCGGCCGACAGCCGAAGATTGCGCCTCTTCAGTGGCACCTCCAATCCCGAACTGGCTCAAGAAATCGGTTACTACCTTGGTGTGGCTGATGGTCCTCGGGTGATCAAGCGCTTCGCGGATGGCGAACTTTATATTCAAATTCAGGAATCGATTCGGGGCTGCGATGTGTTTCTCATCCAGCCCACCTGCGCCCCAGTCAATGATCACCTCATGGAATTGGTGATTATGGTCGACGCCTGTCGCCGGGCCTCAGCCCGTCAAATCACTGCGGTGATTCCTTACTATGGTTATGCTCGGGCCGATCGCAAGACCGCCGGTCGCGAATCAATCACCGCCAAGCTGGTCGCCAATTTACTAGTGACTTCTGGCGTTGATCGGGTGCTGGCTATGGATCTCCATTCCTCCCAAATTCAAGGCTATTTCGACATACCCTGTGATCACATCTATGGTTCACCTGTGTTAGTCGACTATCTCGGTACTCGGGATCTCGGCGAGGTGGTAGTCGTTTCTCCTGATGTCGGCGGCGTTGCCCGAGCCCGCGCCTTCGCCAAGCAGATGAATGACGCCCCTTTGGCGATCATCGACAAGCGCCGCTCGGGTCATAATGTTGCCGAAAGTCTAACTGTCATTGGTGATGTCCATGGCAAAACAGCCATACTCATTGACGACATGATCGATACCGGCGGCACCATCTGCCAAGGAGCAAAGCTATTGCGGCAGCGGGGTGCGGCCCGGGTCCTGGCCTGCGCCACCCATGCGGTCTTCTCGCCTCCGGCTGTGGAGCGCCTTTCTACCCCCGGGCTGTTTGAAGAGGTGGTCGTCACCAACAGCATTCCCATCACCCCTCCGCGGCGCTTCCCCCAGCTGCAGGTGCTCTCGGTGGCCAATATGCTGGGCGAAGCCATCTGGCGCATTCACCAAGAAAGCTCGGTGAGCTCCATGTTTCGCTGATTCCTGTGGTCGATATGCATCGCCTCGGCCCTGCCGGAGCTCCAAACGCCAAACCGGCGCCGCCCCTGGCTCGGCGCGCCCACCTCAAACGGCTGCTCCCTGTAAGCCTCACCCTGCTGGTAACTTCGCTCTTACCCATATTCGCCCTTCCGGCCGCCGGCCTGGCCAACGGCAGTGGCAGCAACTTGCCCCAGCCCCGGGGACGGCGCATAGGCGTATGGATGACCAACAGCCCCAGTCCCCTTTATTACGATCCCAAGCGGATTGATGCGGCGGTGGCCGAACTGGCTGCCACTGGTTTCAACACCATTTACCCAAACGTCTGGAGTCGCGGCGCCACATTTCACCGCAGCCGTTATGCCCCTCTGGAACCCACCCTGGCGGCGGTTAACCCCAACCTGGATCCGATTTGTCGCATCACCAAGGCAGCCCAACGCCATGGGATGCAGGTGTTGCCCTGGTTCGAATATGGCCTGATGGAACCAGGAGATGCCGAGGTGGTGCGTCTCAATCCAGACTGGGTGCTGCGCCGTGCCGATGGCAGCGCCCTATTTGCCCTCCATGGCGCCGACCTGCGCACCTCCCCCCTCAAGGACCTGCGTGTCTGGCTCAACCCGGCCCACCCAGGAGTGAGGCAGCGATTCATCGGCCTGATTCTAGAGATCGTGCAGCGTTGTGGCGTGGATGGCATCCAGTTGGATGATCACTTCGCCTGGCCTGTGGATCTTGGCTACGACAATTACACCCGCATGCTGTATCGCCAGACCACGGGCCGTGAACCGCCAGCCAACTCCAAAGATCGCTATTGGATGAGCTGGCGTCGATATCACCTCACCAGCCTGATGCGCGAGTTGCGGATTCGACTGCAACAGACTTCCACCAGAAAACGGTTGCTAGTCAGCCTCTCGCCAGGGCCCTACCGATCGGCTTTCCATGAATGGCTCCAGGACTGGCAGTTATGGGCCATGGGTGGTCTTGTGGATGATTTAGTAGTGCAGAACTACGCATTCTCCATGGAGGGTTTTGCTAACGATCTCAACCAAGCGGCCCTGATCAAGGCCCATAGCTGGGGGGTGCCCGTCGAAATCGGCGTTCTGGCGGGCCTCGGATCGCGCACTACTGACATGGAGACCATTGCCGAAAAAGTGCAATTGGCTGCCAGCAGGGGCCATGGCGTGATTTATTTCTTCTGGGAGGGCCTTTGGGGCAAGTACGCCGGATCGGAGGGGGCGGCATATCGTCAGAGCCAATTCAACGCCCTGCATCGCGCTGCCTTCGGCAGCACCAACAACTGGCCAGGGGAAGATCGGCCCTCGACTCTGAAGCCGCGACGCTTGCCGCCATCGCCTCCCCCATCGCCTCCGCCGGCGGTCGGACTAGGCCGGGCCCTGCCGCCTCCCCCGCCTCCCTTACCGGAGTAGGGGACAGGCCGGAGTCGGGGACAGGGGGCATTAGCAGGCAAGCTGCTGCTTAAGTCAAGTCGCGCTTGAGCACCGCATAAAGATAATCAGGTGATTTGTAGCGACTGGGCAAAGATAGATGCAATTTCTCCAGGCGACTCCAACAAACCGTGCGGATGATCTCTTCACGGCTGCGGCCCTCCTTGAGGAGCAGGCGCATGGCCTTGCAATAAAGAGAATACTTGGCTTCGAGTTCGCCGATGGTGGGCGATGTGGCTGAGGCGGCCGATCCTGATCCCTGCATGAAAAGGGGGCGCCCAGCTCACATTTTGGGGCGCACAACCAGCCTAGGGTCCACCAGGGACCGCCCCGGTTACATTGGCGCGTCGATGGGCCAGCAGGCTGGCTTGGGCGTCGTCAAGCCTGCCGGCACTGTGCAGGATTCGGGTGATGCGCTCGATGTCGAGCACCCCATGCAGCCGATAGCCGCCCGTTTCCAACCGCTGGCGGGCGCGGCGATCGCTGGCGCCGCCATGGTCGATGAAAACCACCACATCCTGGACCTGGAGACCAGAGCTCTCCAGCTTGGCAATCCCTTCGAGCACGCTGCCGCCCGTAATCAACACATCGTCCACCACCACCACCAGATCACCCTCTTCAAAATCACCCTCAATCAGCCGGCGCGCCCCATGGGCCTTGACCTCCTTGCGGGGGTAGATGAGCGGTTTGTGGAGCAAGAGGGAAAGGCCGGTGGCGGTGGGTAAGGAGCCGTAGGGAATTCCGGCAATGCGATCGAATGCCAGTTCGGCCATGGCCAAGGAATAGGCATGGAGAACACGATGGAAAAGATTTGGATCGGAAATGATCTGGCGCAGATCGATATAATAATTAAAGACATCGCCCGATGCCTGAACATACTCTCCAAACAGCAGGCAACCGATATCGAATAGATCGACGATCAGCTCGGCGTGGGGTTCGGTGCTGACCTGCTGCCCCTCGGGATGCTCGCGACTTTCGGTGACCTTGAGCCCCTGCCCATTGGAGCTGGTCGGTTGGGGAAGCCAGAGCTGACAGGAATCCTGCCGACTCAGGGAGCGCCGTTGCAGCCATTGCTCCCGCTGTTCGCCGATGCGACATTTGAGGGCGGCGGCCCTGGCGGCGATGTCCGACTCCACCAGGAGGTTCTGGGGGAGGGGCAGCAGCAAACCATCGGCGCTATCGCTGAGACCGGCCTCAAGCAGGGCGACAAGGCGATCTTCTTCTGCCCAGAGACTCCTGAGGATCAAGAACCGTTCCGGGGCCTCCCGCCTCACCCTGGCCAAGATCTCCGGATCGCTAGTGCCGACCTCAAGCAGCAGTTGTTCGGGGGTTCCCCACAACTGACATTCCCGCACCACCCGCAGATAAAGGGGATCCTGCTCATTGGGATGGTGCTGAATGCGCCAAGCCGCCGGATTGGAACTGTGGCAGGTGACTACAACCGCCCGCTGGGGATAAAGAAGGAACGGGGCGGCGATGTCCTGTCCCGCCAGCGGGGACAGGGTCACCGCATCGGCCCCCAGGTCCCGGAACAGGTAGCTGGCCAGGGCCGAGGAACTGTTGAGGTCGCCATGTTTGGCGTCCACGATCAGGGGAATGCCCGGAGGCACCAGCTCGCGCACCTCCCGCAACAGCTCCAGTCCCACCGGGCCCAGGGCCTGATAAAAGCCGAGGCTGGGTTTGTAGGCGCAGACATGGTCGGCGGTGGCTTCAATTACCGCCTTGATCCAATGCCTGGCCAGAGAAAGAAACGAGCGACCGCCCATCCCGCGGCCCTGGGCCCAGGTGTTCAACATCTCCGGATTGGGGTCCAATCCGGTCACCAACAAGGTTTGGTGACGGGAGATGGCCTCAGTGAGTTGGACGAAGAAACCCATCGCCAATGGTTGCACCCAAGTGGAGAAGACCCCTAGGAAAGTTCTTCAAGGAATTTGAAACAAACTGTGGCCCCGCTAAGTAACGATGTAACAGCTCTTATTTGATGCTAGGACCTTGGCAAAGCTCAGAGGGCCGTGATCTCCGCATAGATCGGCAGCCAAGTCGCTGCTTGCAAGCACTGTAGGGCCTCCGCCTCAGTAGTCGCCCGGCGGGCCAGGCCCTCCGCCACCGCCGCTAGGGCCACCGCCCGGGCCACGGAGGTGGACACCTGCTGGACTTGATCAAGGGCCACCATCAGAGCAGCATCAGGATCACGGGCGGCAGGGATTGCATCGGCCAACGCCCCAATACAGGCATCAATCATGGCCTCACTTACCTGGCTTGCCCCCACGGCCACCGCCGCAAAGCCCAGGCCCGGAAACACAAAGCAGTTGTTGCACTGCCCGATCTCCCGCAGACGGCCGCCCACTTGGACCGCTGTAAACGGGCTTCCAGTGGCGACCAAGGCGCGACCATCGCTCCAGCGCAATAGGTTTTCCGGTGTCACTTCCGCCAGGGGAGTGGGGTTGGAGAGGGGCAGCACGATGGGGCGCTGACAGCCCCGGCAAAGCGCTTCAATCACAGCCTGATCAAAGGCACCGGCGCAGGTGGAGGTGCCGATCAACACTGTCGGAGCCAGGCGCTCCACCACGGTCTGGAGGCCGATCTGCCCCTGGGCATCAAGGGGCCAGTCGGCCAACTGCTCAGGTCGCTTGCTGTATGGCTGGACGGCCCCCTGCACCCCCTCCAGGCCAGAGTGAACCAGGCCCTGCCGATCGATCATCCAAAGACGGTCGGCGGCCTGCTGGGCATCGAGACCCCTGGCCTGCAGCAACCGCATCAGCCGCTCGGCGATGCCGCAGCCCGCGCTGCCGGCCCCGAAGATGACAATGCGTTGGTCCTCCAAAACCTGCCCCAAACCCCTCAAGCCGGCCAGAATGGCGGCAGCGGCCACACCGCTGGTGCCCTGAATGTCGTCATTGAAGCTGGGTACCCGCTCCCGGTAGGTCTCCAGAACCCGACGGGCATTGCCGGCACCAAAGTCCTCCCAATGCACCAAGGCACCAGGACACACCTCCCTTACAGCCTGGATAAAGGCCTCCATGAAGGCGTCGTAGGCGGCGCCCCCCAGCCGTGGCTGGCGTAGCCCCGGATAGGTCGGATCGTCCAGCAGGTCGGGATTGTTGGTGCCCACATCAAGCATCACCGGCAGGGCCCGGCGGGGATCAAGACCGGCACAGAGGGTGTAAACGGCCAACTTGCCCTGGCAAATGTGAATCCCCCCGACCCCCTGGTCGCCAATGCCCAAGATGCCCTGGGCATCGGTCACCAGCAGCAGGTCGGGGCGGTTGTCCCCTGATTGCCCCCCTAGCGGTGAGCAGGCCTGGCGCAGAATGGCCGCCAAGCGATCCTGTTGATCGGCCGTGAGGTACACCCCCAAGGAAGGACTGCGGTAGGACTGGCTGAAGCCCTGAATGGCCTGGCCCACGGTTGGGGTATAAACAATCGGCATTACTGCCTCGATGTGGTCGGCCAGAAAGCGGTGGAACAGTATGAGATTGCGCTCTCTTAATGTCTGCATATAGGTGTAACGATCCATAGGGCTGGCCAGGGCGTCGAAGGCCTGCCAGCAGCGCTCGACCTGCTGTTCAATCGTCTCGACCTGCCAGGGCAACAGGGCCTCCAACTCCAGGGCGCGGCGCTCCTGGCGGCTGAAGGCTGTGCCCTTGTTGAGCTGGGGATTGTTAAGGAGTTCGGCCCCCCTCAATCTGGTGGCCAGTGGGGCAGGGGGGGGCGGAGCGACCACGGCATCACAATCAGGCACCGCCATCCTGCCCCCCCCGCTCGCGGCGCCAGGGCAGCCGTTGGCCCGCATGGAAGGGCACCAGGGCATGGTCGCTGCCAGAAGCATCGGCTAGGTGCAGCCGCGTTGGCACCTCCAAGCTCTGGCGCCGCAAAACGATGCGCTCTTCATTGACGGGCAGGCCGTAGAAGCGGGGACCGAAAATGCTGGCGAAATCTTCGAGGCGATCCAGGGCACCCTCCTGCTCGAAGACGGTGGCATAACTCTCGATGGCGTAGGGACTATTGAAAATCCCGGCGCAACCACAGGCCGATTCCTTGGCGTGGCGGGGGTGGGGGGCCGAATCGGTGCCCAGGAAATAACGAGGGTGGCCGGAGGTGGCGGCGGCGCGCAGGGCCAGGCGATGGCGCTCCCGCTTGATCACCGGCAGGCAGTAGTAATCGGGTCGCAAGCCACCGACAAACAGGGCATTGCGGTTGAGATGCAGATGGTGGGGAGTGATCGTGGCCGCCAGATTGGGGCCGGAGGCGGCCACGAAGTCCACCGCTTCGGCGGTGGTGATGTGTTCGAGCACCACCTTGAGTCCGGGATGGCGCTGCAGCAGGGGCGCCAGGTGCCTTTCCAAGAAGACCGCCTCGCGATCAAAGATGTCCACCTCGGCATCGGTGACCTCGCCATGGATCAGCAAGGGCAGGCCGCAGCGCTCCATGGCCTCCAGCACCGCCGTCAGCTGGCCGATATCACTAACGCCTGCAGCCGCGTTGGTGGTGGCGTTGGCTGGATAAAGCTTGCAGGCCGTGAACACCCCCTGCTGCTTGCCCCGTTCCAACTCTGCGGGATCGATGCTGTCGGTCAGATAGGCGGTCATCAGCGGAGTGAAACCGCTGGCGGCGGGCAAGGCTGCCAGGATCCGCTGCCGATAGGCCCTGGTGGCCGCCACCGTGGTCAGCGGTGGGGACAGGTTGGGCATCACGATGGCCCGACCGAAAACGGCCGCCGTCAGCGGCGCCACCGCTTCCAGCAGGTTGCCATCGCGCAGATGGACATGCCAGTCGTCTGGGCGCCGCAAGCTGAGGCGTTCCGCAGAGGCATCAATCATGGGCGCAGATGCTCAATGAAGCCCACGTTTACGTCATCCTTATCGGTTTGGAGATAGAGATATCCCGATCCATCCGCTAACACGATACCTCGATAATTCCAGTCGACATCAAGGGAATCACGCTGGCGGATTGTAGCTAGACAATCGGGACCAACTTGTATGGTCCCGCGGTAGGTAGCTTCTTCCACAGTCTCGCCATAACTAGAAATGGCAATTCCACGAACGCTGCCGTTGTTCCAGCGTTCATGTTGGATAGTACCGTTGCGGCGCCAGCCGCCCTGGCGATAATTGGCGCCCTCCTGCTTGCTGACAGCGGCCCCATTGAGAAGGCTGGCGGTGCAAGCCGTATTTGGTTGCCGGAACCAGCGAGATATGGAGAACACATCGGGCAGCAAGCCGATCGAAAAACGGGGGATGCCGTTAAGGTCAAGAACCGCCTGGCTCTGACGTAATGTGTCAGCAAAAGTGCGCTGAATACGCACCCGACAGAGCGAGATTGGTTCGAAACGGCCAGTATAGGGAGCCTCGCTAAATTCGTGACCTATACGCTGTAAACGAACTCCGCGGATTTGGCCATCGGCGCTCCAGGTTTCCTGCAGCAAGGCCGCATAGGGCCCCGCCGGCAGACTCCCTTGGCTCATCAGCACATATCGCCCCGGCTGGGGAGCCGCGCAGGGCTGCAGCGGCACCGCTGCCGCCGGGATTGCCGCCTTTGGAGCCACCTGCTTGGCGGCCGCCGCCCCAGACCCTGCGGCAGCTTTGGCTGGAGCGGTCCCTGCGACCACTGGAAGGGTGCCGGCCAGGGGAGCGGCCAGCAGGGGTGATCCCAGCAAAAGGAGGGAAAGGAGGGATGGGCGCGAGCGGGTGGCCAAGGGGGGATTGGGAAGCGACGCCCTGCATCCTTAGCGCATCTGAGCGCCCCTGCCCAGTTGACCCGGTACCCACGCGGTACCGACGACAGAAAAGGGCAAGCCAGCCAGACTCTGGCCTTGGGCACTGGTCCTTGGGCCCTGGGCCCTGGGCCCTGGCTGGGAGACTGGCCTGGACGAACCGGCTGAAAGGGAAAACAACAGCTATGCACTTCCCATGGGGCCAGCGCGCCGGGGTGATGGGGGTGATCAATCTCACCCCCGATTCCTTTAGCGATGGCGGCCGCTGTGAAGGCGCTGGGGCGGCCCTGCGCCAGGCGGAGCGCCTACTGCGCCAGGGGGCCGACGTGCTCGACCTGGGGGCCCAAAGCACCCGTCCAGGCGCAGCTGAGGTGGGGGCGGAGACAGAGCTGGAGCGTTTGCTGCCGGCCCTGCATGCCATCCGTGCAGCCCACCCAAAGGCGATCCTCAGCATCGATACCTTCTGGGGGGCAGTGGCGGGGGCGGCCCTGGCGGCCGGGGCGGACTGGATTAATGATGTCAGCGGTGGCCGCAGGGACCCCAGCCTGCTCAGGGCGGTAGCTGGCCATCGCTGCCCTTTGGTGCTGATGCACAGCCGCGGCGACAGCCACACGATGGACCAGCTATGCGACTACAACGATTTGGTCGCGGATGTGCGCCAGGAGCTGGAGCAAGCCAGCCAGCGGGCCCTGGCCGCCGGTGTGGAGCGGGGGCAATTGATCTGGGATCCCGGCCTCGGTTTTGCCAAGACCACGGACCAAAATCTCGAACTGCTGCGCCGGCTTGACGAACTCAAGGCGCCGGGGTTGCCGTTGCTGGTGGGGCCTTCACGCAAGCGCTTCATCGGCGAAGTGCTGGCTGAAACACGCCCGCGCGCCCGTATCTGGGGCACGGCAGCGGTCTGCGCCCTGGCGGTGGCCCGTGGCGCCGATCTGATCCGGGTCCATGACGTTGGACCCATGGCCCAGGTGATGCTTATGGCAGGAGCCCTGGGGAAATGCTGATTCGCTGGCCTTCAAGGGCGGCCAGCGTTAGCAAACGATTTGGGAGCAAACGGTTTGAGATCAAACGGTTTGGGGATCATTCGGATTGACCTGCAACAATGCGGGGTCGCTTGCAGGCTCTTGCGCATGTCCTTCCGTCCAACCCGTGCCTGGGCCCTACCGCTAGTGCTTGCGGGACTGTTGGCAGGCTGCGCCCAGGATGGCGGCAATGGCGTCCAGAGCGCCAAGCTGGCGATGATTCAGGGGCGGGGCAAGTTGGTCTGCGGAGTCGACGGCAAGCTACCCGGCTTCAGTTTCGTGGGACCGGACGGCAGTTATTCGGGCCTGGACGTCGATGTGTGCAAGGCGATGGCCGCTGCCATCTTTGGCGATGCCAGCAAAGTGGAATACCGCGATCTCAATTCAAGTGAGCGTTTTGCTGCCCTGGCCAGCGGCGAAGTCGACTTGCTTTCGCGTAACACCACCATGACCCTGAGCCGGGATGCACCCGGCGGCAACGCCCTCAGTTTTGCTCCAACGACCTTCTATGACGGCCAGGGAATGATGGTGCCTGCGGCCAGCGGCATCACAACCCTCAAGGCCCTGGCGGGCAAACCAATCTGTGTCGAGAGCGGCACCACCACCGAACTAAACCTGGCCGACCGCATGCGGGAGATCGGGATTGCTTACACGCCGCTGAAATTCCAGACCGGCGACCAGACCTATGCGGCCTATCTGGGGGGCCGCTGTATAGCTGTCACCAGCGATCGTTCGCAACTGGCGGCCAAACGCTCCAGCTTCCCCAATCCGGAGGCCCACACTCTGCTCAATGATGTGATGAGCAAGGAGCCGCTCAGCCCGGCCACCACCAATGCCGATCCCGCCTGGGCGGATGCCGTGCGCTGGACGGTCAACACCCTTATCCAGGCCGAAGAATTGGGCATCACCAAAGCCAACATCGCCAGCAAATTGGCGGAGGCCAATGCCAATAAAAACCAGGCCGATCTCAGGCGTTTTCTAGGGGTGGAGGGTGATTTTGGCAAACAACTGGGGCTGCCTTCAGATTTTGTGGTGAAAATCATCAGTGCCGTCGGTAATTACGGCGAAATCTTTGACCGCAATGTTGGCCCGGCTTCGAAGCTGAAACTGGATCGAGGTATCAATAAGCAATGGAATAAGGGCGGCTTGATGTACTCACCTCCCTTCCGTTGAGCATCGATGCCCATGGCTCAGCCCTTGCGTGATCCTGCCGATCGTCCCCCATGGTGGCGGGATCGACGCGTGATTCCCTGGCTGGTGCAGGGGGTTGTGGCCCTGCTGCTACTGGTTTTGATTGCCTTTTTACTCGGCAACCTGGTCCACAACCTCACCGCCAGGGGCATGTTGCTCAGTTGGCGCTGGCTGGGGGAACCGGCCGGTTTCGACATCGCCGAAACCCTGCTTCCCTTTGATGCCGGACTGCCCTATTGGCGGGGTTTAGCCGCTGGTTTGGTCAATACCCTGCGGGCCGTTATCACCGGCCTGGTGGGGGCCACCCTGCTGGGCACCCTGGCGGGCATGGCCTCCTTCAGCCGCAATGGCCTGCTGCGCGGTCTGACCCGGGCCTATGTGGAAACCATTCGCAATATCCCGCTGTTGCTGCAGTTGATTTTCTGGTATTTCGTCGTCTTTCTGTCTTTGCCCAATGGCACCGCAGCCCTGCAAATCCCTGGGGTGGTGCTAGCCAAATCCGGGCTTTATCTGGCCGGATTCAGCCAGGGACTGCAATGGTCCATGCCCCAGCTCGTCAATGGCGTCTGGCAGGCTCCTTGGCGACTAAGTGTGGAATTTGCGGCTTTGCTTAGTGGCCTGATCATCTATTCAGGAGCCTTCATCGCCGAAGTTGTGCGCGGCGGTATCGCCTCGGTGCCCAAGGGCCAATGGGAAGCGGCAACCTCCCTGGGCATGGGCTGGTTTGCCACCCTGCGCCACGTGGTGTTGCCCCAGGCCCTGCGGGTAATCGTTCCGGGCCTCAACACCCAGTACATTTCCCTGGCCAAGAATTCCTCCCTGGCGGTGGCGGTGGGCTTCAGCGATCTATATTCCGTCGCCGAAACCACCTTGAATCAGACTGGCCGAGCCCTGGAGGTTTATCTGCTCTTACTGGGGGCCTATCTGGCCCTGGACCTGGTGATTTCCCTGGTCATGAATGGCATCAACCGTCTCGTGCAAATCAGGGAGCGCTGAGATGAACCTGCTGCTGCGGCGCCTGCGCGCCGACCTTTTCGCCACTCCCGCCGATGGGGCCCTCAGCCTCGGCCTGATCGCCCTGATCAGCGCAGCGGCGCTGGGACTGGTGCAATGGGCGAGCCAAAAAGCCGAATGGGCGGTGATACAGGCCAACAGCACCCTGTTTGCCGTAGGTCGCTATCCCGAAGCCCAGCAATGGAGACTCTGGCTGCTCACGGCCCTGCTGACGGCCGCGGCGGGAGTCAGCTGGGGTTTGTTGCGCTGCCATCCCCGCTCCGACCGGGATGGCGAGCTCTGGCCGCGTAACGATCGCCTCGTGCTTGGGCTGCTGGCAGTGGTTGCGCTCTGGTTGCCCTGGGCCCTGGGGTTGGCGCCGGCCCTGCAGAGCCGCTGGTGGCTGCTGGCGGCGTTGCTGGGGGCCAGTCGCTGGCTGGCGGGACGCTTTGGTGCCCAACTCAGCCGACCAATGCTGCGGCTGTTTCCCCTGATCTGGCCCCTGCTCTACCTGTTCGGCATGGTGCTGATCAGCGGCGGCTTGGGGTTGATGCCGGTGTCGCCTTCCCAATGGGGAGGCTTGCTTTTGACCCTGCTCACCGCCAGTTTCGCCATCTTGCTTTGTTTTCCCCTTGGCGTCCTGTTGGCCTTGGGAAGGCGCAGTGATCTGCCCTTGCTGCGTTGGAGCGCGGTGATCTACATCGAATTCATTCGTGGCGCTCCCCTGATTACGCTGCTATTTCTGGGCCAGAACATCCTCGGATTTCTGTTGCCCGGAGGACTGGCCCCGGACCGCATCTGGCGGGCGTCCTGGGTGCTCACTTTTTTCGCCGCCGCCTATCTGGCCGAAGCGGTGCGTTCTGGTTTGGCGGCGGTTCCCAAAGGTCAAGTTGAAGCGGCCCGCTCCCTAGGACTCTCCTATCCTCAGACCCTGGTGCGGGTGATACTGCCCCAGGCCCTGCGGGTGGCCTTGCCCGCCATGGTGGGCCAATTCATCTCCCTGCTTCAGGACACCACCCTGCTTTCCTTGATCGGGCTGCTGGAACTACTTGGCGTTGCCAGGACGGTGATGGCCAACCCGGAATTTCTGGGACACAACGCCGAGGTCTACCTCACCCTTGCCCTGCTGTTCTGGTCCTGCTGCGCCGCCCTCGGCCTCGGCAGTCGTGCCCTCGAAAAACGCCTTGATCCCCAGACTCTCTCTAGATCCACCAGCCGGCCATGACTTCGAGCCCCCACAACTTGATGATTGAGGCCCGCGGGGTCGAAAAATGGTATCCGAATGGTTATCACGCTCTCCGCGGTGTGGACCTCACGGTCCATCGCGGCGAAGTGGTGGTGGTGATGGGTCCCTCCGGGTCCGGCAAGAGCACCTTCATCCGCACCTTCAATGCCCTGGAGGATTTTCAAAAGGGCACGATCCGCATCGACGGCAACAGCCTGGGTAATGACCTGCGCCAGATCGATGCCATCCGCCGAGAGGTGGGCATGGTGTTTCAGCAGTTCAATCTGTTTCCCCACCTCACGGTGCTGGACAACCTCGTGTTGGCCCCCACCCTGGTGCGTGGCCGGCCCCGTGCCGAGGTTCAGGCCCAGGCCCTCAACCTGCTGAATCGGGTCGGCATCAAGGAGCAGGCCCAGAAATTCCCCGGTCAGCTATCGGGGGGCCAGCAACAGCGCGTCGCCATCGCCAGGGCCCTATGCATGGAGCCCAGGATCCTGCTGTTTGATGAACCCACCAGTTCCCTGGATCCCGAGATGGTCAGGGAAGTGTTGGATGTGATGCGACAATTGGCTCAAGAGGATATCACCATGGTAGTGGTGACCCATGAAGTCAAGTTTGCCGAACAGGTCGCCGATCGGGTGGTGTTAATGGCCGAGGGAAGTGTGGTGGAAGAAGCACCTCCAGCGATATTTTTCAAGAACCCTAAACATGAACGAACCCGGCGCTTTCTCGATCAAATTCTCTGAAGTTGTCGCCTGAAAGTATTAGAGCTAGAACCGATTTCAAGCCATCATTAATTCCAATCCGTGGAGCCCCTCATACAAAAGATAGGCGCCAAAAATAAGCGCAATAATTCCCACCAACCACTCGGCTTTGTGCTGCAACCATTCTTCTAGTTTGGCAATCGAGTCGCGAATCGAGCCACCGCTGGCGATCCAGGCCAAAGGGGGCAACAACAATAAAGAACTAGCTGTAAGCGCATAGACAGCAGTAATTTCAACATCGGCTTTTAACCCAGGATGATTGATCATCATCAAGCCGGCTTGCTTTAAATAAAATACTAGGTTTTCAGGGGTCAAAAGCGCAGCCCCAGCGCCGATCAATACCAGCAAGGCGGTATTAACATCAGGAAGGCGATTCATCAAGCGAATCGCCATCCCCTCCTCACCGAGACTGGCCTGGGGAGTGAGTTGATACAGACCCAGGGCCAGGAGACCTCCGGCGCCCAAAAGATCAATTAGCACCTGCTCGCGAGCGCCATGTTCCAAGCTGATCGCCAACGAACTTCCCACTAGCAGCAACAACAGCACCGCCATCACATTGGCCAGAGTCCAGCCCAAGACATAGGCAAAGGCCCTTCTCAAGGGTGAGCGCCCCAGCAACAGCAGGGTTACCACCCCGATATGCAGGGGGCTGAAGGCGATGCCGATACCGAAAAGAGAAGATTTGGTAAATAAGGAAGCGAGCATCGCAAGGGGCCATCACCCCGATCAGTCAGGGAACCCTAGCCAGCGGCCCGCAGGCGCCGGGGGCGGATCCCCCCACAGCGGTTTCTCAGAATCCCTGCAGACCAGCATGAGAAGGGGCAAAAATCAGAGCTGCCACAGATACTCCACGATTAGTCCTCCGCCAAAAGCAGGCGACGCCCCTCCTCCAGTTGACGGCGTGCCTCTTCGCCCAGATGGGGTAGCCGCAAATCCAGGCGGGCCATGGCGTCGATGATTGAGGCAGCTACCACAATGCGGGTGAACCACTTGTTGTCTGCAGGCACTACATGCCATGGGGCTGACGGTCTGGCGGTACGTTGAATCATCTCCTCGTAGGCAGTCATGTAGGCATCCCAGTGGGCCCGCTCATGAATATCACCGAGTGAGAATTTCCAGTTCTTATCAGGATTATCAAGCCGTTCTAGAAAGCGACGCTTTTGTTCTTTGCGTGAGACATGCAGAAAAAACTTAAGTACAATGAATCCATTGTTGCTAAGATACTCTTCGAAATGGCGAATATCGCGGCAGCGCTGTTTCCAAATGTCATTGCCCAGTAAGGAGGGAGGCAATTGTTGTTTTTGCAACAGTTCTGGATGGACGCGCACTATCAGGGTCTCTTCGTAATAACTCCGATTGAAGATGCCGATCCGCCCCCTTTCCGGCAGGGCCTGTTGGCAGCGCCAGAGGTAGTCATGGTCCAGTTCGGTAGGGGTTGGGGCCTTGAAGCTGGTCACCTGGCAGCCCTGGGGATTCACCCCCGACATCACATGTTTGATGGTGCCATCTTTGCCGGCGGCGTCCATCGCCTGGAAAATCAACAACACCCCCCAACGGTCCTGGGCGTAGAGGCGTTCCTGAAATTCGGCAAGCAGGCTGGTGCCTTCACTCAGCCGTTGCGTCGCCATCGCTTTGTCATCCCGTTGCAAATGCAGGGTGTCGTCGGGATCGACGCAGGCCAAGCGAAAACCCTCGCCATCTTCCACCTGATAGGCCTTGGCTAGTTTGTGACACTGGCTCAGCAACTTGTCGCGATCCATGGCATCGATCATGGCTTGAAGATCAGTTCGAACTCGGTGGGGGACTGGCCCACTCCGTCCCGCTGAGGAGGGGAAACAAACCATCTTCGCGCTGCACTGCGTCCAGCCACAAGGGCGGCAAATCCGTGCCTTTGTCGATGGCCTGCATGAGATGCCAGAAACGATCAAGGTGGCGGTGGATCCGCTCTCGGGCCAGTTCGGTGGTGGTGCCGGCCTCCAGGATGAAACTCCAGTCAGAACTCTGGGCCAGCAGCAGTTCGCGGCCGGCCTGGATCAGCCAAAGCCGATGCTCACTGCTGCCCACGCCCCGGTTGACCCGCCGGACCATGGCCCGGGAGGCCCGCTGCCATTCCCCCACAACCCAGCCGTTGGCCTCATTTAGCCAGTAGTTGTGATAGCCCCCCCGGCCCCAGCTGGAGGGAGAGGGGCGGCAGAGCTGGAGGGTCAACTCCGCCTCCAGGGTCTCCCGCAGGGTGGTGAAACGGAGCTCAGCGGCGGGAGCTTGGCGGAACAGTTCGGCCAAAAACGCCGGCCCTTCAAACCACCAGTGGCCAAACAACTCAGCGTCAAAAGGAGCGACAAGCAGCGGCGGTCGCTCGATGGAGGCCGCCAGATCGTGCAATTGGCTGGCCCGACCGGCGAGGTAATCGGCGGCATGTTGCCGCACCATCTGGGCGGCAGCGGCCGGTTCGTAGGGGGCCTTGTGCTCCAGCGCAGAGGTCTGGGAGGTCACCCGATGCAATTTCAGGCCAAGGGGGCGGCTGCTGCGGATTCCATGCTCGGCCAACTGCTCCTCGGACAGATCCCAGCCCAGGTCGCGGTGAAATTCCCGGTAGGCGCCATCGCCCGGGTAGCCCTCGCTGGCACTCCATACCGGCAGGGTCGAATTGCTGTCACGCCCGAAAAAAGCCACTCCCGCTGGGCTGCAGATCGGTGCATAAACGCCGTAGCGGGGACGGGGCACGGCGTGGAGAAGGCCGTGGGCGTCCAGCACGCTGTAGCGCAGGCCGTGTTGGACGAGCACCTGGTCCAAACCCTCGTAGTAGGCGCATTCCGGCAACCAAATGCCCAGGGGAGGTTGGCCGATCAGACGTTCGTGTTCCCGCACGGCGGTGATCAGCTGGGCGCCCACGGCCTCCGGGCATTCCCTCAGCAGGGGCAGGTAGCCGTGGGTGGCGGCGCAGGTGATCAGATCCAGCACCCCCAGGCCCTGCAGGCGCCGAAAGCGTGGCAGCAGCTTTGCTTGGCAGTGTTGCCAATCGGCAACCAAGGCGGCGAGGTTCTGGCCGAGGTGCTGGGCCGCTGCCCTGCCTTCGGGGGGGGCCAGCTCCAGCAACTCGATGCGCAGCTGCAACCAGGGCAGAAAACCGCGGTTCAGCTCCTCGTCAGCCAGCAGGGAAAGCAGGGTTGGCGAGAGGCCGAGGGTGAGCCTGGGTCGCTGCTGCGGATCGGCGGCGGCCGCCTCCAGCACCTGCAGCAAGGGCAAATAACACTCCTGCAAGGCCTGGTAGTACCAGTCCTCCTCCAAGGACCCCGGCTCCCCTGAGCGGACGTAGGGAAGGTGGGCATGAAGCACCAGGGCCAGTTCGCCTGCGGCCATGGTGACCTCAACACAAATCCATAATACCGGTCAGCTTTCTAGGCTTGGCCCGTAAAGGGATTTACGACCGCGTGGTGCAACAACACTTAGGCGAACCAATGCTGCGAAGGGTCCTCGCGGTTGACGGGCACAGCATGTTTTATGCCCAGCAGAAACTCGGCTGGTTTTTCGACCCCCGCCGCTTGATTGAGCTAGCCCGTCAAGAGGGGGAGGTGGAGCTGGGCAGCGCTTTTTGGTATGCCGGTCTCAAGGATCCCAATGACCAACGTCCCTTCCGTGATGCCCTCACCAGCCTGGGGTACACCGTGCGCACCCGGCCCCTACGGGATCTGGGTGGCGAAGGGGAGAGCCGCCAATACGCCCGAGCCAATCTGGATGTGGAGGTGGCGATTGACCTGTTGACCATCGCCCATCGCTGCGAAGAGGTCTGGCTCCTCAGCGGCAGCAAGGACCTGGACAGGCTGGTGGAGGTGCTGCGGGCCAAGGGTTTGACGATCATTGTGTTCAGCACCGAGGGCATGGTGGCCCGGGAATTGCGCAATGCCGCCGATCGCTTTGTTGATCTGGCCTCCCTCCTGCCCCAATTAGCCAAAGTTGACCTGCCAAGCACGGGGACTGTGCGCCGTCCTTCGCCCTCAGCTGCCTAGGCCAGACTGATCCCTACAATGGGAGCAACTCATAGTCAGTCCGCTTAGCGGCCCAATTGTTGTCATGGCGCGTGATCCCGGCCGGGTTTTGATTTTTGACACCACCCTCAGGGACGGCGAGCAATCGCCTGGTGCCAGCTTGAACCTGGAAGAAAAGCTGGCGATCGCCCAGCAGCTCGCCCGCCTCGGTGTCGACATCATTGAGGCTGGCTTCCCCTTTGCCAGCAGCGGTGATTTCAATGCCGTGCAACGGATCGCCGCCGCCGTCGGCACGGCGGATGGTCCGGTGATCTGCGGTCTGGCCCGGGCCGCCAAGGGAGACATCAAAGCCTGCGCGGAGGCCGTGGCCCCGGCGGTGCGGCGCCGCATCCATACCTTCATTGCCACCAGCGACATCCACCTCAAGCACAAGTTGCGCAAAAGTCGGGCGGAGGTGCTGGAAATCACCGCCGAGATGGTGGCCTACGCCCGCTCGCTGGTGGACGATGTCGAATTCTCCTGCGAGGACGCCGGCCGTAGCGATCCGGAATACATGCACCAGGTGATTGAGGCCGCCATCGCCGCCGGGGCCACCACCATCAACATTCCGGACACGGTTGGCTATGCCACACCTGCAGAATTCGGTGAATTGATTGCCGGCATCAACCGCGCGGTACCCAACATCGACCAAGCGGTGATCTCGGTGCATGGCCATAACGATTTGGGCCTGGCTGTCGCCAATTTCCTTGAGGCGGTCAAACATGGCGCCCGCCAATTGGAGTGCACCATCAACGGCATCGGCGAACGGGCCGGCAATGCCTCGCTGGAAGAGCTGGTGATGGCCTTGTATGTGCGCCGCAGTTATTTCAACCCCTTCCTCGGCCGTGACAGTGACGACAGCCGGCCTTTAACTGCTGTGCGCACCGAAGAGATCACCAAAACCTCAAGGCTGGTATCCAATCTCACCGGCATGGCTGTGCAACCCAACAAGGCGATTGTGGGGGCCAATGCCTTTGCCCATGAATCGGGAATCCACCAAGATGGTGTGCTCAAAAATCGTCTCACCTACGAGATCATTGATGCCCGCACCATCGGCCTCAGCGACAACCGCCTGTCGTTGGGCAAGTTGTCCGGTCGCAGTGCCTTCAGGGCCCGACTCGAAGAATTGGGCTACAACCTCGATGGCGAAGACCTCAATGATGCCTTTGCCCGTTTCAAGGAACTGGCCGATCGCAAACGGGAGATTTCTGACCGCGACCTGGAAGCGATCGTCAGCGAACAGGTGCAACAGCAGGCTGAAGCCCGGTTCATCCTCAAGCGGGTGCAGGTGAGCTGCGGCACCGGTTTACTGCCGACCGCCACTGTCACCCTGGAAACGGAGGATGGCAGCGAACACAGTGAGGCCTGCATCGGCACCGGTCCGGTGGATGCGGTCTGCCAGGCGCTCAATCACCTGGCCCAGGTGCCCAACGAATTGGTGGAATTCTCAGTCAAAAGCGTCACCGAGGGCATTGATGCCATGGGCGATGTGACGATCCGGCTGCGGGCCGGTGGGGTGCTCTATTCGGGCCATGCCGCCGATACGGACATTGTGGTGGCAGCGGCCCAGGCCTTTGTCAATGCCCTCAATCGCCTGGTGGCTGGCGAACAGCGGGCGGCGCTGCATCCCCAAC
>JBKDVK010000044.1:0-10176 GCA_046338875.1 Cyanobacteriota bacterium | reverse complement strand
GAAAGCTGGAGCACCGGCGCCTTCACCACCTACCTGAGCCCAGGGGCGTGGACTGGCTTTGGCGCAGCCTGGCGCCAAGGCCACGGCCGGGTGCTCTGGGCTGGCACCGAAATGGCAACCCACTGGCCCGGCTACGGCGAGGGGGCCATCCTGGCCGGCGAAGCGGCGGCCGATCAGGCCCTGACCCTGGTGGGCTAGATCAACCATTGGGTCTGCGTTACGGCCACCTTTGGGGCCTTGCTGAGCCAGCCAAAATTGCCGCTCACCCAGGGCGCCCCAGGGTCAGTCAGTCTTATCCCCGGTTTGAATGCGACCCAGAGGCACGTTCTTGAGGCCCTTCTCGCCTGTTGCCACCCGGGTTGGTGAGCCGCTGCTGGAACGGCGCCGGGCCAGGATGGCCAGCAACACACCAGCTCCCGCCAGGCCCAGGGTGGCTAGCAGCGACGGCCATGGTGACCACTCCTGAGCGGATTTGGCCCCAGCCCCTGGCGACCGCGCCGCCGGTGCATCCTGGGGCTGGACCCCCGGGGGAAAGCCACCAGGCGGCAGAGCGTCGGGAGGTATCGCTCCAGGTCCAGGTCTGCCGGCGCCAGGTGGCATGGCGCCTGGAGGCATGACGCCAGGAGGCATCATTCCCGGTGGCACAGCCCCTGGAGGCACAGCCCCTGGAGGCATGGCGCCTGGAGGCATGGCGCCTGGAGGCATCATTCCAGGTGGCACAGCCCCTGGAGGGAGCATCCCAGGGGGAACGGCACCAGGGGATGGAACCATCCCCTCCGTCATTGGCATGCCATTGGGCCCCTGCCTGAGCCGTTGTTGGGGCCGAGCACCTGGCGGCCCCCCAGCTGGACTGATCTGCCCGCCCCTCCGCCTTGGATCCATCTGATCAGCACCGGCTCCCTGGGGAGCCATCCCTGGCAGGAAGGGATTGATTCCAGCCCCTGGTCGCATCGGCGCCAGGCGGCCCGACGAAGTGACTGGGGAAGAGGGGGATGCCGCCGGCCTGGGACTCGTGGAACCCTCGGGCTGCCACAAAATCAAAGGTTCGACCAACGCCTTGGGGGCCAAGCCTGCCGGGGCCGATCGGGCCGGGGGCGCTGCGACCCCCAAACCTTCGCTGGGCATCGCCCCTGACTTTGCAGGGGGAGTAGCTGGGACCACGCTGGGGGTCCCCAACACCGACGCAGCCCCCTTAGGGGACTGAGGTTTTTGGGGTTCTACACCTGTGACGGGAGCCGGCGGTGGTTTTGGTGAAGCTGTCTGGGCCAGGACCGGTGCAGCCAGCGAGGCCATCACCGCCGCAGCCCCAAGGGTGATCGGCAGGTTTTGGCCCATGGTTGCACTGAAGGTTCGCCGCAAGAACCTAGCCACCAAAGCTCAAAGTCACTCCACGTGTCGCCGGCGGGCGGGGCCTGCCTAAGTCCATCAGGCGTGCTCCCTGAGGAAGCCGATGGCTCCGATCAGCTCCTCAGCGAAGTGGTCGATTTCCGCCTCCGTTGTGGTGAAGGCCAGACTGGCCCGGGCCGAGCCAGATAGACCGTAATGCCGATGCAACGGCTGGGTGCAGTGGTGGCCACTGCGAATGCAAATGCCCGCCGAATCCAGCAGGGAGGCGATGTCGTTGGCATGCAAACCCTCCACCGCAAAGGCCGCCAGGGCGCCGCGATCGGGCTGTTGTTCGGGGGTGGGGCCAAGTATTCGCAAGCCCTCGATCGCCTGCAGCCTGGCAAAAAGCCTGCGGGTCAAGTGCTGCTCCCATGCATGGATCCGATCCATTCCCAGGCCCGAGAGATAGTCCAGGGCGGCCCCCATGCCAATGGCCTCGCCAATGGCCGGAGTGCCGGCCTCGAACTTATGGGGTAAGTCGGCCCAGGTGCAGCGATCCAAAAATACGTCTTGAATCATCTCGCCACCGCCCAGAAACGGGGGCATTGACTCCAGCAGCGCCTCCCGAGCCCAGAGGAATCCCATGCCCGTTGGGCCACATAGCTTGTGGGATGAACCAACCAAAAAATCACAGTCGAGCTGGGCAACCGAAAGGCTCTGGTGGGGCAGGCTCTGGCAGGCGTCCACCAAAATCAGGGCACCGGCGCTGTGGGCCAGTTCGGCGAGACGGACCACCGGATTCAAGGCCCCGAGGGTATTGCTGACGTGCACCACGCTCACCAGCCGGGTGCGCTCGTTCAGCTTGCTGAGCCAATCGTCAACATCCAGCTCTCCGCTCTCTGTTACTCCGGCATGGCGAAGAACACAGCCTGTGCGCTGGGCAAGCAACTGCCAGGGGACGAGATTGCTGTGGTGCTCCATCAAGGTGAGCAATACCTCGTCGCCTTCCCGCAAAAAGGCGTCCCCCCAGCTGCGGGCCACTAGATTGATCGCCTCGCTGGCGTTGCGGGTATAAACAATCTCGCGGGGAGTGGTGGCACCGATGAAACGGGCGACCGACTCCCGAGCCCCCTCAAAGGCCTCGGTAGCCCTCACACTCAGTTGGTGGGCCCCGCGATGCACATTGGCATTGTCGTGGCCGTAGTAATGGCTGAGGGCAGTTAGGACCTGGCGAGGCTTTTGGCTGGTGGCGGCGAAATCGAGATAAACAAGGGGCTCGCCAAGACAGGCGATCTGATCCAACAGCGGAAAATCAGGCCGCGTCAGAACTGCCAGATCTTCCACGGCGAGCGCCGAAGCATCAGGAGCAGCCCCTAGGGGGGAGGGAACCGCAACGGCTGGCAGTGGCATCTTGGGCTCGGTGGAACTAACCATGGTCATCGGGGCCGGGCCGAGCCCAGCAGGTCAGTGGCAGGCTTCCAACGGGATGCCGACTCCGGCAAACTAGCCAGGATCTCATCACAAAAGCCTGCCAGCAGCAAGCGCGCAGCCTGGTCGGCACCAAGCCCACGACTGCGGAGATAAAAGAGTTCTTCTTGCTGCAGCCGGGTCACGGTGGCTCCGTGGGTACAGCGCACGTCATCGGCGACGATCTCCAGCTGGGGAATCGCGTCCACCCTGGCCCGGTCTGAAAGCAGCAGGTTGCGGCTCAACTGGGATGCATTGGTGCGTTGGGCAGCCTGGGGCACCTGCACCGCCCCATGGAAAACACTGCGCCCGGCATCATCGACTACGGCTTTCTGTAGTTGGTCAAGCTGACCCTCCGGGCCTTCAAAACGCACAAGGCTATGGAGGTCGGCGATCTGGCGATCGCGCGCCACCTGCAAGCCCCGCAGCCGCGTGACTGCAGCCCCCTGAACCTGGGAGATAGCGGGCTCCAAACGCACCAAACCCCAACCGCCCGCAACCGTTGTCAGGTCCAGTTCGCTGGCGGGGGCCTGGTAGACAGCCAGATGGGCGAGCAGGCAACTTGCATCCGAACCCTGGGCCAGGACGCCATGGCGCAGCCGAGCCCGAGGTTTGAGCTGGGCTTCTACCACCACGGTGGTGAGGCTGGAGCCCGCAGCCCGATGCACTTGCAACAGATCCAGACTGGCATCCTCCTCCAGCAGCAACAGCAGTCTCAGGGGTCTCACGCCGGTCCCATGACCGCAATCACTAACCAACTCCAGAGGCAAGGAAACCGATCCCCGCACCCGCAAGGCCAACACCTGACCGGCAAGGGCAGCATTGAAGCGCACCAACCAGGAGTCTGCGGTGCCGGCAGCCTGAAGCACTGTTCCCAGAAGGGCGTCCTGGACCCCGGTTTCCAATCGGGTAAGGCCTTCCGGCAGATCGACCCCAGCCAAAGGATCACGATCACCGTCCCAATACAGCCTCAAGACCTCCCTGTCAGGGGGGTGGTCCACCGCCAGCCCCGGCCCCGGCGCTGGCAACACCTGGGGGGGAACGGCTAGCAGGGGGGTGAGGCTCGTGAACCGCCAAGCCTCCTGACGGGTGGGGGGCGGACCTGCGCGCCGCAGATAGTCACGCGCTGCACTACGAACCTGGTCCAGGCCCCCGGCGGATTCGCCAACAGCGGCGGGCAGGGATGGCTCAAAAACCTGCAAAACTGACTCCAGCCAGGCCGCTGAGGCCGATCCGGGGGTCGTTACGGTCGAGGTTGCGAGGGATACCATTTCAGAAAACCTCCAGTGGCGGAGCAATTGCATCTGCCAAAGCCGAGGAAGCCAGCCCCTCGTCAACCCAGTCGTAACCACGACGCTCGAGTTCCAGGGCCAGTTCCTTGCCGCCGGTGCGCAGGATGCGGCCAGATGCCATGACGTGAACGTAATCAGGGGTTATTTCATCAAGCAGCCGCTGGTAATGGGTAATTAGCAGAATGCAATTTTCAGGCGTGGCCAATTGGTTAACGCCGGCCGAAACAATGCGCAGGGCATCGATATCAAGTCCAGAATCAGTCTCATCAAGAATGGCTACTAGGGGATCCAATAAGGCCATCTGCAGAATTTCGTTGCGTTTTTTTTCGCCGCCTGAAAAGCCCTCATTAACACTGCGTTCCAAGAAGGCCGGATCCATCTGAACCACCTTCAGGCGTTGACGAACCAAATCTTCAAAGGCGAAGGTGTCGAGCTCTTCGGCCCCTTGAGCGACACGGCGGGCATTGGTGGCTACCCTTAAAAACTCAAGGTTGCTCACCCCTGGAATCTCGACGGGATATTGGAAGCCCAAGAAGATGCCTGCGCGGGCCCTATCCTCCGGCGCCAGAGCCAGCAAATCCTCTCCCCTATAGAGAACCGTTCCTTCTGTAACTGTGTAAGCCGGATGGCCTGCCAAGAGCTTGGAGAGGGTACTTTTGCCGCTGCCATTACGACCCATTACTGCGTGAATCTCGCCGGCCCGCAGGGTTAGATCTACTCCTTTGAGAATAGGTTGATCCCCTACCGTGGCATGGAGATTGTGGATCTCAAGTAGGACGGGAGCGTTGGGTCTAATCACGGGAAGCAAATACAGATCAAGAGCTGGACAACGAATAAGGCAGGGCCAAAGAAGCCAAAGTTGTGGGTAAGGTCGGAAGCCCTACCCGACAGAGCCCTCGAGCTTGAGGGCAAGGAGTTTATCGGCTTCAGCCGCAAATTCCATGGGCAATTGATTAAAGACATCGCGACAAAAACCGCTTACCATCATTGAGACTGATTCTTCCAAGCCAATGCCGCGACTCTGGAGGTAGAAGAGCTGATCTTCCGAAATGCGACAGGTACTTGCTTCGTGCTCGATACTTGCATCAGGCTGTTGGGATCTCAAGTAAGGGAAGGTATTTGCGGCGGCCTTATCGCCAATCAACATCGAATCACACTGACTGTAATTCCTTGCTCCTACCGCCTTCGGGCCGATCTGTACCAATCCGCGATAGCTGTTACTAGAGCCGCCAGCGCTAATTCCCTTACTGATGATGGTTGAGCGGGTGCCGGGAGCGACGTGAATCATTTTGGTTCCGGTATCAGCCTGCTGACAATTATTCGTGAGGGCTACGGAATAAAATTCTCCGCTGGAATCTTCACCCTGCAAGACACAGCTTGGATACTTCCAAGTAATTGCCGAACCAGTTTCAACTTGGGTCCAACTTATGTGACTACGGGCGCCACGACACTGGCCACGTTTGGTGACAAAATTATAAATTCCTCCGACTCCTTTTTCATCACCTGCATACCAATTTTGAACCGTAGAATACTTTATGTTGGCATCATCAAGGGCTACCAATTCAACTACAGCTGCATGCAGTTGATTGGTGTCGAACATCGGCGCGGTGCAGCCCTCAAGATAACTGACACTAGCGGCCTCTTCCGCGATAATCAACGTGCGTTCAAACTGACCCGTATCACCTGAATTAATCCGAAAATAGGTGGAAAGCTCCATGGGGCAAGAAACGCCTTTAGGTATAAAAACAAACGAACCGTCACTGAATACTGCCGAATTAAGAGCCGCAAAAAAATTGTCATTGCTGGGCACCACGGTGCCTAAATAACGCTCTATCAAGTCAGGATAATCCTTGACCGCTTCACTAATAGAACAAAAAATAACTCCATGTTCGGCTAATTTTTCTCGATAAGTTGTAGCTATAGATACGCTATCAAAGACTGCGTCTACTGCAACATTGCTTAGGCGCTTTTGCTCGCTTAATGGTATTCCCAGTTTGTCAAAAGTCTCTAATAGCTTCGGGTCAACCTCATCAAGACTGGCCTTCTTGGCTTGCTGCTTAGGAGCGGCATAGTAAATCATCTCCTGATAATCAATCGGGCCATGGCCCAATGCGGCCCAATCTGGCTCTTCCATCTGCAGCCACTGGCCATAGGCCTTGAGCCGGAAATTCAGAAGGAAGGCAGGCTCGTTCTTTTTAGCTGAAATCAGCCGCACCACGTCTTCATCGAGGCCCTTGGGGATCTTTTCAGTTTCTATATCGGTGACAAAGCCGTAACGGTACGGCTGACTCACCAAATCTCCAACAGAAGCGGTGCTGGTCATGGTGGTGGGGGGGGGTCAACCGCTGGTCAGAGCCTTGACCTCAGCAAGGCTGATGGTCTGCTGATCACCGCGGAAAGGATTGTCTTCGGTCAGAAAAAGCATGCAATGGCATTCCTTGCGCTCACGCATGGGCACGCACGGGCAGTTCCAGAAGGCCTGGGCCACCTCGGCCTTTTTGTCCTCGTAATGGCGACAGGGACACAGCGCACCGCCCAACTCATCTTTGTTTCGGGCCAATCCCTCGAGCACAACAGCGGTGACGCCTGGATCACTGCAGAAATAGGTGCCGGTACGCTGGGCATAGGTTTCGGCAAATCGACGGATCACCTCCAAGCTGTTATCGGTTCCGCCCGTACCTGCCGTGCTGCTGGGGTCCGTGGGAACAGAGGCGTCGGAAGCAGGCACGGCAAGCAAGAGCAAGGACAGGGATAGGGGCTGAAGGAACGGCAAAGAACCGTATTGACTTGCGAAACCCCAATGTTTCGTAAGTCAATAGCTTAGGGCACTCGGGCCAGGAGCCGAGGCTTTCGCTTCATTAAGAGCCATTGTGCTCCCTGGGGGAGGGGATCGGGGCCGAGGGCCTCCAACGGAGCGTCAAAATGCGTGGCATGGTGGTTGGGCAATGTGCCAGCCATGGAGCCCCAACCCCGCAACCGTTCCAGCTTGACCGCCGAGGCACCTCCCACCCGGGAAGCAATCCTGGCTGTGCTGATGCGCCAAGGGGAGTGCACCGCCGCTGAGCTCGCCGAGCAGCTTGCGGTTTCCGTCCAGGTGATGCGGCGCCACCTGCGGGGCCTGGAGGAAGATCAACTGGTCGAAGCCAGTAGCTCCCAAGTCGGTCCGGGCCGTCCGAGCAATCGCTGGAGGCTCACGGCGGCCGGGCATGGCTGCTTCCCCGATGGCAACGAAGCCTTTGCCTTGGGCCTGCTCACGACCATGGCAGCCACCCTGCCCCCCGAAACCCAGGCAGTGCTGCTGCAGCAGCAGGCCGTTGTCAAAGCGGCCACCTATCGCCATCAGATTGGTGAGGGGCCGTTGCAGCAGCGACTGCAGCGCCTGGCAGAACTGCGCTGCAGCGAGGGGTATGTCACCGATTTCCACCGTGAGCCTTCCGACACCTTCCCCCCCGATAGCCCAAACCAAGCCTGGCTGATCAGCGAGCACCATTGCTCTGTAATGCGCATCGCGGAAGCATTCCCGATGATCTGCGATCAGGAACTTTTGCTGATTCGCCAGACCTTCCCCGATTGTGAAGTCGAAAGGATCCATTGGCGACTGGAAGCTGGCCACGCCTGTGGCTTTCGGCTCATGCCCCTGGTCGATACCCCTGCGACAACAGCGATACCCTCCCAACCACAGTGTTAAGCATCGACGAGCAACACTGGATCGCAAGTCTCAGCCTGGCCCCCAAGGAGGAACATCAGTTGCGACTGCTGGCCCATGGACTGCGAACCCTCCAGACCATCGCCTCTCGCCATCAAGGCGAATCGCCGTCCAGCGCCACCATCGAATCCTGGGTCCTGGGACAGCCCCAGATCGCCGAAGATCCCGGTTTTGCCAAAGCCTTTGTCCGCGAGCTAGTTGGGCTTGGCGCCCTGTTCGATCGGCTCGCCACGAACCGATCTGTAACGCCCCTGAGCCTCGAACTGGCCGATCTGCTGATCTGGATCGAAGCGCATCGATCTCCTAGCCCAAACCTCGCTGAGCCTGACCCAGGCTGCGATCATCCTGTTCGAATCTCCGCGCCGTCCCCGTGACCGATTCACCGACTGATGCCCTGGCCTTCTTCCGGCAGAGCTGTGGGCGCTGGCGATCCCGCCGCAGCAGCCATCACCTGCTGCATCGCCGGGCCGAAGCCGGGAGTTCGTTCATTGAAGTGTTGGCCCTTGGACCGGAAGACCACCGGCTAATCGCTATTGCCACCCTTCACGGTCAAGATCCAACCGAGCTGGTTGGTGGCTGCCAGGTGCGTTGGAGCGGCTCAATGGCCTGGGACAAAGCCGGCGAGGCACACGAAGGCGAAAGTTTGTTTGGATTGATCCCCACCGATGACCTGGGCCGCGAAGGGCTATTGCTGCGGGATCGGGGCTACGCGGAGACGGCTCCAGTCGCCGGGCGCTTTGCCATGGACGCCAACCATGAGCTGCTGCTGACTACGGACTACGAAACGATGAGCAGCGTCGAGCGCTTCAGCTTTCTTGGCCCCAACGTGCGGCTGCGGAGCAGCACCGTCGAAGGGCTTTCCAACACTGCCTCCTTCTGCATCGAAACCCGCCTGGTCGGGAGCGAAACCGGGGAGATCCCCCTGGCAAGCTCCGACCCGGAGACAGCCCGAGCGGTTCCAGGGCCCACGACGGGCCAATTGAAAGCCAAGCGCCCCCTCTCACCCCTGGGTTGGTGATCGCGGCCAACGCCCATATCTCCAAACCTTCTCCAACGTTACGGTCTGTGAGTCCTGCGGTCCCTAGCCGAGACAAGTAGGGGGGGTGCGCTTCTACGATCCTTGCCACGGATGCTTGACCCGCGTGGCTCTTCCCCTCCTCAACTACGCCCCCACCACCAAAAACTCCAGGGTGACTGCCTTTCGGGTGGGCTCTGACGAGGATCCCAAGGCAGCGTCCTTGGAAAAATCCGTGGACCGGGAAGATCAGAATTTCGTAATCGAGTCGGCCTATCGCCAAATTTTCTTCCACGCCTTCAAGGTGGATCGGGACCGCACCCTGGAAAGCCAACTGCGGGATGGCCAGATTACTGTTCGTGATTTCATTCGATCCCTCTGTCTTTCGGATACATTCAACCGTAGTTTCTACAATCTCAACAGCAACTACAAGGTTGCTCGTCACCTTGTCGAGAAGCTGCTAGGGCGCACAGTTCATGGCAAGTCTGAAGAAATCGCTTGGTCCGCCGTGCTGATGACGCGGGGCGTCAAGGGCATGGTTGATGACATTCTCAATTCAGAAGAATACCTAGATAATTTTGGCTACGACACGGTTCCTTATCACCGCAATCGGGTGGTGGGCTCTCGCCAAATCGGCGAAACTCCTTTCAACATAACCTCACCCCGTTACGACTCCTATTATCGAGGAGTGCTTGGGTTCCCCCAAATTGTCTATACCGGAACCGTCAAGACCTATCCACCTCGCGCACAGCAACGGCGAGGCGGCTATCCAGAGGATTACCTCACCTGGGTGCGTTCCCTGCCAGCAATGCGGGGCGGTGGCGTCCCTGCTGGCAACACATCCATGGATTACCTCTCCAAGGTCCCTTATCGCAGCATCGGCCGCTGACCCGCCAATTTCCACCCATCCCAAACGCCGCGGAAGCTCCCGTGGCGTTTTTTTCGTCCCAATCGCCCGTGCGACCCGGGGCGAGAGTCAGTGGATGCTGACGGTATAACCCCTCAGTCGGCAGAAGGGCAGCGATCAGTCCAGACTGCGAGACAGCCCATCTCATTGCTGTGAACGAACTCTCCTCGTTGGCCACGCTGACGCTGCACCAGTTGCGTCAAATCGCCAAAGAGGTTGGGGTGACCCTCCACAGCCATGAATCCAGGCAAGAGCTGCTGGATTCCATTGCCTCCACTCCAGACCTGCCTGACCTGGGACCCATCATCACTGCCGCCCTGGCCTTGGAGGCCCCACTAGACGACGCCTCCCGGCCAGAGCCCGAAACCCGCGTCGTCTTCCTACCCCGCGATCCCCAGTGGGCTTACGTGTTCTGGGAAATTGCCGACAGCGATCGGCAGCTCGCCCTTGAAGCCGGGGCTTC
>JBKDVK010000043.1:0-6958 GCA_046338875.1 Cyanobacteriota bacterium | reverse complement strand
ACACCTGCTGCTGCTGGCCTGGGGACCGGTGGCCCAGCAGGGGGCCAGTCCCTTGATGCCCTGGTTGTTCCCCGCAGAGCCCCTGGCTGGCCCCGACCACGACCCCTTTGAGGGGGTTTCCGCCCTCGAATGGCGGCGGCGGCTGGAGCAGCAACTGGCCCAAAGGGCCCTGCCCGCCCGCCTGATCGATCCGCCCCCTGCCCCAAATCAACTGCTTGCTGAGCAGGGCAACGGCGCCCCCCCCCTGGCCCTCGGTCCCGTGCCGCTGCGCCCTTTCGATCGCCGCTGGGGGCGAGCCAGCTACACCGCCTGGACCCATGGAGCGCCCGAGCCGGGCCGTCCCGCGCTGGCCTCGGGGGTGGCCCCCCAATCCCTCGATGAAGGCCGCGACACCCTCGACCCCAGCGCCGAGCTGGAGGAAACCCTGGTGGGCGCGGCGGTCCCAGCTGCGGGGCTCGTCCCCGGCCCCCAGTGGCCGGCCAACGGCCCGTTGGCCGCCGTTCCCCGGGGGGCCGCCGCCGGCGATTGCCAGCCCCGCCGTCTGGAGGGCCGGGACTACAGCATCCCCTGGCAGCTGCAATCGGTGGGGGAGCAGGTGGGGGCGGAACTGCGCCGGGCCGGGCTGGCATCCCAACACCTGGAGCCCCTGCTGGCGGGGTTGGAGCAGGTGCGAGTCACCCCCTTTGGCGGGCCACTCGGGGGCCTGCGGTTGGCGGATCTGGCGGCGGGCCAGTGGCTCAACGAGATGAATTTCGATCTCACCCTGGGTTCGGTGCGGGCTGAGGCCCTCGCCACCGCCTTTGCCGATCACCCCGGCGGCGCCTTTGGTGCCGATTACGCCAAGCAGGTGGCTCTGTTGCCGATTGCCAGCCGTGGCTTCCTCACCGGCTCGATCGATCTGCTCTTCCAGGCCCCTGATCCGGCTGGAAGGGGGCGCTGGTGGGTGCTCGATTGGAAGAGCAATTGGTTGGGGCTCCGGGACAGCAAGGGCCGGCCCTTGGCCTGCGGGCCCAGCCATTACGGCAGTGGCGCCATGACTGCCCTGATGGCCGCCAACCACTATCCGCTACAGGCCCATCTCTATCTCGTGGCCCTGCATCGTTACCTGAGCTGGCGCCAGCCCGGCTACCAGCCCGAGCGGGATTTGGGGGGCTACGCCTATGTCTTTCTGCGCGGTGCCCCCGGGCCCGTGGCCCTCCAGGATTGGGACGCCGGTGTCCAGGGCAGCACCGAAATCCCCGGCATGGTGGTCGAGTGCCCCCCCGTCGGTCGTTTGCTGGCCCTTGATGCGGCCCTGGCGGCGCCGGAGCTCAGGCCATGACCAGCAGCCCAGACGCCACCAGCCCAGACCCGACCAGCCCAGACGCCACCATCGAAAATCCCAGCCCAGGCCTCCCCATACAGGCCGATGACGCCGCGCAAACCCAGGACCCAGCCTGGCTCACCGCCCTGCAGCAGTCCCTGGTCGAAGCCCTGCCAAGGCTCTATGGGGTGCCGGCGGATCCGATGGTCAGCGAGGCGATTGCGGCATTGACCTTGGCCTTGGCGGCAGGAGAACTGGAATGCCCCCTCCCCCTTGCAGGGCAGCAGGGCCAGGGAACGGCCGGCGCCGATGGGCCCGATTACCTGGCCCGCTTGCAGCGCTCAGCCCTGGTCCAGGCCAGCGACAGCCCCCTTGTTTTGGCAGGTCAGCGGCTGGCTTGGCGCCGCTGGCAACAGCGCTTGCAGCAGGTGCTCGATGCCCTGATTGAAAGGGCCCAGGCCCCTGCTCCCGCCTGGCCGGATGCGGCAGAAGAACCGTTGGCAGATCAGCCCTCGGCGGATAAAGCGACGGCAACAAAGGCGTCCTCGGCGGCCGCAACCTCCGCTGCCCCCCTCGACGACCAACAGCGAAGGGCGGTCGCGGAGGTGTTGGCCAAGGGATTGGTACTGCTGGAGGGGGGGCCGGGAACGGGCAAGACGAGCACAGTCGCCGCCATGATCAGCGCGGTGCAACAGCATTGCCCCCAGGCTCGCATCCACTTGGCGGCCCCCACGGGCAAGGCGGCCGCCCGCCTGGGCCAGGCCAGCGGTGATCGCCATCCCTGTTCGACCCTGCATCGCTTGTTGGAGCAACGGGGCGACCGTTTTCTGCGCAACCGCCACCATCCCCTGCGGCTCGATCTGCTGATCGTCGATGAGGTGTCGATGGTGGATCTGGAGTTGATGGCGGCCCTGCTAGAGGCCCTGCCCGCCAGCTGCCGATTGGTGTTGGTGGGCGATCCGGCCCAATTGCCGCCGGTGGCCCCCGGCGCCGTGCTGGCGGCCCTGCAGCGGCCCGCACCCCGGGCAGCCCTGGGTGATGCCGCCGTGCGCCTGGAGACCACCTATCGCCATGCCGGTGCCATCGCCGCAGTCGCGGCAACCCTGCGTCAGTGGGGCGGGGCGGAGGGGCCGGATGGATCCACAGCCCCTGTCGCCGAGGCGCTGCTGGAGCAGTTGCGTCCCCAACTGCAAAACCTGAGGGAAGACGACAACCTGCAATGGCTGGAGGTCCCCTGGACCGGTTGGAGCGCGTCCCTACCCGAGCCGGTGCGACAACGCCTGCAGCAGCACCGCCTCAAGTTGGCTGAACTGGCCGAACTGACCTGGCGGGCCGGTGCCCAGGGGGTTGGAGCCCAAGGTGCCGCAGCCCAGGGGGCTGGGGATCTGGGGTCGGCTGATCAGGCGGCAGCAGTAGAGGCCCTGTTGGCCCAACGCGATCGACTGCTGCTGCTCACCCCCCAACGACGGGGACCCTGGGGGGTCGAGACCTTGCACCGGCTGCTTTTGGGGGAGGCCGCGGCGGATCCGGCCCGCTGGCCCTGCGGCACCCCCGTCATTTGCCTGCGCAACCGCGACGATCTGGGCCTGGCCAACGGCGATCTGGGGGTAGTGGTGGGCGATGCGCCCGCTACCGGCCCTTACTACAACTTGGATTCCAACTTGGATGCAAATCGGGATTTCCAACGCTGGTTGCTCTTTGGCCCCCACCCCAGCCAACGACTCCATCCGGCCCAGTTGGCGGGCGCCGTGGAGCCGGCCCTGGCGCTCACGGTGCACAAGGCCCAGGGCAGTGAGGCGGAGGAGGTGATCGTGCTGGTGCCCCCCGGCGAACCCCGCGATCCGCGCTTGCTCTACACGGCGTTGACCCGAGCTCGGCAACAGGTTTTGTTGGTGACGAGCAGGGTTGCCGATCCGTCCCATACAACCAGCAAACCAGCCGTTTAAATCACATCTGCCGCTTGTTTTTTAGGATTTGAGGTCCACAGACTTAGCCGATCAGTTCTTGCCCGAACCCCTTTTGCCTGAACTGCCGGTTGACGAAGAGCCCGTTCTGGAATCACCCCCAGGCCTCTGTTGCCTGCGCCCCTGGGGCTGGTACGAAGTGCTGGCCGTCGGCGAGGGTTATCAGGTCAAGCGACTGCACCTGGAGCCCAACCAGCGCTTCAGTTTGCAGCGGCATCGGCAGCGCAGTGAGCAATGGTTGGTGCTGGCCGGTCAAGGGGTCGTGCAACTTGGCGAAGACAGCCTCACGGTGCAGCTGGGCCAATTGTTGGCGGTGCCCGTCGCCTGCGTCCATCGGGCCAGCGCCGGACCGGAGGGTCTGGAAATCTTGGAGGTGCAGCGGGGCAGCGTCCTGCGGGAGGACGATATTGAGCGACTGGAGGACGATTACGGCCGTTGCCTGCCGGCTTGACCTTGTCGATACCCCCACAAGACAAATTGGGGGGCGGGCGCCATGTTAAATTTTAGTTTCAAACCTTTGATTGAGGCGGTGCAGCGCGGGAGATCCATCTCTCATACAGGGTCGCTGCGTGCCTGCGTTGAAGGATCACTGGCCCACGCAGGCCCCCTTCCTTGACCAATCCCTCTTCGGGCAGCGCCCTTCCCGCTGCTAATCTTGACGTGGCTCTTCACGTCAGCGATTCCCTTGCGACCGGCGCCGATTTGCGCCTCGACGTAGATAGTTCTTCCCCCGCTTTATTGGAGACCGCCGCCGGCGTCCAGCCAGAGGGGGTGGTGCCAAGCAGCGTTGATCTCTCTAGCGCCACCGCCGCCTTGAGTACTGCCGCCGAGCCAGCCCCTGGGGTGGAGCCCCGCGCAGCGGTCGCCCTGGAGGACATGACCGCAGCCGCTGCCCAACCCGAGGTTGTGGCTGCCCTTGAGGCTGCGGTGGTGGCTGCACCAGCCGATGCCTCCGGTTTCACGGGTTTCGGTCTCAGCCCAGAACTGCTTTCCGGTCTGGCGGCCATTGGCTTCCAAGATCCCTCGCCGATTCAGCGGGCCGCCATTCCCGAGCTGATGCTGGGCCGCGATCTGGTGGGCCAGGCCCAAACCGGCACCGGCAAGACGGCTGCCTTTGCCCTGCCCCTGTTGGAGCGCCTTGACTCGCAACAGCGCACTCCCCAGGTGCTGGTGCTGACACCCACCCGGGAACTGGCCATGCAGGTGGCCGAGGCCTTCAATTCTTATGCGGCCAAGCTGAGCCAAGTGCGCGTGCTGGCGGTTTACGGCGGCGCCGATTTCCGTGACCAGATCCAGCAACTGCGCCGGGGCGTCCAGATCGTCGTCGGCACCCCTGGCCGGGTGATGGACCACATCCGTCAGGGCACTTTGGATGTCTCAGGTCTGCGGGCCCTAGTGCTCGATGAGGCGGACGAAATGCTGCGCATGGGTTTCATCGACGATGTCGAATGGGTGCTTGAGCAACTACCCAGTCCCCGTCAGGTGGTGCTGTTCTCGGCCACCATGCCATCGGAGATCCGGCGCCTCTCCCAGAAATATCTCCACAATCCAGCTGAGGTCACGATTCGCACCAAGGGTGCCGATGGCCGTCGCATCCGCCAGCGCTTCATCTTGGTGCAAGCACCCCAGAAGCTGGAGGCCCTCGAACGGGTGTTGGAGGCGGAAGGCAGTGAGGGTGTGATCATCTTTGCCCGCACCAAAGCGGTCAGCCTCACCGTTGCCGAAGCCCTCGAAGAACACGGTTACGACGTGGCGGTGCTCAACGGGGATGTGCCCCAGACCCTCAGGGAACGCACCATCCAGCGCCTGCGCGATGGCCAGGTGAATGTGCTTGTGGCCACGGATGTCGCGGCCCGGGGCCTGGATGTCGAGCGCATTTCCCTCGTCATCAATTACGACGTGCCTTTTGATGGTGAGGCCTATGTGCACCGCATCGGTCGCACCGGCCGGGCCGGCCGCAGTGGCGACGCCATTTTGTTCCTGACACCGCGGGAACGGCGTTTCCTGGGCGGCATGGAGCGGGCCGTGGGCCAGCCGATCGAGCCGATGGACGTTCCCTCCAATGCGGCCATTCATCAGCACCGTCTCGACCGCCTGCATCAACGGCTGGCCGCCACCGTGCAGCAACCCAACACCACAACTGAAGAGCGGGCCCTGCTCTCCGAAGTGTTGCAGCGCCTTGGCCAGGAACTTGACTGCAGCCCGTCCGCGCTTGCCTTGGCTGCCCTTGAGCTCAGCCTGGCCGGCAAACCACTGTTGCTCAAAGCCGAACAGCGTTGGGGTGCCCCCACAACCCGTGTCTTGGAAAGCCGCGGTGGCGATAGCCGTGGCGACGGCCGCCGCGAGAGCCGCAATGGCGACTTCCGCCGCGAACGCGATGGCGGCCGCGACCGGGATGGGGGTCGTGACCGCCGTGATAACGATCGCTCCGATCCCGACCGTCCCGAATCCCCCCCCGAATCCCACTTGGAGCGTTTCCGCCTGGAGGTGGGCTGGCGCGACCACGTCAGGCCCGGCAACATTGTTGGTGCCATCGCCAATGAAGCTGGCCTCACCGGGCGATCCATCGGCCGGATCCGGATCTACGAAAGCCACTCCACCGTCGATCTACCCAAGGGGATGCCGGAGGCTGTCTTCACTGACCTGCAACGGTTGAAGGTGATGAACAAGGAACTGCAGATCTCCCGGCTGCCGGTCTGAAAACTTTCCATGCCTTTTGTTGCTGACTACCTTTTTTGCCGACTTCAGGTCCGGGCCCGCATCGGCCGGACCATGAGGAAGGTTTTGAGGGTGGCTTTGCCTCTCGGGGCCCTGCCTCTCGGGGCTATGCCTCTTGGGGGCATGCCCCTAGGGGCTTTGCCCCTCGGTGGCCAGTTCCTGGGAGCCATGCCCCTGGGGGTCCGATCCGTGGGCGTTGGGGCGATCGTCCAGGCGATGTGCCTGACGGCCTTTGAATCGGAGATGTCTCAGGCGGGGAAAGTCGCCCCAGAGGGCATGGCGGGTTTTGCCTGCCGTTGTGTAGCCGATCGCATCATGCAGGGAAGGGGCGTTGAGGAGTCCCGTAAGGAATGTCGGCATGCCACCAGGCAGCGATTTCCGATCTGACCTGCTGCTGCCCCCCTGGGCCCTTGGTTTTGGGGGGGTGTTGATGTTTACGGGGCGAGTTACCAACTAGCGGTGGCGCTGGTTGTCGAACTGAAACTGAGCTCGGCTGTAGACAGGCTCTCAACGGCGGCAATTAACGAGGTCTGAACTTCAACACTTTCTGAAACCACCAAGGCTTGAAGCAAGTCAAATTTGTCTTGCAGACCAAGCTCACCGTCGGGTTGCCAGGCGAGGCTCCAAGTTGAGGGGGCCATCATCATCGGATCAACTGATCAGCGTTTGCTGACATTGGAGCACTTTTCTGCCTGTGTCACTCCGCTTTCGATTGTCTTCCGTTTGTCTTTAACTTTCTTCATATTGGGCCCGTGGCCTGGCTGGCCATAGCCGGGTCGCTGCGGTTGTAAAGTTTCTGAGATTCCGAGGATTCCGGTTCCTGATGGAGCCCGCGATCAGACGAATCCGTTCCGGTTTTTTCTCTGATGACCATTTACGTCGGCAACCTCTCGTTTCAGGCCGAACGGGAAGACCTGCTTGATCTCTTCAGCCAGTACGGAGAAGTCCGCCAGTGCAGCCTGCCCCTTGATCG
>JBKDVK010000042.1:0-8238 GCA_046338875.1 Cyanobacteriota bacterium | reverse complement strand
GTGGCTGAGGCGCCCGCTGGCCTCAGCGTCTGCTCCTGGCCCCTGCTCAGGCTTCAGCTCCAGCTGTTGGCGCAGCAGCGGCCCATGCAGGCTGGGTTCGAGGTAGGGCAGCGGATAGACCGCCACCACCTGACCGCCATCTTTGGGCTGCACCAGCACCGGCTCCCGCAGACGCCCCACTTCTCCGCGGATCGTTACACCCAGGGCGGACAGCAACGGGTCGTAGACCGAAACCCGCACATGGGAGTCGTGATTACCGGCGATGGCGACCACGGCGATGTCGGCACGGCGCAGGCGGGCGAGGGTGGCGGTGAACAGCTGGACCGCTTCGGCGGGGGGAATGGCGCGGTCGTAAAGGTCGCCGGCGATCACCACCAGATCGACGGCCTGTTGTTGGGCCAGCTCCACAATCCGATTGAGGGCCTCGGCCTGCTCCTCAAGCAGAGAAGCACCATGGAAACTGCGACCCAGGTGCCAATCGGAGGTGTGGAGCAACCGCATCAGCGGTAGTTAGGGTCCTGGATGGCGTCAAGGCGCGCTTCGGGTCGAAGGAAGCGATCCATTTGTTCCTCAAAGAAGCGGCGATTGGCCAGCAGATGCTCGGGATCGGGGTCGTCGAGGGGATGGTGCAACACGGCCCGCAGAGCCTGGATGACGGCGGAGGTGACGTTATACATGGAGCGCTGGAAAGTAACCCCGAGCTGGATAAGCTTGTCGTGGTCACCGCGACGGTGCACGGCATAATCTTTTTCCAGATAAGGGGGCAGAAAATGCAGCATGTCCTGCATCAACAGGGTGGGAGGTATCCCCGCCGAACCGACTGGGAAGATGTCAGCATAGAGAATGCCGTAATGGAAGTCAGCCTGATTATCTGGAATCTGGTGCACCTGGGCATTATAGCTTTTTGTGCCCCTAAAAGGAAAACCGCGATAGAAAACAGCTTCCACATAGGGAAGGGCCGCTTCATGCAACCAGGTCATGCCCTCAGCCTTGGGTACAATCTCAAACCACTCGCCAGCAATTTGCACCTGGTGGTAGATGGGCTGGCCTGCCACAGCAAAGATGCCGTTAACCAAAAACTCCATCGCCTGCTGGACACTGGTGATCGAACCCTCGTCATAGAGATCTGACATCTCAAAGAACACCGGCGCCATCACTTCCCAGAACAGGCCAAGATTGGCGTAGTAGCTGAGTTGTTTCACCTTCTCAAGGAACATCTCCGGGAAAATCCCATAGAGCCCCAGCATTATCGGATTGTGGCGGAAATAGGCCTTAATCGCCCGATCGGCATTGGCGCGATAGGCATCCGAATCAAGATATTCGTTGAAACGGCCCCCCATGTCCTGGTGCCAGAACATGGCCTGCATGCAGGCCTCGGCAAATTCCATGTTGATGCGGTCATGCCAAAGGTGGTGCCACAACTTGGGCATGGACCCGGTTTCGCCCTTCTCCATAAACTCCAGCAGCTCGGGATGGGCGGTGGCCGCGCCGCGCCAAACCCTGAGACTGGACCCATCACCGGCATAAGTATTTGGCCGATCCAGATACTCCTGGGACAAGAAGTATTTGAAAGCCGGCAGCGGTTCAAGAAACACCTGCTCGGCGATATAGAGCAGATCGCGCCAATAGAAATCCATCGGCACCGCGTAGGCCTTGTAGATGCCGATGATCTGCTTGAGGTTCTCTGGCGTGTCAGGCAGCATCGAACCGCCGGCCTCCAGCCGGTGGATTATCTCGGCAAAACGATGCTCGGAGGGAGGAATCGGCCTTGGGGCCGGGGCGGTGGTCTCAACGAGGGTGGTGGGAGTCATGAAGCCAAGACCTCAAAGGTGGGGGCGGCGTTAGGAGAAGCAGAGGAAAGCGAAGAGGAAATGCTCCAGGGGGCAGAGGGCATGGTGCGAAGAGCCAGGGAAGCGGTGGTGGCTTCGCTCCAGCCGGTGAGGGCCCGGGGCCAGAGGCCCGAGGCCACCACCAGGACCGCCAGCAGCAGTACCGGCGCCCGCTCCGCCCAGCTGGTGAGGGGCCAATCGGCTCTCTGATTGTCGAGACGCCCGAAGCCGACACGGTTGAACAGCCGCACCGCATACACCGCCGTCAGGCCCGAGGAGACCAGGGCCACAAGGGTGGCCTGGGGAAAAGCGCTCCAGCTGCCGACAAAAACCAGCAACTCGGCGGGGAAAGCGGCCAGGCCCGGAATGCCGGCCGCCGCCATCAGCGCCAACAGCAGCAGGGCCATGGTCAAGGGCAGGCCCCGCAGGGGATTGAGCAGGCCCGAAAGCTCGGCAATGGTGCTGGTCCCCGTTTTGCGTTCAATCAGGCCCACACAGGCGAACAGCAGGGAGACAATCAGTCCGTGGGCAAGCATCTGGGCGACCGATCCCTGCAGACTCAAGGGGGTCGCGGCCGCCAACCCAAGCACCAGCAGACCCATGTGTCCCAGAGAGCTGTAGGCCATCAGGCGACGAATATCGGCCTGGCCGATGGCATTGAGGGATCCATAGATGGCGCTCAAGGCGCCAGCAGCGGCAATCCAGGGGGACCAGGCCACCCAGGTGTCGCCCAAAAAGCCCACCCCAAAGCGCAGCAGGCCGTAAGCCCCGAGTTTGGAGACCACCCCGCTGAGCAGCATCACCACGGGAATCGGGGACTCGGCATAGCTGAAGGGCTGCCAGCCATGCAAGGGGGCGATCGGCAATTTGAGGCCGCAGGCCACCAGCAGCAAAGCCAGGATCAAGCGGCTCTGCCCGGCACTGAGCTGGACCTGGGCCAATGACTCGTAACTGAAATCGATGCCGTTGCCGTTGAACCAGCCCAGGGCCAGCACGGCGGCCAGCAGGCAAAGCCCGGAGACGGCGCCATAGAGCAGAAAGCGGATGGCGGCCCCGGCCCGCCGCGCTCCACCCCAGATCGCCACTAGCAAGGTGGTGGGAATCAACACCAACTCGAAGGCCAGCACAAATAGCAGGGCGTTGCGGGCTAGGAAGGCCCCCACCACCCCCAGGTTGGTGGCCAGCAGCAGGCAGAAGAACAATCGGGGCCGATTTTGGTCGATCGGGGTGACGAAAATCGCCAGCGTGGTCAACAGGGCCGCCAACAAAACCAGCGGCAGGCTCAAGCCGTCCAGGCCCAGATCCAGAGTCAGCCCCAGTTTCGGCAGCCAGGCCTGGTGGAGGTCGCTGGGGGGATACCGCCAACAGAGCAGCCCCAGCAGCAATTGCAACAGCGGCGCCCCGGCGGCCGCAAGCCGAAGCAAATCCGGCCGCTGCTGGGGCAGCAGCGGCAGCAGCAGCGCCATGGCCAGGGCAATGCCGGGAATAATCAACAGCAAGGGAGTGGTCATCGGCGTCGCGCAGGAATCAAACGGGTAAGGGCTGACGTCAAGGCAGATCAGGGGCGGGCCACCAGCAACCAGGCGGCCATCACCAGCACCCCAAGCAGCAGCGTCAGGGCATATCCCTGGGAGCGGCCTGAGGTGGTGAAGCTGAGGCGCCGGGCCCCCGCCAAGGCGGCCCCGCCGGAAGAGCCGCTGAAGCCATCAATCACACGCAGCTCCGACCAGGCCGCCAACCGGGAGAGGGCCAGCACCACGGCCACAACGGTGCGGTGATAAAAACGCTCGGTTTGCATGTCGTGGGCCAACCAGTCCTGCAAACCGCCCAGGGAGGGAATCGGTCGGGCCAGGGGCCTGTCCCCCAGATAAAGGCCTGCCGAGACTCCGATCCCCACCAGGGTGGAGATCAGCAGGGGCCAAGCCATGGCTCCCCAGCCGGGCAAGGGGGTCGGGGCCAACACACCGAGGTGCACCAGCAGCACGGGCAGGTGCAGAACCAGCCCTGACAGCACCAGGGTCGGCAGGGACATCAGCCACAGCACCTCCGCCGAGCGGTGGCTGAAGGGGCTGGTCTTGCCGCCCCAGGTCAGGGCGAACACCCTCACCAGGCCAGCGCATATCAGCGTGTTTGCCAGCAGCACCAGGGGCACGAGCAACGCCGGGGCGCTGCTTTGGGCGGCCAAGGTCAGCAATTCACCCAGGGCGGCAAATCCAGCAAACGGAGGTAGACCCATCAAACCGGCGGCACCGGTCAAAAAGGCGAGACCCATCAGCGGGCGGCGGTCCCAGAGCCCGCCAAGTTGGTTGAGGTTTTGGCTGACATTGGCGATCATGATCGTGCCGATCGCCATCAGGATCAGCGCCATCGGCAAGGGATAGACAAGCAGCAGGTGTTCGGCGACCTCCCGGCCTCCCAGGCCCACCGCCATGAACAGAAAACCGAACCAGCTGCTAACCAGAAAGGAGAGGGCCCGCTTGACATCGATCTGGGCCAGGGCAATCAACGAAGCCACCAGAGCCGTGGTGCCACCGACAGCCACAAGCACGGCCTGCACTAGGGGGCTAAGGGCGATCAGCGGCTCCAGCCGCAGCAGCACCCAGGCGCCGCCGGCCACCACCACCGAATTGCGCAGCACCGTCGAGGGCAGCGGGCTTTCCATTGCTTCATCGAGCCAAAGATGCAGGGGGATCTGGGCGCACTTGCCCATCGGACCGGCAATCAGGGCCAGCAGTATCAAGCTGGTGCCCAGCGGCAAGTTGGTGCCCTGGCGGGCCTGGTCGGCAGCCCAGGCCTCCAGGCCATGGAGATTCCAGGTGCCCGTAACGGGCAGCAGGGCCACCAGGCCAGCCAACAGCACCAAGTCGCCGATCCGTTTGGTTAAAAAGGCATCCCGCGCACCTTTGACAACCAGGGGCTGGTTGTACCAGGTGCCGACGATCAAATAGGTGCCCAAGGTGAGCAGTTCGAGAATCGCGTAGCTGAAGAACAGGGAGTCGGTAAGCACCAAGGCGCAGAGGCCGGCTTCAAACAAACTCAATGAGCCAAAGAAGCGCGGCCAACCCCAATCCATTTCCATATAGCCAATCGCATAAATCTGGGTCAGCATATGCAGCCCAGTTATCACGGTCATCGCTATCAAGATCGCTTCGTTGACAATGCCATCAAAGCTCAAATGCAGACCGGAAGTCTCTAGCCAGACCCAGTTAAAATGCAGTGGTAGGGAAGGAGGATTGGCTCCGCCGCAGGCCTGATGCAGGGTAACGAAAGCCACTGCGCTATGCAGAAAGGCTACCGCAACCATCAAAAGATTGAGATAGCCACAGGGCCTTGGCCCGGTGCGGGCCAGACCCCCAGGGGCCCAAAACAGCGAAAGTACGGCCGCCAACAGGGGATAAAGGGGAATCAGCCAGGCCGTTTGGGCGAAGATAAGCGTCATGGCTCCAGGGAGATCACGACAACCGGGACGTCGTGATCAGGAACAATAAAGAGTGGATCAGGCCGTTGGGGGTGGCCTTTACATTGCCATCCCCCATCACCCTGCCAAGCCCCGCTTATCAGTGCGGTCAGGGGCTTCTGGGGGCTTATGGGCCAAGCCAGGCGCCATGGGCTGGAAAGCGTCCGATCGTGTGGGGCCAATCCCGGATGACGATCGAACCCAACACCTCCCCCTGCTGCAGCACTGGCAGCTCCTGGGTGGAGGAATCGATGCTCACCGTTGAGCCGACCCCCGTCGCCAAAGCCGCTGGCGACGGGGTCATCGGCGCCTCCATCAACCGTAGCAGCACCTGCTCCTGCGCCCTGGGGTTGGCCACCCCAACTCAATCTCCGAGCAGCTGCGTGGCGCAGCTGATCTTTCCCGTTTTCCAGGGCAGCCTGGATCTACCCCTGGAGGCTTCCAACAACATTGATTTACTGCCAGCAAAGCCGGGGCTCTAGCCCTTCCACTGCGGCATGAACATGGTGCGGGGCATGCTGGAAGTGGTGACCGCCCAGCCCAAGACCTAGCCCAAGACCTAGCCCATGATCAGGCCTTAGCTAGCCCTTGGCGACAGGCGATTGCAGCTCACGGCGGAGCAGGAAATAGAGGTGTTGGGGATCTTTGTAGTGTTGGGGCAGGGAATGGTGCAGGGTTGTGAGGCGATGCCAGCAGACGCTGCGCTGGATCGCCGCCATTGATTTGTCCTCACGAATCAAGATCCGCAGCGCTTTGCAATACATGGGATAACTGGCTTCCAGCTCTCCGATCGTCAATTGGCTGGTGCAGGTTGTCTGGCTCATGGCCGTGGGCATCTTTGATGCCCTCCCAATATCAACCCCCGGCCCCCGATGGCGATGCCCCCATTTGGGGGCAAAGGGTCGGTTTCAGGTGGGGGTTTGGCTGACTGCGTAGCGGGTATGGAGCAGGGTGCTAGCCCCTGGCTCAACCACCAGCTTGCGATCACCACTGATCAGGGCCTGGCGCGGGCCGGTCCAGGGCTCCAGGCAGACCATCGCCCGGGGGGGCTCGGTCCAGATCACCACCAGATCGAGGGGGTGGCTGAGCTGCAACTCCAGGCTGCGGCCTGCGGCCCCATCCACCAACCGCACCGGCCCCGATGGCCGCACCAGCAGGTCGATGCCCGCGGCCATGGCCTCAATCTGGCCCGCCGTAGCGGCCTCGGTCATGGTCAGGTGGTTGAGGCAGCTGTCGGGCAGGCCTTCAAAGCGCACGCCGTCGAGGCTGGAAATGTTGAAGTAGGGATGCAAACCAAAGCTGAAGGGCATCGGCTGATCGCCCCGGTTCTCCACCCTGGTGCTGATGTCCAACACCCCCGCAGCCAGCCGGATCTCCATGGTCAGGCGGAAGGCGAAGGGGTAGGCCGCCAGGGTTTGGGGGGTGTCCGTGAGTTCGAGCACCAAGCCGCCCCCATCTGCAAGGGGCTGGAGCTGCCAGGGCAGTTGGCGGGCAAAACCATGTTGGCCCAGGCTGAAATCGCCCTGGGGCAGGGGCAGACGGTTATCGGGCAAGCCTCCGGTGATCGGAAACAACACCGGGAAGCCACCGCGCACCGACTGGCTGGGATCGAGAAACCGCGCTTCATCGAGGTAAACCAGCTCGTGGCCGCCACTACGCCAACCGCTGATCAAGCCGCCCCGTTCGGGCACCACCCGCAAAAGATCACCGCTGGCCGGATCGCTGAACTCCCAATGGGGATAGGGGGTTTGACGCTGCTGGAGGGCCATGGGTGGGGGATCAAGGGATGGGGCGTGAAGAGATGGGGGAGCCAGAGGGGAGAAGCGACCTAATGGGCGCATTCAGTCGTCGTAGACCCGGCAATTGACGTCGGAGGGGTTGAGATCACAGAACACCTCGAAAGGGGAAGGGGCGTCGGCCTCTTCGGGGTGACGTAGCTGGAACTCCTCCAGTTCCTTGATCTGCTGCTCGATCTTGCGGGCGATGGCCTGGTCGTTATTGCTTTGGGCTGCGGCAAGCGATTGGCGGTAAGCAACTAGCTGGTCTGCAATCGAAGCCATGGCGCACCCCCCGATCGGGGGCTTGGATCAGCGGCGCGAATTTAGTCCTCAGGGGGCGAGGCTAACCGCTCCGTATTTCTACTTATCTTCGCTCCCCGGGCTCCCGGCTCGGGTGGTCAGCCCTTCAGGGTGGGTCGGTGCTCAAGATGGATCCATGGCCGACACTTCCTATCTCGTAGCCCTGGCGCTAGTGGAAATCCAGGGTCAGCGGGCCCTGCCATTAAACGGAAAGGCCCAGACGGCAGCCGCCCTGGAGGCCAGCGAACCTGGCGATAATGGCCGCACCCTGGCCCTCGAACTACTGCTGCGCCTTTGGCAACGCAGTGATGCAGGCGCACTGCAACGGATCGCTGGCGATGAGAGTTTGCTGTTGCTGGAGATCCCGATGGAGGTGATGAGTGAAAAGTTGCCGATCATCAAAGCCAACTGGTTGGCGGGAGGGGAGACGGCAAAGTTGCTGGCCAGCCTTGCCGGACTATCCCTGAGGGCCTGGCGAATCACGATCGCCAAATACGAACCGATCATGTTTCATTCCTGGCCTTGAGCAATCCTGAGCTTGCCAGAATCGCCCAGCTAGCTATTTTTACCCCAATGCAGGCAGGTGCGCTCAAAGCACAATTGCGCAGCAAGGCTGGCAAGTCTGATCCGCCTCAAATGCCCCGCTTTCAATAAAACCTTTAACAAGGGTGGAGTGCCTACCTGGGCTAGTTGGATGCCCGTCCCCCCGCCTTGACCTCGCTCGCATGGCTCAGCATTGGCTTTGACCTTGGTGCCGTCGAGGGCCACGTTGCCCAGGCTCAGCAGGCCCGCCTTCTGGCACAGCCTCAGCACCTGCACAAACAGGCCCGCCAATGCATCGAGATGAACGAGGCGGAAATCACTGATCCGGCTG
>JBKDVK010000041.1:0-5707 GCA_046338875.1 Cyanobacteriota bacterium | reverse complement strand
ATACGCAAAGCACGACATAACTGAATACCAGTTATTTTTGCTATAGCATACCATTCATTGGTAGGCTCCAAAGAACCTGTCAATAGCGACTCCTCACGAATAGGTTGCTCCGCAAATTTAGGATATATACAACTACTTCCTAAAAACAACAGCCTGCGGGAGCCGGATTGCCAAGCGGATTCAATGACATTGTTTTGTATTTTTAGATTTTCAAGCAGAAAATCTGCCGGGTAGGTATTATTGGCCTGGATACCACCGACTTTTGCGGCTGCGAGGACAACGACATCGGGTCGATTATCCGTAAACCATTGAGAAACAGCGTCTGCATCAACAAGATCAACCTCTTGACGGGAAACTGTGTTGATATTCCCGTAGCCCCTTTTCTGGAGACAGCGAACTATGGACGAACCAGCCATTCCCCTATGACCTGCAACAAAGATTCTGTCTTCGGGACGAAGGAGCGCTGTCATGGGTTTAACATCTGCCATTGGCTGGCCATAAGACCGAAGCAATTATACTCTCTGAATGCGGCATTCCAAGCAAAAATCAGCAGTCGCCCCCGATCCAGCAGGTCCGCCAATGGTCGTGATTGAATCAGTATCTTATCCTACATGCTGCGCTGAGCAAGATCATAAACAGAACGGGCAATGAACCATGGTTCGCTCATTCCAGTTTACGCTCCTTAGGCAAAATCACCTGTTCTGACCAATCCATTTCTTTTGGCGAACCAGCCCATGGTTCCAGCATCGGCGAATATGTCGCCGCCCTCGGTTGAATCGTTCCTGGTGGCACTAGATCCACAACCATTTCAGCCAAGGACTTTACGGCCCCAGGCTTTCCCCGTAGGGAGCGAAGGTCATCGCGCATCAGCGCTAATTTTTCCGGGTGTCTAAGCCACTGTGCCGCTTCAGCAGCGATACCAGCAGGGGTGATGCAGCCCACATGCTCTGGAACCACGCTGCGACCTGCTGAAATGTTGGGCCAGGCGAGAAAACCCCGGTGCCTCAGACGCCAGGCTGTCAAGGCCACACCAACAAGTCGCCGCATTAATGGCAGCCGTGCTAACAGCCCCATCCAACCGTCCCACGCCTGCATGACTTCCAGGTGTTGGGTGGGTAGAAGCACTAACATGGGCAACCCCAGTGCCCCGAGTTCCGCTGTGTTTGCCCCCACCGTGGTCAGGGCAAGCGCGCACTGACTCAAGATTGCATGGGCCGGGTGCTCCTGCACCAAAACGATGGCCTGGCCGCCGGCAGTGCGAAGTACATCACGACCGCTGGGGTCTTCACTGCGTTCCAAAGTTGGTTGGCCGCCTCCAAAGTGAGTTGTGATCGAATTAGCGGGTCCGGCGAATGCCATCAGCTCAGCCACGGAGGTGGTTGGGGCCACAGGCAGCAAAAAGCGACAGCCTGGCCGCAAACTGGCCAGGCAATCGGCAGTCTGCAGCAAAAACGGCATGCCCACTTGCAGCTTGGCCCGCTTCGAACCCGGCAAAAGGGCGATCCATTCCCCTTCAGCCAAGGCGGAATCTTCCATCTGGCCTTTGTCAAGATCCGCCATCAAGTCACCGACAACCTGTGCTCGACTACGCCAGCGGGGGGCCAACCGAGACGAGGCAGCAGATCCCATCAGGGCCAAGCGATCATTCCAGCGGGGCCAGCGAGCCACCCATTCGGCGTAGGTGAGATGGCGATAGCCGAGGCGGGCCGCAAGCAGGACTGTCCAGAATTGGTCACCACCAAGAAAAACCACTACTCCTTGACGCGGCCAAGGGCCGTGGCGACCGGGCCTCAAAAGCAACCACCAAAAACGGACGGCGGGCAACACCCGATCAAAAAGCTGCCAACGTCTGGCGACTGAAGCTTCCTGGCCTGTGCCATTGGGACAGGGAACAAGCACAAGGTGCAGGGCGCAAATGGCATGGGGGTAGCGCGGGCGCAGGGCCCACTGCTCATGCAATCTGAGCGCCAAAGGTCGGACCCAGGTGCTCAGCTCACCGGGCCCATTACTCACCAAAACAATGGCAGCCTCTGCCTGAGAAGACACAAAAATGTCTCGCCGTGGGAGGGTCTGATCAAAAAATAATGCGGATGGCGAGACTTGAACTCGCAAGGCCGAAGCCACACGCCCCTCAAACGTGCGTGTCTACCGATTCCACCACATCCGCATAGATGGCACGAACACCAGAGTATCTGATGAACGAGCTTCTCCGAGCTTAGGCAAAGCCGCAAGCTCTCGAAATATACCCTTCCACCGGCCCCGTCCTCCAGCCACTGGCCATGGCAACAGCCAAGCCTGGCCAGGGTAAGCGCTGATACAGTCTCCCATGGCCTACCACGCCGGACGCGAAAGGGATGCCCATCGGCAAACTGCTGATCGCCAACCGTGGCGAGATTGCCTTGAGGATCCTGCGCACCTGCCGCGAGATGGGCATTGCGACGGTGGCAGTTCACAGCACCGTGGATCGCAATGCCCTGCACGTCCAGCTGGCCGATGAAGCCGTTTGCGTGGGGGAAGCCCCTAGCAGTCGGAGCTATCTGAATATCCCCAACATCCTTGCGGCCGCCACATCCCGGGGAGCAGATGCCATTCACCCCGGCTACGGTTTTCTAGCGGAGAACGCCAATTTCGCTGAAATTTGCCAAGCCCACTCCATCACCTTCGTCGGGCCCTCGCCGGAATCGATCCGAGCCATGGGCGACAAATCCACTGCTAAGCACACGATGCAGCGGGTAGGGGTGCCCACCATCCCGGGCAGTGAGGGTCTGCTGGACACGCCTCAAACCGCAGCCCGACTGGCCGAAGCGATGGGATATCCGGTGATGATCAAGGCCACAGCTGGTGGTGGTGGACGGGGCATGCGCCTTGTCCCCTCGGCCGAGCAACTTGAGTCCCTGTTCCGGGCAGCCCAAGGCGAAGCCGAGGCCGCCTTCGGTAACCCCGGTCTCTACATGGAAAAATTCATCGACCGGCCTCGCCATGTCGAAGTGCAGATCCTGGCCGATCGCCATGGAAATGTGGTGCACCTCGGAGAGCGGGATTGCTCTGTGCAGCGGCGCCACCAGAAACTGCTAGAAGAAGCCCCCAGCCCAGGACTCTCGACCGATCTGCGTCAGCGAATGGGGAATGCGGCGGTGTCAGCGGCCCGCAGCATCGGCTACGAGGGGGCCGGCACGGTGGAATTTCTACTGGATCGCAGTGGACATTTTTATTTCATGGAGATGAACACCCGCATTCAGGTAGAGCACCCCGTCACCGAAATGGTTACGGGTATTGACCTCATCGCCGAACAGCTGCGGATTGCCGGCGGCGAACCAATCAGTGTGCTCCAAGAAGAGATCCAGATCCATGGCCATGCAATTGAATGTCGCATCAATGCTGAAGACCCAAGTCACAATTTTCGACCCGCCCCTGGTCGTATCACTGGTTGGTTGCCTCCTGGCGGGCCTGGGGTGAGGGTCGACAGTCATGTGTATACAGGTTATGAAATCCCACCTTTCTATGATTCTTTGATCGGCAAATTGATCGTCTGGGGAGTTGATCGCGATGCCGCCCTGCGACGCCTGCGGCGGGCCCTATCGGAATGTGCCATCACAGGAATCCCCACCACCATCGACTTCCACCTCGCCCTGCTCGATCGGCCCGAATTCCAGCGTGGTGACATCCACACCAAGTTCGTCGAGCAGGAAATGCTCTCCCCCTGACAACGCCGCGAGTAGCCACTCAGGCAAGGTTCGCGCTGACTTGTCTCATCAACTGCGTGACGAGGCCCTGCTGGCCCACCAGCAGCTCCCGCACAAGACTGGTGACGCCCACCCAAATAACGGGGGCCACATCCACGCCGCCGATCGGTTGGATCCAACGGCGAGTCGGGGCCAACAACGGCTCCGTCGGCACCCGAATCCAACGCAGGACGCCCCGTTCAAGGTCGAGCTGGGGATACCAGGTGAGAACGATGCGGAACAGGAACAACAGGGTCCAGATCCCGAGCACGGCGCCGAGCCCGAACTGGAGCGATTGCAGCGCCGCAGGAGTGGCCGTCACAAAGCTCTAAGCGAACAGGTCCTGATCGTAGGAAGTGACCGGGCACTGCCTAAGATCGCTCTGCGTCAATAGCGGCCCCATTGCCATGACCCCTTCCCTGAGCAATTTCCTCAGCAGCCTCGTCTGGGGCGCCATGATCGTGGTCATACCCATTTCCATCGCCCTCTTCTTCATCAGCCAGAACGACCGCGTGGATCGGCGCCTCTGAGCCCTGAGCAGGGGGTGTTGCGTTCTGACGTTGCCTAGAGTGGTGACAACCTGGAGTCTTGTGAGATCCGACCTTGGTCAACGCCAGCCTTAATTGGGCCAGTATTGTCGGCATCGTGCTGGCGGTAGGTGGAGCTTTCCTTTATTTCATGAGGAACTTCAAGCCGGCTCTCGCAAGGGATTACGACGTTTTTTTTGCCGCCATAGGTTTACTCTGTGGCGGAATTTTGTTCTTTCAAGGCTGGCGACTCGATCCAATTCTGCAGTTCGGCCAATTCTTATTAGCCGGAACAACTGTTTTCTTCGCCTACGAAAGCGTCAGGTTGCGGGGTATTACCACCGAGCAGGCGCGCCGCTCATCATTTTTTGATGACGAAGAGCCCCAGCCTCTGCGCAGTCGTGGGGGGGGAGAGTTTGGGCGGGACTGGGATCGCGAACGGGACCTCGACCGTTTTGAAGATCAAGACTCCAGCCGCCGTCGGATACCCACCCGGCAAGAAGAGGATGACTTTTACAGGCCTCGGCGCTCCAGCCGCGCCGCCATCCCTGAACAGGCCGCCAGCCGCTTGGGTGCACGCTCCGATGACTGGGAACCGGAACCCAGGCGCAGTGCCGTGGCGGATCCCCAGGACGCCAGCCGCTATCGCCCTGCGCCAAGCTCCCGTAGCGGCAGTGGCAGCCAAGAATTCGGTGAGCGCCGCCGCAATCGAGATGTATTACAGGACAACAGGCGCGGTAGCCGTCCAGGGCTTGGCACCGATCCAGCTTCCCGATCCAGCCGCCGCCCCGATCCAGCGAGTTCACCAGCCTCCTCTGGTCTTTCGCCCAGGGGTGTTCCTGAGGGGACGCCCCTGCGGGGCAAACCCATGGCGACCAATGAGGTGAGTGATGCTGATTACTCGCCCCTTGCAGGACCGCCTTCCCCCCGCAGCCGTCCTGACAGCACGACTGCACCTCCTGCCGCCTCCCGCGAGCCCAGACCTTCCCGCGGCCCCAGTAGCAGGGACAACAGCTCCCGCTTTGACGATTGAGAATCTGGGTCAATCCCCTAGTTCTGCTGGCGATCAACCTTTTCATTTTGGGCTGCGGCGATCTTGGCTTGTCTCGGCGACGGGCAGGTCCCGCCGGCCTTGCCTTAGGCGGCCAGGAAAGAGAACAGCCTGCCCTCAGCGGCCAGGGTGAATGGCTGGTCAGTGTTGTCGAGCGCCACGGTCGTCAGTCCCTGATGATGCAGGCCCAACCCTCAGGCCAGGAGGTGCCGCTGCCATCGCTGCGACGCTTTGAACCCCATGATTCCCCCTCCTTGAGCTGGAATGGCCGCTACCTGGCTCTGGTGGGCAAGCAGGGTGGCAGGAGTCGAGTGCTGATTTTGGATCGGGCCAGCGGCCGGCTGCTGCCGTTACAACTTCCGGGAGATCTCCAACCCGAACAACTGAGCCTGGCACCAGATGGCCGC
>JBKDVK010000040.1:0-25769 GCA_046338875.1 Cyanobacteriota bacterium | reverse complement strand
GAGGCCGCCCTGGCCACGGTCAAGCCTGACCTGGCCCCTGGCCGCCCCCTGGCCCCTGGTCGCCCCCTGGCCCCAGTGGTGGGCAGGGAGCGGGATCCTGCCGTCCTGGAGCAGGCCCGCGCCAACGCCACAGCCGCTGGTCTGGCAGATCGGGTTCAGTTCCAGCAGGGGGATTTTCGGGATTTCGTGCCGCCGCCAGGCCAGGGGCTGGTGGTCTGCAACCCGCCCTATGGCGCCCGGCTTGGGGCCGACGAAGACCTGGAGGCTCTCTACGCAGACTTGGGAAGGGTTCTGAAGGAACGCTGTGGCGGTTGGACCCTCTGGCTGTTGAGCGGCAACCCCGCCCTTAGCGGCGCCCTGCGCCTCAAGGCCAATCGTCGGGTAGCCGTCAGCAACGGGGGCCTTGACTGCCGCTGGCTTCGCTACGACCTGCGGTGAACCGGGGCATTGAACCGGGGCCCGAATCGGCTATGGCGCCATCAACCTCAGCCTTTCACCCATGGTTGAATAACCTCGATTTGGCGGGTTTCATTTTTTCGCCAGCCCCCTGGGTTCCCAGCGGGCCTTGCCTGCTGGTAGTGCGCTGTACACAATCCCCATGGAACCTGACGCTTCGCTTTCCAGTCCGCCTCTTGTTCCCGTCATCCTGTGCGGGGGCACCGGCACCCGGCTCTGGCCCCTATCCCGCGCCAGCTACCCCAAGCAGTACTGGGCCCTGGCTGGTAACGACGACAAAACGCTGCTGCAACAGACCCACCAGCGGCTAGAGGGGCTTCCCGGCCTGTCCCCGCCCCTGCTCATTTGCAATGAAGACCACCGCTTCATCGTGGCTGAGCAGATGCGCCAGATCGGCGTGGAACCCGCCGCCATCTTGCTTGAACCGATGGGCCGCAACACGGCACCTGCGGTGGCTGTAGCGGCCTTGAAAGCCACTGCCCGCGGCCAGGACCCCCTTCTGTTGGTTCTAGCCGCCGACCACGTGATTCGTCGTCCCGAACGCTTTCGGGCCGTGGTCGAGGCAGCCCTGCCGGCGGCCACGGCGGGCCGGTTGGTGACTTTCGGCATCGTGCCGACCGCCGCCGAAACCGGTTACGGCTACATCGAGGCCGCTGAACCCATGGGCCAGGGCCCAGTGGGCCAAGACCCCGCGGGCCAGGCGGTACCGGTCCCCATCGCCCGCTTTGTTGAGAAACCTGATAGTGCAACTGCCGCAGCCTTTGTGGCCTCCGGGCGTTTCACCTGGAATAGCGGCATGTTCCTGTTTCGCGCCAGCGCCATCCTCTCCGAACTGGAGCGGCTGGCTCCTGAGGTGGTGAGTGCCTGCCGCTCCGCCCTTGAACAGGACAGCGCCGATCTCGAATTCCTGCGGCTGGAGCCGGAGGCCTTCGCGGGCTGTCCCAACGTTTCCTTGGATGTGGCAGTCATGGAAAAGACCTCCCTGGGCGCCGTGCTTCCCCTCGATGCCCTGTGGAGTGATGTGGGCAGCTGGAGCGCCCTCTGGGAAACCTCAGACCAGGACAGCAACGGCAACGTGCTGCGCGGCAGGGTCATCGGCGAAGGGGTCCGTAATTGTTACCTGCGCAGCGAACACCGACTGGTGGTGGGTCTGGGGGTGGAAGATCTAGTGGTCGTTGAAACGGACGACGTGGTGCTGGTCGCCCACCGGGATAGGGCCCAGGAGATCAAGGCGATCGTTGGTCAACTGGAGAAGAGCGGTGCCCCTGAGAGCAAGGCCCATCGCCGCATCTACCGCCCCTGGGGCCATTACGACGGCATCGTCGAGGGAGACCGCTGGCAGGTCAAGAAGATCCAGGTGAAACCAGGGGCTGCCCTCTCCCTGCAGATGCACCACCATCGCGCCGAACATTGGGTGGTTGTGCGAGGTACCGCCTTGGTCGAGAAGGACGGTGTTGAAGAGATGGTGGGAGAGAACCAGAGCACCTACATCCCCCTTGGTGCCCGCCACCGTCTGATCAACCCAGGCAAGATTCCGGTCGAGATGATCGAGGTCCAAAGTGGGGCCTATCTCGGCGAAGACGACATTGTGCGTTTCGAGGATCGCTATGGCCGCAGCCATTCCAAGGGCGAAAGCGGGCTGCGGTCCTCCGATCCCCTGCCCTTGACCGTTGCCGAAGCCGCCGCCCTCGCTGCGGGTGGCCGCACCCCATAGCCCGGCAACCAGCCAATCCCCACCCGGTTTTCTCCGATTCCTCCCCCTTCCGCCTCCATGACCAGCGCCAACGGCTCCGCTTCCAACACCAAGATCGCCCTGATCACGGGCATCACAGGACAGGACGGTTCGTATCTGGCGGAGCTGTTGCTGGAGAAGGGTTATGTGGTGCACGGCATCAAGCGACGGGCCAGCAGCTTCAACACCGACCGCATTGATCACCTTTATCAAGATCCCCACGTCGATGATCCCCGGCTTGTACTCCATTACGGCGACCTGACGGATTCCACCAATCTGATTCGCATAATCCAGCAGGTGCAGCCGGATGAGATTTATAACCTAGGTGCCCAAAGTCATGTGGCAGTTAGCTTTGAAAGCCCCGAATACACCGCTAATTCCGACGCCCTTGGCACCCTCAGGATTCTGGAAGCGGTAAGAATTTTGGGCATGATTGACAAAACCCGCATTTACCAAGCCTCCACTTCAGAGCTCTACGGCTTGGTTCAGGAAATACCCCAGAAGGAAACCACCCCCTTCTACCCACGCAGCCCCTACGGCGTGGCAAAGCTCTATGCGTACTGGATCACTGTCAACTATCGCGAGTCCTATGGCATGTATGCCTGTAATGGCATTCTGTTCAACCATGAGAGTCCCCGTCGCGGTGAGACTTTTGTTACCCGCAAAATCACCCGTGGCCTTTGCCGCATCGATGCCGGCCTTGATCAATGCCTGTTCATGGGCAATATGGATTCCTTGCGTGATTGGGGCCACGCCCGTGACTATGTCGAAATGCAATGGCGCATGCTTCAGAACGACAAGCCCGAGGATTTCGTAATTGCCACCGGCCGCCAGGAAACGGTGCGACGCTTCATAGAACTTTCGGCCCAGCAGCTCGGTTGGGGTGGCATCCAATGGAGTGGCCAGGGAGTGGCAGAAACCGGCGCCCGGGCCGACACCGGCGCGGTGGTGGTGCGGGTTGATCCCCGTTACTTCCGTCCAGCCGAAGTGGAAACCCTCCTGGGGGATCCCACCAAAGCCCATGCCAAGCTCGGCTGGACTCCCACGACCACTCTGGAAGAACTGGTGGCTGAAATGGTGGCTTCCGATAAGCAGGAGGCGGCCAAAGAGGCAATCTTGCGTCGTGAAGGTTTTGCGGTGGTCGGCTCGATGGAATCGCCGCCCAGCGGTTCTTTACCGGTCAAGTTGGGCTGAAGGCCGGTCAAGTTGGGCTCAGGGCCCGTTGGCGCAATTCCTCATACAAACCCAGCACCGGGGCCGCCAGGGCCAGCCTGGCATCACTGTGGCGGCGCCACTGGGGTTCAAAGACGTTGAGGGCGTCGTCGACCCCTTGTTGGCTGAAAGCCCCGGGCAATTCCAATTGCTGCAAAAGCAGCGCCAAGGACTGGCGCACCCGATTGGCATCGGCTTCGAATTCAATCAGGGGAAAAGGCTGCTGTTGATGCAGCTCCAACAGCCGTTGGTTGTAGTGGCTCCAGAGGGCCACCCCCTTGTCGAGTCCCATGCCATCCCGTTCCAACAGCGAGCGGGCTACCGCCGCAGGGTGGCGGAACACGCCGACGGGCTCAAGGCTTGGCAGGGCTTGTCGCCAGCCCTCCAAACACAACAGCAGCCTGGGGTCTTTGAAGCCCCAGAGCGGTCGACCATGGCGCGATTCAATGAAGAGATCCCGCACGACCCTGTGCAGCGGGGGCCACTCCCCCACTGCCGGGGGGTTGTGCCAGCTGCCGCCATGGTGGGCCAGCAAATCCTCATGCATCAGCACCAAGGCGGGTGGTTCATGCACGCCCCGGCCATGCAGGGGATGGGGCTGGTCGAGGACCGCGCCGAGGTGAACCCCAGCCCGGCCCAGACAGCTGATCAGCACACTGGTGCCGCTGCGGTGCATGCCCAGCACCACCAGACAGCGAGAGTCTGATCCTGCTTTGCGCCAGGCGGCGATCACATGCGGCCGATCAGGGCCCGGGTGGTGCGGCCCAAACCGGCAGTGGTCTGGGGCAGCAGGGGCCCTTTGAGCATGCCGCCGCCGATGCGCAGAAAAATACCCGCCAGGACCAAATTTCCCACGGTGATCACCAGGGCCGAAAGCAGCCAACTCCAGCGGAATGCCTCATGGAGCCAGAGCAGTAAGGCCACCTGACCGAGCAGGGAGGCCATCACCACAAATGAGATTCCAGCCCCCAGAAAGACCGCACCACCAATGAGGCGGCGCTTCTCCCGGTCGGCCTCCTGCATGGCGATGCGCACATGCAGGTCCATCACCGACGTCAGCAGGGCGGTGACTTTCGACGCACCCTCACGGACCGTCATGCCGAGCGCCGTCCCGAGTTGAGCAGCATGCCGAGCAGCAGTCCGACGCCGGCGGCAATGCCGAGCGCCATCAAGGGCTTTTCCCGTACCGGCTTGGTCAGACGGGGACGCAGGCTGCTGTTGAGATCGTCCAGCAACTGTTCAAGCTGGTCCTCCAGGGGTTTGAGGCTATCGCCAACGTTGCGGGCCTGTTCCCCGGTGAGGTGGGCTAGATCAAGCAACTGCTCCTTGACCCGGATGCTGGCATCGCCGCTTTGGCGGCTGATCTCATCAACCACCTGATCCAGGCTGCCGCGACTGGCCTCCAGGGTGTGGCGGGCCACCTCGGGCCAACGGCGCTGGATGGTGGGCAAAATGGCGTCGAAGCGATCGCGGAAGATCGCCTGCAAGGGAGCCCCCGCAGCTGAGATCACCGCTGGAGCCATGGCCGCGGCAGCGGCGGCGGTACCGATCGGATTGTCTGCGCTGCTGGGGGGGACGGGGTGGTCCGTGGGGACCGGTGCGCCGGGACTGGCGCCGTAGCTTGCGGGGGTGCTGTCCATGGCGAAGGCCGGGTGCTGGGTAAGGGCGGATTGTGGTCGCCTTGCCCTTCAGGCTAAGCAGGAGAAGTCTGGCCGTCAGTAAAGCAAGCCGTACAAACCAACCGCAGTGCCGCCCCCTGGGCCAGCCCGCTGAGCCAGCCCCCTGGGCTAGCCCGCAGGTTTCGCCCCCTGGGCCAGCACGCTGGGTCTGGGCGAACGGGCCAGCTCCGCTAAATTGGAGCTGCCCGGCATACGGGCCTGTTGGTTCACATCAACCAGGTCGAGCTCACCCACTTCAAATCCTTCGGCGGATCGCTGGCGATTCCGCTGGAAGAGGGTTTCACTGTGGTGACCGGCCCCAACGGATCAGGTAAGAGCAACATTCTCGATGCGGTGCTTTTTTGCCTCGGCCTGGCCAACAGCCGGGGCATGCGCGCCGAACGGCTGCCCGATCTGATCAACAGCACGGTGTTGCGTGCTGGCAGGGCCGCCGAGGCCAGCGTCACCGTCCATTTTGATTTGGGTGACTGGCAGCCCGATGCCGCCGAGAGCGGCCTGGATGCCCCCCCGGAGGGACCCTGGATCCACATCGGCCAGCGCCAATGGAGCGTCACCCGTCGCCTGCGGGTGGCCCCTGGTGGTACTTACACCAGCAGCTACAGCGCCGGTGGGGTGCCCTGCAACCTGCAGCAATTGCAGACCCAGTTGCGTCGCCTGCGGGTTGATCCGGACGGCAGCAACGTGGTGATGCAGGGGGATGTGACCCGCATCGTGTCGATGAGCGCCCGCGAGCGTCGCGGCATCATCGATGAACTGGCTGGCGTCGCCCTTTTCGACACCCGCATCGACCAGAGCCGCAGCAAGCTCGATGAAGTGCAGGAGCGTCAAGATCGCTGCCGCATTGTCGAGCAAGAGCTGCTGATCTCCCGCCAGAAGCTGGAGCGGGACTGCGCCAAGGCCCGTCTCTATCAGGACCTGCGCCAGCGGTTGCAATTAGGTCGTGAACAGGAGCAGGTGCTGGCCTGGGAGGAGGCCGTTCGGCAACGCCAACGGCTGCAGGAGCAGGCCGCCGCCCTGGTGGAGAAGCAACGGCTGGAGGAGGAAGCCATCAGCGCCGGCCAGGGGGTTCTGGATCGGACCGCCGCCGAACTGGAGGCCCTGCAGGCGGAGGTCAAGGCCCTGGGCGAAGACCAGTTGCTTGCGGTTCAATCCGACCTGGCCGGCCTTGAGGCCAGTGGCCGCGAATTGGGCCGCCAAGGCGACAAACATCGCCAGGAGGCCGAAGCCCTGCAGGAACTGCGGCAAAAATTGGCTGCACGGCAAGGGGACCTGCGCCGTCAGAGCCAGGAGCTGGCCAGCGCTGACGGCGATGACGCCCTAGCTGTTGCCGAGCAGGCCTGCCGGGATGGCGAGGCCGCCGTCGAGCTTTCACGGCGGCGGCTGGGGGAAGTGGCCGGTCGCTCCGGCAGCTGGATGGACGAGCAACGGCACCGCAGCGAGGAGCGCCGCAGCCTGCGGGAACGCCTCACCCCCCTGGAGGCGGAACGGCAACAGCGGCAGGAGCGCTGCCGTCAGGCTGCCGAACGGCTGGCGGAGCTGGAGGCCGAGCGGCGGGCGGAGGGCAGTGGCCACGAGGAGCTGGAAGCCCGGCTGGCGGTCCAAGCAAGCGAAGCCCTGGCCCTGCAGCAGGAATTGGAACGGGAGCAAACCGCTCTGCAGGAGCTGGTGGAGGCCCTTGCCCTGCAACAGCGCACCCGCCAGCGGCTGGAGCAGGAGCAAACAGAACTGGAGCGGGAGATCGCTCGGCTGGATAGCCGCCGCGAAACCCTGCAGGAAAGCCGGGGCACCGGGGCCTTGCGGCTGCTGCTGGAATCGGGGCTGGAGGGAATCCATGGGCCAGTGGCCCAGCTGGGGGAGGTGCAGGAACGGCACCGCATCGCCCTGGAGGTGGCCGCCGGGGCCCGCTTGGCCCAGGTGGTGGTGGAGGACGACGCCATCGCCGCCCGGGCCATCGACTTGCTCAAAAGCCGCCGGGCCGGCCGCCTCACCTTTCTGCCCCTCAATCGCATCCGCGGTGGTGGGGGTGGTGGCGGGGGCGGTGGCGCGGCCCTGCAGCGCGGTTCGGCGCCGGGCGGCGCCCCTGGTTCCCCCGGCAGCGGCCTGATCGGGCGGGCGGTGGACCTGGTGCGTCATGAGCCCGTCTACGACGAGGTTTTCCGCTACGTCTTCGGCGACACCCTGGTGTTCGCCAACCTGGAGCAGGCACGCCGCGAATTGGGACGCTGCCGGGCCGTGACCCTGGAGGGGGAGTTGCTCGAAAAGAGCGGCGCCATGACCGGCGGCAGCCTCCAGGTTCGCTCTGGCCAACTGGGTTTTGGCAGCAGTCAGGAGGGTGATGAGGCCGAACCGCTGCGGCGCCGGTTGCTGGAGCTGGGCGAAAGTCTGCTGGCCTGCCGCCGCCGGGAGGGAGAGCTTGGCCGGCAACTGGAAGAACGGCGGCCCGCCCTGCAGGGGCGCCAACAGCGCCGGGCTGCCCTGGAGGCCGAGCGGGGAGCGGCCCGCCGGGCTCTCGAACCCCTGCTGCAGCGCGGCCGCCAGTTGCAGGAACGGCAGCAGTCCCTCCAGGCCACCCATGAGCAGGACAACCAAAGGTTGGAGGAGCTTGAGGCGGCCCTGCAGCCGCTGCAGGCGGCGCTGCAGGCGTTGGAGGCGGCCGAGGCCAGCGCCAGCGGCAACGCCGACGGTGGCCACTGGCAGGCCCTGCAGCAGGACCTGGAATCCGCCGACCACAACCTCAGCGAGGCGCGCCAACGGCGCGATGCCCTGCTGGCGGAGCGGCGCGAGCGGGCCCTGGCCAGCGAACGCCTATCCAGCCAACTGGAGGCCCTGGGCCAGGAGGAGCGGCGGCTGGCAGAAGCCATCACGGCGTTGATGGCGGAACGGCAGGCCTGGCGCGAGCGCCAGCAGGCCGAGCAAGAACGGCGAGCCAGCCTGGAGTTGCGCCAGAGCGAGTTGACTACCCGCTTCGGGGAACGGCGACGGGCCCGGGATATCGCCGAAGCCCAGCTGGCTGGCGCTCGCCAGGCGTTGCAGCAGCACCAATGGCAACGGCAACGGCTAGCCGAAGAGCAGCAGTCCTTGAGCGAGGAACAGCGGGCCCAGGGGCTGCGGCTTGAGCAGATGGCCCGGGAGCTGCCCGAGCCGGCGCCGGAGCTTCCCGCAGAGCTGCGTCAGGCGGGACTGGAGGCCCTGCAGGCCGAACTCCGGGCCCTGGCCTTGCGCCTGCAATCCCTCGAACCCGTCAACATGCTGGCCCTCGAAGAATTGGAGCAGCTGGAAAGCCGCCTGGCCGAATTGGCCGAGCGGCTGGCGGTGCTGAGCCACGAACGGGAAGAACTGCTGCTGCGCATCGAAACGGTGGCCACCCTGCGCCAGGAGGCCTTCCTGGAGGCCTTCAACGCCGTCGATGGCCACTTCCGCAGCATTTTTGCTGGCCTATCTGATGGCGAAGGTCAGCTCCAGCTCGAAAACCCCGACGACCCCCTTGAGGGGGGCCTCACCCTGGTGGCCCACCCCAAGGGCAAGACCGTGCGCCGCCTGGCCGCCATGTCCGGCGGCGAGAAGTCCCTGACCGCCCTGAGTTTCCTGTTCGCCCTGCAGCGCTTTCGGCCCTCGCCCTTCTATGCCCTCGATGAAGTGGATAGCTTTTTGGACGGGGTCAACGTGGAGCGCTTGGCGGCCCTGATTGCGGCCCAGGCCGATGCGGCCCAGTTCCTGGTGGTGAGCCACCGGCGTCCCATGATCGCCGCCGCCACTCGCACCATTGGCGTCACCCAGGCCCGCGGCGCCCACACCCAGGTGGTCGGTTTGCCGCCGGCGGCCTGAGCTGGCGGTGTAAGTCACAATGGGCCGACTGGGCCCCGGACTTGACTTCCTCCATCCCCCCCGCCAACGATTCCACCGCCGCCCCCAGCGATCGCCTCTGGCTGCGCTCCGAGCTGATGGGCACCCAGGTGATCACCCGCGACACCGGCCGTCGCCTGGGGGTGGTGGGAGAGGTGGTAGTGGATATCGATCGGCGCGAGGTGGTCGCCTTGGGGTTGCGCGACAACCCCCTCACCCGCTTCCTGCCGGGCCTGCCCCGTTGGATGCCCCTGGATCGCATCCGCCAGGTGGGCGATGTGATTCTGGTGGATTCGGCTGATTCGCTCAACGAAAGCTTCGATTCTGAGCGCTACAGCAAGGTGATTAATTGCCAGGTGATCACCGAATCGGGGGCGGTGCTGGGCCGGGTACTGGGGTTCAGTTTCGATATCGAAACGGGCGAATTGACCACCCTGGTGCTGGGGGCCTTGGGGGTGCCCCTGTTGGGGGAAGGGGTGCTCAGCACCTGGGAGCTGGCGGTCGAGGAGGTGGTCAGCAGCGGCACCGACCGAATCATTGTTTACGAGGGTGCTGAAGACAAGCTGAAGCAACTGGGCACGGGCCTGCTGGAGAAACTGGGCATCGGCGGCTCCGGATGGGAACAGGAAGAGCGGGAACGCTTTCGCGGTGCGGCGGTGCCCGCCGAAAACCAGCTGGCTCCCGGTCAAGCGACCGCGGTTGAGCAGCGCCGCATTCAACCGGCCCGCAGCCGCGCCTTCGAACCGGAGGGCGAGATGGAATACGTCGAGCTGGAGGAGCGGCGTGAGCGCGAACCCTTGCGACAGCGCCGCTACCTGGACGAGGACAATGGGCCTCGGCAGGAGCGCTACCGGGATTCCGAATCCGGTTATCGGGATCTGGAGCCCGAACCCGAAGCTGCCCCCCGCTACCGAGAACGCGATCGCCAACGCGAATTGGAGCGCGAATTCGATCGGGAGCGGGATCAGGGTCTGGATCGCTATCAAGAACGAGAGCGGAGTGGAGATCGCGATCGCCAACCCCGCTACCGGGACCCGGAACCCGAGCCTTGGCGAGGCCGCGATGGCGACCAAGACCCTGTCGCCGAAACCGAGCGATCAGGTGGTCGCCGGCCCCTGGAGGCTGGGCCCTTGGGAGCAGGGCCCCTAGGGGCAGGGCCCCGGGAGTCAGGGCCGCAGGAGCAGGCCAGCAACCGGCCCCTCTCCTATGGCCCCCCCAGCAGCCGCCCCAGGGACGACGGGCCGCTGGATGTGGAAGCTGAGCCGCTGGATGACCCCTGGTGACGCGCTCAGCGCCACCTGTGTCAGGCTGAGCCCGCCGATTGGGGATAGGGTCCTGGGGACCTGGCCATGATCAAAACCCTGTTCGTCTGTCATGAGGGTCAGCGGACCGGGGCGCCCCTGGTATTGCTTTGGCTGATCCGTTGGTTGAAGAGCCATACATCGATCCAGCCGGTGGTGGCGCTGATGCGGGATGGTCCTCTCAAAGCTGAGTTCAGCGCCATCTGTCCCACCTACACCTTCGAACGGCCAGGGTTGGAGCGTTGGCATCGACGGCTGCAGCGCAAGCTTCTACCGGGCCCGCCCTTGGATCCTGACGCCTGGCTGGCGGACCTGGTGGCCCGGGAACAACCCGATTGCCTCTACCTCAACACCTTGGTTTTGGGGGGATTGTTGGGCCCTGTGAGTCTGAATCCCCAACGCATCAGGGTTATTAGCCACGGCCACGAAATGGAAATCGGCTTGCAGCTCTCTTCCAACCGCAGCGATGTTGACCGTCAGCTAGCGGCATCGGATGTGGTGATCGCTTGTGCCGGAGCAGTTCGAGACAATCTGATCGATAATCACCAACTTAAACCAGAACGATGTGCGGTGATTACCGCTTTCATTCCCTATACTGAACCCCAGCAACTGCTTGAGCTTAGTTGTAGCGACCGCCCGTCCCAGGCGGTGATCGAAACCATGCATCAGCACCGCGCTGCCGGCGAGTTTTTGTTTGGCATGGCCGGTTCAGCCATCGATCGCAAGGGCTTCGACCTGTTCCCGCAATTGCTGCGGGCCTGTGAACAGCGGTTTGGCCCGGTGCCGTTCCGGGGCGTTTGGGTGGGTTGCGGCCCCGGATCCCTGTCCCATACCAAGGCTGAGCGGGATCTGAATTTGCTGGGCTTGCAGCACCGCGCCCTGCTGTTGCCGGGGGTGTCCTGTGGTGCGGCGGCCCTGCGGGAGCTGGATGTGCTGGCCCTGCTGTCTCGAGAAGACCCCTATCCGGTGGTGGCGCTGGAGGCGGGCGCCATGGGCATTCCTACGGTGTGCTTCCGCCATTCAGGTGGCATCGCCGAACTTGCCGAAACGGGCTGCGGGGTAGCAGTCGATTATCTCGATCTTGATGCCTTCGCTGCGGCCCTGTTTCGCCTGCAGCAGGACCAAGCCGAACGGCAGCGCCTGGGAGCGGCATTCCGGAGCCGTGTCTTTGCTGGCAACACTGTGGCCACCCAGGCCCCCAGGATTGCCGCCTTGATCGAAGGGCGCTGAGGGCGGCGCCCCGGGGGGGCCGAGCCCTGGGGGGCAGGACCTGATTCAGGCCTTGGGCTGGAAATCGAGGGAAGCGGAATTGACGCAGTAGCGCTGGCCCGTGGGCCGCGGGCCATCGTTGAAGACATGGCCGAGGTGGGCGTCACAGCGGGCGCAGCGGATCTCGCTGCGGACCATGCCGTGGCTGCTGTCGGTGTGCACCGTGATCGCTTCTGGGTTGACACCCTCCCAGAAGCTGGGCCAGCCCGTGCCGGAATCAAACTTGGTGTCCGAGGCGAAAAGGTCGGCACCACAACAGATGCACGCATAGGTGCCCTGGGCCTTGTGGTTCCAATAGATGCCCGTAAAGGCCCGTTCGGTGCCGCCTTGGCGGGCGACGCGGTATTGCTCGGGGGTGAGGCGCTCGCGCCACTGGGCATCATCCAGGCTTGCCTGGCGCTCGTTGGGAGGGAGGTCTGCGCAGCTCAGGGGCTCGGCCATCGAACGTCCGCAAGGTTTTCATTATCAACAGGCCAGGTTAGGGGCCCTGGCACCCAAGGGTCCGTCAGGGAAAACCCAACTTGGCTGGCGCTGATGTCGCCAGCGATGGTGCCCTGAGCGGCCATTGTGAGTAGTGGAACCCCGCGTTTCCCCCGTGCCACCGCCCCTTGGCCGCCGTCAGCTGCTCACCCTCTCGGGCCTTGCCCTGGGGGCCGGGATCTGGCAGGTCTGCCGGCCAGTCCCATCCCGGGCAGCCACCGGCCTGGCGGCCCCGCCCCGCGGCGGTACCCGCCTGGTGCTGATCAGCGACCTCAACGGCTCCTACGGCTCCACCACCTACATCGCCGAGGTGCACCGGGGCGTGGCCCTGATCCCGCCGCTGCAGCCCGACCTGGTGATCTGCGCCGGTGACATGGTGGCGGGCCAGAAGGCGGGGCTGGGCCGCCAACGGCTGGCCGCCATGTGGGCGGGCTTCGATCGCAGCGTGCTCGGGCCGCTGCGGAATGCCGGCCTGCCGTTCGCGCCGGCCATGGGCAACCACGACGCTTCCGGCGCCAGCGCCGCCGGCCGCTTTCTCTTTGACGACGACCGGGCCGAGGCGGCTCGCTTCTGGCTCCCTCGCCGCGACACCCTCGGGCTCAACTTCATCGACAGCGGCGGCTTCCCCTTCCACTACGCGATCCGCCAGCAGGACGTCTTCGTGCTGGTGTGGGATGCCTCCACCGCCACGGTGCCGGCCGAGCAGCTGCGCTGGGCCGAGAGGGTTCTGGCGAGCCCCGTCGCCCGCTCCGCCAGCCGGCGCCTGGTGGTGGGCCACCTGCCGCTGCGGGCCGTGAGCCTAGGCCGCGACCGCCCCGGCGAGGTGCTGGCGCGGCCGGGGGACCTGCAGCAGCTGCTGGAACGCCATCGGGTGGAGGCCTATGTGAGCGGCCATCAGCACGCCTTCTTCCCCGCCCGCCTGGGTCAGCTCGATCTGTTCCACCTCGGGGCCATGGGCAGCGGCCCCCGCCGGCTGCTGGCAGGCACCATCCAGCCCACCCAGACTCTCACCGTGCTGGATCTGGTCGGCAGCCCCCCCCGCCTGGTGGACACCAGCTTCGATCTCAAGACAATGCAGCGCCTCGACCCCAACCGGTTGCCCCGCTCACTCCGCGATGCCGCCGGCCGGGTGCTGCCTAGGCGACCCGAAGCCTGATACGGCAGGGCCGGCGCCCTGGTGTTGCCGCAAGAGATATCTGTAAGGTTGATTGCTATCGCTAAATTGGCTTCAGCAATTACTGGTGCCGATGCGCATTGCCGTTACGGGAGCATCTGGCAAGACCGGCTCAAGGGTGGTGGAGGAGGCCTTGGGCCGGGGCTGGGAGGTAAAAGCAATTTTAAGACCAAATTCCGATCCGCCCGAGCGGTTGGCCGGGGCGGATTTGGTGCGCCTTGAACTCTCGGATCGGCCTGCCTTGAGCCAAGCCCTGACGGGCTGCGATGCCTTGGTGATCGCCACGGGGGCCAGGCCCTCCCCCGATCTCTTTGGCCCCCTCAAGGTGGACGCCCTGGCGATTCGCTCCCAGATCGAGGCTTGCCGCAGCGCCGGTGTGCCAAGGGTGCTGCTGGTGAGCTCGTTGTGCAGCGGGCGTTTTTGGCATCCGCTCAATCTGTTTTGGCTGGTCCTCACCTGGAAAGGGGTGGGCGAACGCTCGCTGGCGGCAAGCGGCCTGCAGTGGACGGTGGTGCGACCCGGCGGCTTGAAGGAGAGCGAAGCGAACCTGGAGGCCGAGGGGATTCGCTACAGCGGTGCGGACCAACAGGAAAGCGGCAGCATCCCCCGCCGCCTGGTGGCCCGGGTCTGCCTGGATGCCCTGGAAACCCCCGCCGCCAGCGGCCGCATCATTGAAATCACCAGTGCTCCTGGCCTACCCCAACAAGATCTGCAGCGTTGGTTGGCGACGGCGGCCTGAAGCGCTCCCCAACCCCGGCGCTGGCCTGGTCCAGTAGATCCAGCGCCTCCGCCTCGGTGACGGCGCGCATCAAGCGCTGACGCAGCAGGGCGGCACCGGCAAAACCCTGGCAGGTCCAGCCCATGTGTTTGCGAGCGATCAGCAAGCCTTGATCGCCCCGTTGGGCCACCAGGGCGCGCAGGTGCTCGCGGGCCAGGGCGAGGCGCTCGGCGGGCCCCGGCAGGGGCGGCAAGGCCTGGCCGCGGAGGGCCCGATCGATGCGGCCCACCAGCCAGGGGGCACCCATGCTGGCCCGGCCCACCATCACCCCATCGGCCCCGGTCTGGGCCAGGCAGGCCAGGGCCGCCTCCGGGCCGGTGATGTCCCCGTTGGCGATCACGGGAATCGCAAGGGCGGCCTTGACCCGGGCGATCGCCTCCCAGTCGGCCCGCCCCTGGAAGCCCTGCTCGCGGGTACGGCCGTGCAGGGTGAGCAGTTGGGCCCCGGCCGCCTGCAGCCCCAGGCAGAAGGCGACGGGGTCGGCCTCGGCGCCACACCAGCCCAGGCGGGTCTTGACCGTGACCGGTAGCCGCACCGCCGCTACCACCGCCGCCACGATTTCCATCGCCAGTTGCGGCTGCCGCAACAGACCACTGCCACCACCCTTGCGGGCGATCTTGCGCACCGGGCAGCCCATGTTGATGTCGATCCAGAAAGCGCCGGCCGCCTCGGCTCGTCGAGCCGCCTCGGCCATCGCCCCAGGCCGGTGGTCAAACAGTTGCACTGCCACAGGGCCGGGCTCATCGGCCAGCGAGTCCACCTTGCCGCGGCCATGGCCCAGCTCCAGGCTGGTGGCATTGACCATCTCGGTGAACAGGAGCGCCTCAGGAGCCCAGCGCCGCACAAGGGAGCGAAAGATGGGGTCACTGACCCCCGCCAGGGGCGATTGCAGCACCCGGCAGCCCAACCGCCGCGGTGTGCCGTGGCCCGGCAAGACCAAATCGTCCATCCCTGCCCCAACCCTGGCCTGAAGCCGATCGTATGGGCATCCCGGCGGAGTCATGCTCTAAGCCTGTTGCTGGGTATGCCCCCATGGCTGTCGTACCGATACCGCTGAGCCGGGAGCTACTGGAGGCTGTCTTGGCCGATCGCCTCAGTGATCGCTTTGTCTGCGAATTGGTGTGGGCCCGCTTGGGTTATCACCCTCCTGCCGATCCCCCCCTTGCCGATCCCCCTCCGGGAGCGGCCAGCCCAGGCGCCGATCCGGCCCCCTGGAGCGCCGGACCGGCCACCCCGTCTGACTGGGCCGCAGCTTTCCCCACCGCTCCTGAATTGATCGCCAGCCGCGCCGCCAGCGTGCGCCTGACCCGTTCGATTGCCGCCGAGTCCAAGCAATTGCTCAAACAGCAATTGGGCTTTTCCGGTTATCGAATCGGCGAGCTCTATCCCCGTCGCACCCGCCGTGCCACCGCCGTCAACTGGCTGCTGGCGGACCTGGCCCGCCGCGGCGAGTCCCTGCCCGCAAGCGGCCCCCTGCCGCCCTTGCTGCCGCCACCGGCTGACCCGGTGCAGGGACACCCGGGGGATTTGCCGGTGAGTTGAGGGGGCCAAACCAACAGCACCAAGAAACTGGCCTACCTGGGCGCGACTGGTTGGGCTGGATCGGAGTGGGCGTTGCTTGGTAACGGCCGTTGCTTGGTAATGGCCGTTGGTTGGAGTGGCTTAGGAGTGGCCTCTCACGGCGGTCTCCTGGCCAAAGCGATTGAGGGCGCTACAGGTAGCGTCTTGGCCGCCGCTGGCAGGGATGCGGTGCATAAGCCAGCTTGCCCATGGCGGCCTCGAGCACGGGCGAAAACAGCCAGGCGTTAGGGTCAGGAGTCGGACTCGATGCAGAAATAAATCATTTGGCGCTTCCTGTCGTCGCCATCATTGGGCGCCCCAACGTGGGCAAGTCCACCCTGGTCAACCGGCTGTGTGGCAGCCGGGAAGCGATCGTGCATGACCAACCCGGGGTCACCCGCGACCGCACTTATCAAGAGGGCTTCTGGGGGGATCGCACCTTCCGCGTCGTCGACACCGGCGGCCTCGTCTTTGACGATGACAGCGAATTTCTGCCGGAAATCCGCGAGCAGGCGGCCCTGGCCCTGGCCGAAGCCGTGGTGGCAATTTTTGTGGTGGACGGCCAGCAGGGCCTCACCGCCGCTGATTCCGCCATCGGTGAATGGCTGCGGCACCAGACCGTGCCCGTGCTCGTGGCGGTGAACAAGTGCGAGTCCCCGGAACGGGGGCTGGCGATGGCGGCCGAATTCTGGAGCCTGGGGCTGGGCGAACCCCACCCCATCTCGGCCATCCATGGCGCCGGCACCGGCGAGGTGCTCGATCAAGCCCTCAGCTTCTTGCCCGTCGTTGGTGAAAACGAGAGCGAAGAACCGATCCAGTTGGCGATCATCGGCCGCCCCAACGTTGGTAAATCCAGCCTGCTCAATGCCATCTGCGGCGAGAACCGGGCCATCGTCAGTCCCATCCGCGGCACCACCCGCGACACCATCGACACCACCCTCGAACGGGAGGGTCGCACCTGGAAGCTGTTGGATACCGCTGGCATCCGCCGCCGCCGCAGCGTCGACTACGGCCCCGAATACTTCGGCATCACCCGCAGTTTCAAGGCGATCGAGCGGGCCGATGTCTGCATGTTGGTGATCGATGCCCTTGATGGCGTCACCGAGCAAGATCAACGGCTGGCCGGCCGCATCGAAGAAGAGGGCCGCGCCTGCGTGATCGTCGTCAATAAGTGGGATGCCATCGAGAAGGACAGCCACACCATGTCGGCAATGGAAAAAGACCTGCGCGCCAAGCTCTATTTCCTCGACTGGGCACCGATGCTGTTCACCTCCGCCCTCACCGGCCAGAGGGTTCAGGGGGTGTTTGCGATGGCCGCCGCCGTGGTCGAACAACACCGGCGGCGGGTCAGCACGGCGGTAGTCAACGAGGTGCTGCAGGAAGCCCTGCGCTGGCGCTCGCCTCCCACCACCCGCGGCGGTCGGCAGGGGCGCCTGTACTACGGCACCCAGGTGGCCAGTGGTCCACCCAGCTTCACGCTGTTCGTTAACGAGCCAAAATTGTTTGGCGACACCTATCGGCGCTATGTGGAGCGCCAGATCCGCGAGGGCCTCGGCTTTGAAGGCACCCCCATCCGCCTGTTTTGGCGCGGCAAGCAACAACGGGATGCCGAACGGGATCTGACCCGGCAACAAAACCGCACGCACTGATGGACTGGCTGCGCCAGCTTCCCATCGGCCAGTACGTCGCCGATCAACGGCCTAAGGGGGGCTGGCTGCAACGGCTGGATCCCCGCCTCAAGTTGGCCTGGACCCTGGCCTTCCTGCTGACCCCAATCCTGGCGGGCCCCTTTTGGCGCCTCACCTTGGTGGGCCTGCTGCTGCTGATCACCCTGGCCAGTGGCCTGCCCCTGCGGCTCTGGCGCCGCAGCCTGCCGGGCCTGATGGCCCTGGCCCTGGCCGTGGGGCTCCTGGGGGCCCTGCTGCCCGCTAGCACCACCCCACCGGGCAGCCTGCAACGGCCCCCCAGCGAGTTGCGGCTCAGCCCCGGCCCCCCCGGCAGCCCGGCCCCCAGCCGGGCCGGACTGCCCTGGGAAGTGGTGAATTGGGGTCCTCTGAAGTTGGGATCGACCTCCTTGGGTCCGCTGGTCATCACCCGTAAGTCGGCCACCCTCGGCATCAATAGCGGCACCTTGCTGTTCACGGTCATCCACAGCGCCAACCTGCTGCTGCTCACCACACCTCCCGAGGAGGTGGCCTGGGCCCTGGGCTGGTTTCTGCAACCCCTCAGCCGCCTGGGCCTGCCGATGGAGCGCCTCGGTTTCACCCTGTTGCTTTCGCTGCGCTTCCTGCCCCTGGTGCAGGAAGAACTGCAAAATCTGCTGCGCGCTCTGGCCACCCGCGCCATCAACCTGCGCTCCCTGGGCTGGCAGGGGGGCCTGGGGGTGGTGTTGGCCGTGGGAGAGCGGCTGTTGGCCAACGTGCTGCTGCGGGCAGAGCAGGGGGCTGACGCCCTGATGGCCCGCGGCGGTCAATGGCTGCCCCCCGCCCTGGTGCGGCAGGAACTGCCGGTGCGCCTGCTGCCAACCCTCCTCGGTAGCGCCGGGTTGCTGCTGTTTCTGCTGCTGCGGGGCACCGTCGGCCAGCTTTGAGGCTCCCCCAGCGGCAGCATCGATTTCGCTTTGAGGGCGGTGGCCTTAAATGGCGGCACTTAGAGGAAGCACGTGAGCGCTGAGCGCTACCTGAACCACCCCACTTTCGGCTTGTTGTACCGGGTGGCGCCTGCAGGCGAGGGTCGTGATCTCTACGCCACCCTTTATGCCCAGCGCATCTTTTTTGTGGTGACCCTGCAAGCCCGAGGGGCGCAATTTGAGGTGATCCCCCAGATGGATGCCCGCCACTTGGCCGAACAGAATCTCAACCGCAGCCGCCGCGAAGGTCCGGAAGAACATGCCCGCTGGCGCCAACTCTTTCAGCAGACCTTCATCTGAAATCATCCGCTCAAATCCGCACCAACGCTTCCTTACGCCATGGCTGATGAGCCCCTGGCCACCGCCGCCGACCAGCTTGGGGAGCGCCTGGAATTCTTGCGCAGCCAATTGCCCCCCACCACCCAACTGCTGGCGGTCAGTAAGGGTCAGCCGAGCGCGAGGATGCGTTGCCTCGTAGCCCTGGGCCAGCGCAGCTTTGGCGAAAGCCGCCTGCAGGAGGCCAGCCTCAAACAACAGGAACTGGCCGATCTCGGACCCCTTGATTGGCACTTCATCGGGCGGCTGCAGGCCAATAAGGCCAGGGCCGTGCTGCGTCAGTTCGGCACGCTCCATTCGCTGGATAGCTGGGCCCTGGCCGAACGGCTGCAGCGCATCGCCGCTGAGGAGGGCCTCAGTCCGGCCGTCTTTCTGCAGGTCAAGCTGCGGCCCGATCCGGGCAAGACGGGCTTTGGCCCCCAGGAACTGCGGCAGCTATGGCCGCGGCTGGGCCAGTTGGCCCCCCTGCGGCCTGTGGGCCTGATGACGATCGCCCCCCTGGGGTTGGCCCCCCCCGACCATCTGGCCCTGTTTGAGGAGTGCGCGGCCCTGGCGGCGGAATTGGGGCTCAAGCAGCTGTCCATGGGCATGAGCAGCGATTGGCGCGAGGCCGCAGCCGCTGGCAGCACTTGGGTGCGGCTGGGCAGTGCCCTGTTCGGCTCGCGGGCCTGAGCCGAGCCCGGAGCCCCAGCTGGACCGGTGCTTGCCCAGCTCGTCAATTGCTGAATCCACCCTTCTGGGCTTGCTTCCGACGCTGTGGGACGCTATCTAGGTTCCAAATAACCAACCAGAGGCGTTGTCCGTGTCGTTTTTTTCTCGTATACGTGCTGTCGTTTCTGGGGATGAATACCTAGATCGCGACTACGAAGACGAACTCGACTACGACGCTGGCCAAGAGGCCCTGCCCCCCCAGGCGCCGATTCGGCCCTCCAGCGCCCTGGCGCCCCTGGGCAGCACTTTTGGGGGCGACGATCCCTTTGCCGGCACCAATGTGATTGGCATGCCTGGTCTTTCCAGCAGCGTGGCCGAGGTGATGCTGATGGAGCCCCGCAGTTTTGACGAAATGCCCCGGGCCATCCAGGCCCTGCGCGAGCGCAAGACCGTCATCCTCAACCTGACGATGATGGAATCGGATCAAGCTCAGCGGGCTGTTGATTTCGTTGCCGGTGGCACCTTTGCCATTGATGGGCACCAGGAACGGGTGGGGGAGAGCATCTTCTTGTTTGCCCCCAGTTGTGTCACCGTTTCGACCCTTGGCAGCGAGGAGACCGCCTCACCCACGGTGGTTTCCAGCAGCCGCAGCGGCGGGAGTTCACTAAGCCAAGATGCCGCCCCTGCGCCCGCCTGGGGTCGCTCGGATGCCATCGGCTGAACTTGATGCCAATCCGGCAGCGGTGCCGGGCAGCTTTGGTGTTGTTGGCTATGGCCGCATGGCCCAGGCCCTGCTGTCACCCCTGATCGAATCGGGCCAATTGGGGCCGGCTGATATTCGTGCTGCCGTTGCCAGCGAGGCCTCCTGTCAGCGGCTGGCCGCGAGTGGCCTCCAGGTGAGCACCAAAGCCGCAGCGTCCTGGGCCTGTCCGGTGGTGTTGCTGGCTGTTAAACCGCAGCAATTGGAAGCGGCCGCCAGCCATGCAGGCGGCCAGGGGGGGTTGTTGATTTCGGTGCTGGCCGGAGTACGGCTGCAAAAGCTCCAGGAATTGTTTCCCCAGTGGCGTTGCGTGCGCGCCGTGCCCAACACCCCTGCCCTGGTGCGCAGCGGCCTTACCGGCCTGGCCTGGGGCGCGGCGGTGGAGGCGGCGGAGCGCAACTGGGTGCGGCAGCTGTTCGCCCAGGTGGGAGAGGTGCACGAGCTACCCGAAACCCAATTGGATGCCTTTTTGGCCCTGACATCTTCTGGGCCGGCCTTTGTGGCAATGGTGGCCGAGGCCCTTGCAGACGGGGCCGTGGCGGCTGGTTTGCCGCGGCTGCTGGCCAGCCATCTGGCCCATCGCACCCTGGCGGGCAGCGCCGCCTTGCTGCACGAACAGGAGCTGCATCCAGGCCAGCTCAAGGACATGGTCGGCAGCCCGGCCGGCACCACGATGGCCGGCATCCGCCAGCTGGAACGGGCCGGTCTGCGCTCCGCATTGATTGAAGCGGTGTTGGCCGCTGCGGAGCGCAGCCGGCAGTTGGGCTGAGCGGGTTGGCGCTATTGGCCCTTCTGGCCCAGGCGCGGTTCGGTGCCGGCCCATAACCGTTGCAGGTTGGCCCGGTGGCGCCAAACCACCAGCAGTGTGGTCAAAACCGCCAGGGCCATGTAGGCCGGCCGCAGGCCGGTGGGAGCGCTCCAGGCGGCCATCAACAGGGGCAGGGACAGGGCCGCCATCACACTTGATAGGGACACGACGCGACTGAGGCTGAGCACGGCGAGGAACACCCCGAAGCTGGCCAGTCCCACGGGCCAGGCGAGCCCTAACAACATGCCCAGACCCGTGGCCACCGCCTTGCCCCCCTTGCCCCCCAGCCAGATCGGCCAGATGTGGCCCGCCAGGGCCGCCAGTCCCGCCGCCACCACCGCCCAATCCACCAGCCCCGGATCGGCAAGCCCAGGAATAGCAAGACCAGGAATAGCAAGACCAGAATCGAGTGTCCCTGCCGCTCCGCCCAGACCCGTCTCGAGCAGATAGCGGGCCAGGAGCACGGCGGCGGTTCCCTTGAGCACATCCACCAGAAACACCGCCAGGGCGGGCCCCTTGCCCAGCACCCGCAGCACGTTGGTGGCCCCGGTGGAACCGGAGCCTTGGCTGCGGATATCGAGGCCCGCCAGCCAATGGCCGGCCAGCCAGCCCGTGGGAATCGATCCCAGCAGGTAGCCGGCGCCAAGGGCAGCGATCAGTAGCCAGGGCATGGGAAGGGCGTCGAGGGGTGTGGGGGAATCAGGCGTAGTCCTGGGCTTCCAGGCGCTCGCCTGGGCCCGCCACAAAGGCCAGCCAGAGCGGGAATTGCAGGATCGGGGTCTCGACGGCCGGCTCGCAGGCATCGATGACGATGAAGGGCAGTTCGCCCCGCTCCTCCAGCCGGTCGGCCCGCTCAACCAGGGCATCGGCCCGCTCGAACAGGACGATGCCGCTGCTGGGGCCGAAGTCTTCGCGAGCCAGGCCGAGGCAATCCTGCAAGCTGCGGCGCCATTCGCCCAGCCGTTCTGGTTGGCTGGCCAGCACCAGGGTCTGGAAGCGGTCGCCGTAGAGCTCCCCCAGGATGGCGATGGCGGCGGCGGTCACCACCCCGTTGCGCAGGCGACTGCCACTGCTGGGCTGGGCCCCCCGCCCCCCCTGGTCGATGAACCATTGCTGCAGCAACTGGGCGCCGGATGCTTCGAGGGTGCGGCGCAGTTGCCAGGGTTCGGCCTGGAAATCGGGCTGGCCGCTGAAGCTATCCAGCCGCTCGCGGATCAGGTCTTCGTCCTGGCTGAACAGCCCCACGGCCGGCGGTGGCGGCACTTCGATCGCCGGGGCTTGGTCGAGGGGCGAGGGTTGGACCAACAGGGGCTGGGCCACCAGTTCAATTTGTTCGGCTGAGGCCGCCAGGTCCTGGAGGGCGCCGACCAGATAGTCCTGGAAGCCCTTGAGGCGCCGGGCGACGGCATCGGCCTGGCCGGCGAAACTGGAGGCCAGCTCCTGCTCAATCTGGCGGCGCCGTTCCTCCAGGCTGGTGATTTCAGCCAGCAGCTCGGAGCGCCGCTGGCGCAGTTCCGTCAAGGCCAGGTCGGGCCAGGAGTCCGGGTTGGCGACCAGGGGCGAGGCCCCGACGGGGCCTGAGGCGGCATCGGGGGTGGTGCTCATGGGTTGGGGTTAACGGCGGCCGGCAGGCGGACGTGGCGTTCGAGTTGTTGGCGCAGGGCGGTGGCCTCAAACAACATCGGCAGCAGGTGGGGACTGTTCTGCTCGCGGAAATAGAACAGGGCCGGCAGGGGCGGGAAAAACACCTGCCAGGCGAGCCAGGCGTCGTAGGGAAAGCGGCGAATCTCCTGGCCGCCGCGGCGCACCACCAGGGCGTCCTGGGTGAAGACCAGGCGCAACAGGCCGGCCTGAATCAGCAGGAAGCCACCGAAGAGGGCCAGGGCCACGGCGATCCAGCGGGCCGGATCCCAGAGGGGGATCAAGAGCAGGCAGAGGTCCCCGAGCAGGATCACGGCCAGGGGCACCCAAAAGCGGGGCGCTAGCACCACCTCCTGGGCGGCGGCATCGGGGGGGGACGGGGTGGCGGCAGTCATGGGCGGTCCTGGGTGGCGCAACCGGGCTCAACCTAGGTGGCGAACCGGATATGGCCCAGCGTCACTCACCAGCTCCACTCACCAGCTTCACTCAACCGAACAACAATTTGGTCAGCAGCACATCGACCAGGGCGACCGTCACCAGAATCATGACCACGGCCCCGGTGGTGCTGGTGCCCACCTCTTTTGGTCCACCGGTGGTGGTGAGCCCCCAGCCGCAGGAGAGGATGGCAATCAGCAAGCCGAAGACCAGGGCCTTGAACAGCATGGAGGGCAGGTCTTCAGGTTTCAACCAGAGGCGCACCGAATTCCAGAAGACATTGGGCGGGATGCTGTAAAGCAAGGTGCTGCTGATCTGCCCCGACCAGATCGCCATCCAGAAAAACAGCAGGCATTGCACCGGCGCCATCACCACCATCGCCAACAGGCGCGGCACCACCAGGTATTGCACCGGATCGGTGCGCAACATGGTGATGGCATCAATCTGCTCGGTCACCTTCATGGTGCCGAGCTGGGCGGCGTAGGCGGTGGCCACCTTGCCCGTGAGCAGGGTGGCGGTCAGCAGGGGGGCGATCTCGCGGGCCAAACCGAGGGCCAGCAGGCCACCTACGGCCATGCTGGCCCCCCGGCTTGAGAGTTCTGCCGCCACCTGGATGTTGAAGACGGTGCCGGCGGCCAGGCCCGTGATCATGATGATCAGCAGGCTGGCGGGACCGGCCTCAAACAATTCCTGCAGCAGGTCCTGGAGGCCGATGCGGCCCCGGGCGATGGCACTGATCGCCTGGCCGCCGATCATCAAGCTGGTGCCGAGACGCTCCAACCAGCGCGGCGTGTTCATCAAGTGGCGGGGAGGGCGCTGGAAGGCTGGCGCGGCCATCGCCGCATCACCAGCAATGCCAGCACCACCAACACGGCCGGGATCAGGCCCATGCAGAGGCGGATGGCGGTGAGGGCACTGGCGGGCTGGAGGATACCGCTGGAGGCGGCGTAGCCGGTCAGGCTCATCAGGTTGCCAAACAGAAACAGGGCGACGCTGATGCAGATTTTCTGGGCGAAAACCATCCAGGCGCTGTAGAGCCCGGCGGGTTTTTCGCTATCGGCGTCGATGGCATCAGGTAACAGCGACCAAGGAATCAAGTAGGCGGTGGAGGCCCCCAGCCCCACCACCAGAATCGTGGCCACAAGCGCCCCCAGGCGCCACAGGTTGGCGGGGGCGGTGGGGGCACCGAGGCCCGCATCCAGGGGCAGCAGCACCATGGCCAACAGGCAGCCGCTGATCCAGAGGGCCGATCCCCAATGCAGGGCGGTGAGGCGACCAGCGCGCTGGGAGATGAGGTTCCAGAGTTGCAGGCCCACGAGGGTGCTGATTTGAAACGGCAGCAGGATCCAGTTGCTCCAATCTTCCGGCACCCGCATCACCACCGGCAGAAAGATGAGCGCTGCGGTCTGCATCAATTGCAGGGCGCACCACAGCAGTAGGTAGAGCCCCAGCACCATCACGAAGCGGTGGTTGTTGCCCACCTGACGCAGCAGGCGGCGGGTGGCGCCAGGGGAGGGTGAGGGCTGCTGGCAGCGCAACGCCACCGGGGCGATGCCCCAGCCACAGGCCAGGGTGGAGAGGGTGATCAGGGCGCCGGAGATCATGCCGACGCGCAAAAAGCTGGCGGCGTCGTGGTGATCGCGCAGCAGCAGCCCGCCGAGCACGATGCCGACAAGGCTGGCGATGATCGAGCCGGTGAAGCGGGAGGTATTGAGGCGGGTGCGCAGCTCGGTGTTGGTGGTGAGCTCGGCGGCCAGGGCCGCGTAGGGCAGGTTGACGCAGGTGTAAAGGCTGTTGGCGACGATCGAGATCAGCACGAACACCACCACTTTCATCCAGTCGTTGCCTGGAGGCAGCCACCACATGGCGGCCATCGCCATCCCCAATGGCGCCGCACTGCAGACAATCCAGGGCAGGCGGGGGCCCCAGCGGCTGCGGGTGCGGTCACTGAGCCAGCCCACCAACGGATCGTTGACGGCATCCCAGAGCCGGGCCAGCATCAGCACCAGACCAGCCATCCAGGCGGGCAGGCCCGCTGCGGCTGTGTAAAAGATGAAAAGATAAAAGCCGATCAGGGAGGCGGCCATGCCGGTGCCGGCATCCCCCAGGCCATAAGAAAGCAACAGGCGCCGCTGGCGGGCGGGCGCCAGCTCACTGGCGTCCTTGGGGCCATCCTCAAGCCAGGAGTTGAGGCCCTCCTTGGGCTCTGGGGGGCTCCCGGCGGCAGGACCCGGATGCTGGGGTGCAGGGCTTGGCGGAACGGACAAGGCGGGGGGGCCTGGTAAGGCCATAATGGATCAGATGTTCGTTCGAATCCCCAGGCTTGGCCACCAGGCCCGCCCAGGTGATACAAACGAACTGCTGCGGGCGTAGTTTAGTGGTAAAACCTCAGCCTTCCAAGCTGATGATGCGGGTTCGATTCCCGCCGCCCGCTTTTGAAGCCTTTGTCATGGCCCACGGTCGCTATCGCCCAGTGGTTCATTTCTGAGCCCGGCTCAGTTTTGGCGGCGTCCTCTGTTGGCCTTTGGCACGCTGCACGCAAGACAAATTAGGATCGATCGGGATTTCGTATGTCGTTTTTGCCATGGATGTCACGACCGTCTCCCCCAAGTTCCAGGTCGTGATTCCCAAGCGGGTCCGTGAGCAGTTCGGCCTCAGTCCCGGGCAGACCCTGCAGGTGATCGCCCTGCCGGGGCGGATTGAGTTGGTGCCCACCCAGTCGCCAGCGACGCTGCGCGGTTTTCTACCGGGGAAGAACACCTTCCAGCGTGAGGGAGATCGCCTGTGACGCGCACACGGCTGGTGGTCGATTCCTCGGGTTGGATCGAGGTGTTCACAGGTGGTGGGCAGGCCGAGCACTTCCTGGCCCTGATAGCCGACGAAAGCTCGCTCGTGGTGCCGGCGATCACCATCTTTGAGGTGTTCAAGTGGGTGCTGCGCGAACACGGGGAGGCCCAGGCCATTCAGGCGGCCGCAGCCATGCAGTGCGGCCAGGTAGTGGATCTCGACAGCCGGCTGGCCCTGG
>JBKDVK010000039.1:0-2925 GCA_046338875.1 Cyanobacteriota bacterium | reverse complement strand
CTGCTGGCTGTATTCGGTGCCGTAGATCGAGAGGGCATAACCAGTTGCCCAGCCAAACGGTCGCAGCGGCTGGCGCGCCACGCTGATATCACCGGAAAACAGCCGCAGGAAGTCTTCGTCGTGGGCCAGCCCCTCGTCCAGACCCAGGTCGTTGAATAACGTGCTGCTGTGCGCCACATACCGGGGTGCTGGCAGCGGCGTGGGGGTCACCGGCACGTAATGGCCGGAGAACACCTGGCGGGGTTTGTGATCGTGACCATCGCCGCTGGCCTGGGGATCGGCCAGGAGGGAATCCAACAACGAATAGTCGGCCCGTTGGCCAAATTCAGCGAAGCTGGTCGTTGTGGCTGAATCGCTGGCACGCGAGGGGGCTGGCATGGGCACGATCGTCAAGGGTCTCTCTGGTGCTGGGCTTGCCGGGGCCGGGCCCTGAGGCTTCAGCCATCATCTCTCGCCTCGCCCCTGCTTCGCAGGATCTGCCATACCCTTGGCAAGGCAGGCCGCAACCGCCCAAACTGGTTGCAGGCCAGGGCCCTTGCGCACAACAAACATGGCAGAGTCCGATTGCCCGGCAGCTGGCCCCCAGCCACTGGAGCTGGCGGCAGGGGTGCACCAGCTGTGCGGCTGCGGCCGCAGTCGCCACGGCTGGATGTGCGACGGCGCCCATCTGGGCAGCGGCAGGGTGTCTTACGAGCTGCGGCTGCGCCAACCCAGCTTGGTGCTGATGTGTGGCTGCGGCCGATCAAGGCGCCATCCCCTTTGCGACGGCAGCCATGCCAAAGCGCCGCGCCATCCCTGGTGGCGGTGGTGGCGATGAACAGGTCGCTGCTCCCCTGGCCTGCATTGCTCTTGCTGCTGCTGGCCGTTCCCCTGCCAGCCCTGGCCGCCGGGGTGCTGCGGGTGGGGGTTCTCGATGGATCGCCTCCCTGTTCCGTTCAGAAAAACCGGGGCCAGTGGCAGGGTCGGGCGGTGGATTTGGGGGAGTTGATTGCCCGGCGCGAGGGTCTGGCCTACCTGATGAGTGGCTATCCCACTCCCCGCAGCCTGCTGGAGGCCGCCCGCAATGATCAGGTCGACATCGGGGTCGGCTGCCTGACGATGGCGCCGGAGAGGGTTGGTAAATACCGCTTCAGCCTGCCGTTCCAGGAGCGGGGCCTGGCTCTGATGCTGCCCGCTGAAGCGGGGGCCAACAGCCTGAGGTTGCTCAGCACCCTGATCAATACGGAGTTGCTGAAGGTGATCGGGGCCTATCTGCTGGCGATCGGCATGATCAGCAGTGTGGTGTGGCTGGATGAGCACCGGGGTAAAGACGACACCAGCAAGCGGGAGCAGCTGCGCCGCTTTGCCTTGATTTACCAGGTGATGGCCTCTGGTCCGGGCACCAACATGATCGTCAGTCGCACCCGCGGCCATGCCCTGGTGCTGCTGGCCTGGCTTGTGCGCATCATCGGCGCCTCGATGATCGTGAGCACCATCACCTTGGATGCCCTGCGCGAGCCGGCGGCCCGTGGTTTCCAGCCCCGCAATCTGACGGATTTGATCGGGCTGCGGATCGCGGTGCGGCCCGGCAGTGTCAGTGAACATCTATTGAAGATTCCGCCCCTGGCTGGCCGGGTGAAGCTGGTGAGCCTGAGCGAGCTCGATAAAGGGCCGGAGCTGCTGCTGCAAGGCAAAGCCGACGGGATGCTCGCCGATGAGCAGCAGCTTGTCTACGTGCTGGAGCAAACCCCACCGGAACAGCGCTCCCGGCTGCGGCTGGCCCTCAAGGACAGCTACCGGGAATCCCAGGCCTTCGTCTATTCCCCCAACCTGGACAGCACCATTGCGACGCGCCTGGATCGCGCCATCAGCCAAGCCAAACGCGATGGGCTGGTGCCTTGAGGGGCGGAGCAATCAACGCGCGGGGGCGCCAGGTTCTGCTGGCCCCGGCCGGAACCACAATCGTTGGCTGAAGGGATCCACCACCAAAGTGCCGTCATTGACGAAGCTGGCGCCCAGCTGGGCGGCGGCGCGGTCCCAGGTGCCAATGCCGCCGCAGCGGCGGGCGGCAGGCGGTGTGTCCTTGAGGAACAGGGTGACCCCCTGGAGACGTCGCACCGCCGAGCCATCACTGCCGACCAGCTCCACCGCTTTTCCGGGTGGCAGGCGGTAGGCCAGCACCTGCTCACTGACGCCAGCGCAGGTGCTCAGGGTCAGGTTCGCCTCGGGATGGGGCTCGAGCCGCACGCTTCGGGTCAGTTGGTTGAACCAGGCGCGGTTGATGTTCAAGGAGGGCGAATGGAGCCCGTCGTCGTAGCCGGTATCGACCTGGGCTACCGCCATGCTGGAGCCAATGCGCACCGGAATCGAGGGGATGTTGGGGCAAGGGCCGCGCCTGGGGGCTGCAGGGCAGGAGAGCGACGCCACATTGGTGCCGAAATAACCCGCGCTGGAGAGGGGCTGAAAACCGGCCTGGCGTAGTACCCCATCGGCGCAAGAGCTGGCCTGGTCAGCGCGGCTCAGTAGCCCGTTGGCGTAATCCAGGGTCCAGACATGGTTGCTCAATAGATCGGTGCCGATCAAACCGGCCTGGGGCAGGGGGCCGCGGATGGCGCTGTGGTCTTGCACGTTGAGGCGCAAGGGCGCCAGCGGACCGAAGAAATCAACACCGGCAAATGTATTGCCGCTGCCCTGCAGCGGCTGCGGACCCCGCCTGCCCAGGAAGGTGCCCGGTGAAATGGCACTGCCATCAGCGCCCAGATCCAGCACGAAAAAGCCGGTGCGGCCCTGCACCCGCAGCGGTGTGTAGGGCATGCCGCTGGAGATGACCAGCGAGCGCGTCTCGCCGAGACAGGACGGCAGCGGCGCCGCTGGGGCGGGCAGCGGCGCGAGCAGCGCCAGAAACAGCAGGGGCAGGGCGAACAGTATCTGACGAGAGCGGCTCAA
>JBKDVK010000038.1:0-4803 GCA_046338875.1 Cyanobacteriota bacterium | reverse complement strand
TCGGCGATCTCCGCTACCCGCAATTCGCGCCCATCCCCCAGTTCATCGGCCAGCCGCTGCCAGAACGGCATCGCCGCCGATTCGGGCAGTTCGAAATAACGCAACTCCACGCCTCGCTGCAGCAGGGAATCACGGAAGTGGCGCATCGCCACAAAGGTGTGCAGCAGCCGCAATTTGTGGTAGCGATAGCTGGAGGCCACCCCCAGGTCTTCGATCATCACCACCCGCTCGCCGGCGCCGATATTCAGGTATGAAGGACTGAACCAATCGCGGTGCAATTGGTCGCCCAGGATGAGGGTGAGGGTCATGGACAAAAGATTGATGTTGAGTGTCTAGTTGAGTATCTAAACGCCATCAAGCTCAGCCCCAGCCTTGGCCCAACCATAGGCCTGCTGGCATCCTGAGGGCAGCAAACTTCTCGACCCGATGACCGATGAGTCCCTCGGCCCCTTGGAGGAACTGAACAAGTCCCTCCTGCACCAGGCATTCAACGGCGAGCTTTGAGCCCCAGGCTTGGGTTACCTCAAGGTGGCGCCTATTGTTGAGCCATCAGCCCCGCCGCAGCCATGACGGCTTCCGACGCGCCACCATGCTCGAACCGCGCCGAGCTGCTGGCGGTGCTGCGTCAGCACTACCCGGCCCTGGCCGCTGAGTTCAAGCTCAATTAAACTAGAATCGACGCGCCCAGCGGTGTGGCTATCGAACTCCCCAGCGACCAACTCGACGCCCTTACCGTGGCGGAGAAGGTGAGATTACTTGAGCAGGTTTGGCAGAGCCTCTGCTGTCAACCAGATGCCCTCATCTCGCCAGAATGGCACGCTGATGTCTTGGTAGAGCGCCACCAGCGACTCCTCGACGGTTCTGCCACTCGCATTCCCTGGAATGAGGCCAAAGCCCAGCTGCAGCGCCTGGCTGAATGATCATCGAGATTTCCTCCGATGCTCTGATTGATCTGGAGGAGGGCTTCGACTTTTATCAACGTCAATCTCAAGGCCTAGGAGCTTATTTCATCTCGTGCTTGACATCTGATATTGAGGCGCTGAATTACTTCGGCGGCATCCACCAGGTTGTGAATGGTTACCACCGTGCCTTGTCTAAGCGCTTCCCATTCAGCATCTACTACGACATCAAAAGCGAAACTCTCACAGTTGTGGCCGTGCTCGATGCTCGCCAAGATCCTCTCTGGATTCGGCAGAGATTGGGCTGATCAATCATCAGGGCCTGTAGCCATGGCATCCAGACGCCTGAGGTGATCGTCGACCGATTCGTGTACAACGCGGCCGGCGGCGAGGTCGGCGCGGGCTTCCTGCAGAGCAATTTCCAGCTCGCACTCCCGCAGCCGCTGACAAGAGTCGGCTTCCATCACCACAAACCTCAGTTCTCCTCGCACGCTCAGTCCCACCTCCCGTTCGTGCTCCAGCGCCCGTGAGATGGCGCCGATACCACCGGTCTTAAGGTCGTTCGCCGAGATGGCTTGCATCGCACTAATTACCGCTTTCCCCATCATACGGTGAACCGTACGGTTAAGAGTGCTCTTTAGCGCTTCCGCGGGGTGAGCTGCCTGGCGGTGGCGCCTTCCCTAGCCTGGCCCCATGGCAGATGCAGACATCCGCTGGCGCCAGCGGTTCGACAGCTTTGAGCGGGCCCTCCAGGTGCTGGAGCGCGGCGTGGATCTGGCGCGGCAACGGCCGCTGAGCGAGCTGGAGCAGCAGGGCCTGATCCAGGGTTTCGAGTTCAGCCATGAACTCGCCTGGAATCTGCTCAAGGACTACCTGCAGCACCAAGGGATTGAAGGCATCATCGGTTCACGGGATGCCACCCGCCTGGCGTTCCAGAACGATCTGATCAGCGATGGCGAAGGCTGGATGGCGATGATCAAGGCCCGCAATCAGTCGTCCCACACCTACAACCTTGAGCAGGCCGAAGCGATCGCCCGCGACGTGATCGAACGCTACGCACCGATGTTCGCCGCCTTGCGGGAGCGTTTCAGGGCTTTAGGCCAAGAGGTGTCATGACAGCCAGACTCCCGTTGGTGACATCCGAGGCCACCGGCCTGCCGGAAGCGGCGATCAGGGCCATCCGTCAGGTGCTCGCCAACCATGCCGAGGTGGAAGCCGCCATCCTTTACGGCTCCCGTGCCCTCGGTTGCCATCGCCCCGCCTCCGATATTGATCTCACCCTGATCGGCTCCGCCATCAGCGCCGCCGCCTTGGCCCGCATCGACGCCGATCTCGATGACCTGCTGCTGCCATGGATGATCGATCTCTCCTGGCTGGCCTCGATTCATCACCCCGCCCTACTGGCCCACATCGAGCGAGCCGGTGTGGAGCTGTATCGCCGTGCAGATGCGCCAGATTGATTGGAAGTTCCCCCGATTACGTGGACAGATTTCAGGACATGCTGTAGCTGATCTCATGGATCACAGCGCTCCAACACGGCCTGAATCATGGCGGGAGCGATGCGGAAGTCGTTGGCGCGGGCCAGTGCGATCAAGACGGCATCTGGGTTTTCGATGTCGGCTGACACCAACGCCCCTACCGCTGCCCCCACTGGCGTTCAGCTGCCCCATCAGGCCGTCTGAGGACCGATCAGGTCATCGGCTCTGACGGGATTCGCGATGCTGCGACTAATATTCAGCATCTGATCGTTCTGATCTGCCGTTTTGATCGGCCGTTGGCTGGGGCGCGATGCAAAGCTTCGTGTGGTTCTGGCTGAAGCAGTGGATCCGGTTGCGCTATTCAACGGTTCCATCCATTCGTCCTGATCGCCTGCAAAAGATCCTGGCGATGCAGCAGGCTGGCGATTGGTTGGTTCTCGACGCCCGCACGACCGCCGAATTCAATGTGAGTTGCCTCCCGGGCGCGGTGTTGATCGGCGATGGGGAGGAGATTCCCCACTCAGGCCCGCTGGGCAATGCCTCGTGGGAGAGGCCAATCCTGGTGTGCTGTGCGGTGGGGGTGCGCAGTGCTGCCTTGGTGAAACGGCTGCGGGAGAGGGGCTTCCGGAAGGCCGTAAATCTGGAGGGAGGGCTGTTTGAATGGGTGAACCAAGGGCATCAGCTAGTGCATGAGGGCCTACCCACCACGCTTGTACATCCGTTCAATCGCTTCTGGGGTCTGCTCCTGAAGCCGCACCGATGAGAGGCACTGGCATGGCGCCACTGTCGATCATCATTCCCACCCTGAACGAGGCCGCCAGCCTGGAACGCACGCTGGCGAATGTGCGTGCCCTCGATCCACCGGCCCTCGAAGTGCTGGTGGTGGATGGCGGCAGCAGCGACGCCACCCGGGCGATCGCCACCGCAGCGGGTGTGGCGGTCATCACCTGTGAATCAGCGGGCCGGGCGATTCAAATGAATGCAGGTGCGCGGCTGGCCCGCGGCAGCCTGCTCTGCTTTCTGCATGCCGACACCCTCGTTCCCACCGATCTAGTGGCGATCGCGGAGCGGGTGCTTGAGGACCGGGCCATTGCCGGGGCTGGCTTCGTGTCACTGATGAGTGGCGAAGACACCACCCGCTGGGGGATTTCGGCCCTGAACCTGCTCAAGACCCATCTGGCGCCATTGCTGTTTCGTCCTCACCTGTACTGGCGTGGACTGCGTCTGCTGTTCGGCGATCAGGTGATGATCTGTCGGCGGCAAACCTTCTGCGAGGTGGGTGGCTTCAACGAAGACCTTCCGATCCTGGAGGATGGGGATCTCTGCCTGCGGCTGCTGAAGCAGGGCCGCATCCGGCTGATCAACCGGGTGGTGATCAGTTCCGACCGGCGGGTGCAGCGCTGGGGCGCCGGCAAGGCCGCTGCGATCTATCTCTCAATCGGCTTGCTCTGGGGTCTGGGCATGCCACCGGCGCCCCTCAAGCGCTTCTACGAGGACATCCGCTGATTCAGGCTCCAGTCATAAGGCAGAAACGCGACCCGGGGTTGATGAAGCGGTGCCGAAACCCCTTGCAGGCGGGGAAGGATGTAGTCGGGCAGGGAAGGCGCAACCGCCAGGAAATCAGCCTTGTACCACCGGAAGATCTTGCTGCAGTGCAGAACGCCCCTGTCGGCATCGAATCGCACCTTGGCGGGGTTGTTGATGAAGCGGGTCACATCCTGCTCCAGTTGCTCTTCCACCCGCTCCGGCGTGTAGGCCTCGTGGCGCAGCAGCGGACAACCGATGGAGGCGCAGACAATCGCGAAGTGAATGCGGGGATCAGCGGTGATCTGGCGCAGCATCCTGTTTTCGATCTGCGCCAGGCTGAATAACTGATTGCCAAGGCGATGCACGCGCCGCTGGAAGAAGCGGAGGAAAGCGATCCAGTTCGGTAGCCCCATCAGGGTGGGGCGAATCGATGCGATCGGATAAGCCGAGAGCACTGACTGGATGGTGAAAGCGTTGTAGAGGTTGATCCAGTGGGCGAGGTGATCCTCAGGCCCGTTGGTAACGGCAGATTGCTGGGCCAGCCAGCGGCAGAGGGCCTGGGGGTGGTGGGTGCTCCAGGCTTCGTAATCCACACGCCCAGCCTGGTCCACGTAACGGCGCAGGAGCTGATCCCAGATGGGGAGTTCGTTCATGGGTAGGCAGCTCTGCGTTGAAGGGAGCTGAGTCAGGCTTCGTGGGCCTCACCAGAAGCCTGGCAGAAGCCGCGCGCAGCGCTGCTGTCAGCTAGAACAAGCCATGCCTGAAGACACCATGCCCGACAGAAAACAATCTCATGTGGTCGTCATCGGAGGCGGATGGGCTGGCTGGGGTGCCGCAAAGTCACTCTGCGAAGCCGGCGTTGACGTGACCTTGATCGATGGGATGCTCGATCCAACCGG
>JBKDVK010000037.1:0-11659 GCA_046338875.1 Cyanobacteriota bacterium | reverse complement strand
ACCAGCGGCATCTCGGGCGAATTTGTAACGTTCGTCATGGAGTTGGCCCAGGTGCTGGCGCAGGTCCTTGCAGCGCCAGACAAGATCGGGTCGTTCCAGGGCAAAGCGGGCCCATTCCTCCATGACCCGCAAACCTTCTCGAGCGCGATCCAGGTTGGCGTCGATCAGGCGCTCAATCGGGGCCTGGGCTGCATGGGGATGGGACATGGCCTGGAGAGGGGCTCAAAAAAGATGGCTCCGGTCCCAATCGCCGCAACTGGCTAGGCTGGGCGTGAAGCGCTGAACCAGGATGGCTGTCGAGCCCGGATCACCCAACAAACCATCCGTGGCCAGTATCAAAGGGGCTGGGGCTGCTAGCACCCCGCTGGCCCAATCTTATGGGTTGGCCCCCGCTCCTGCTCCTCTGGATGCCACGGGGGGGGAGAACCCCATGGGGGTTTTGATTTCAGGCATCCTGTTGCTCGGAGCCATCGCCCTGTTCATCGGTTGGGGACTCACCCACGCCTATTCGACCAGCTGATCTCGCGGCCAAGATCTGGCGAGCTTGCTGGGCGTCCTGGGCTATCTGGCTGGTCAGGGCAGCCAGATCGGCAAATCGTTCCTGGCGGCGCAGCAGGCTGATTGGTTCGACCACCAGGCTGGCTTCCACCAGATCCAGCTGACGGTCGAGCAAGTGCACCTCCACGGCCGACGGGGCCGTGGGGTCGATCGTCGGTTGGGGGCCCAGGTTCATGACGGCGGCCATGGGGCCCTCCACAACTCCCACCCTCCAGGCCAAAGCGGCGTAAACTCCTTCTAGCGGCAAGAACTTGCGGCCATCCACCTGCAGATTGGCGGTGGGCCAGCCCAGTTGGCGCCCTAGACCTCGCCCCATCACAACCCGACCCCGAAAGCGGTAGGGGCGATCGAGCAGGCGCCGGGCCTCCTTCAGATCCGCCATTGAGAGGGCTTGGCGGATGCGGCTACTGCTGATTCGTTTGGACTGGTCCCACAGCATGGGAACCACTTCCACGGCAATACCGTGGCGCTCTCCCAGGCGTACAAGATCGTGGCAGTCGCCGCTGCGTTTGGCCCCAAATCGGAAGTTTTCACCAACGGCGACCCGTCGGGCATCGAGTTGCTGCCCCAACACCTCTTTCACAAAGGCTTCCGGGCTGAGGCTGGCCAAAGCCAAGGTGAAGGGCACTAGGACCAGTTGGCGAATGCCTAGGGGTTCGAGCAGTTCGAGTTTTTCTTCTGGCAGGTCCAGGCGCAGCCGGGTCTCCCCATGGAGGACCTCGCGGGGGTGGGGCCAGAAACTCACCACCGTCGGCACCAGCGGTGCGGGACTGGGGCTGACGGCCGCGATTACCCGTCGGTGGCCGGCATGGAGGCCATCAAAGCTGCCCAGCGCAATCGCGGTGGGCCTTAGGGCCTCGGAGGGCGTGTGCAGGGGGATCACCACCGTTGCATCGGGACGGTCGAGCCTTGCTCTCGCCCCCAAGATCTTCCCATGGCAAGTTTGGGAGATTGCCCTGGGGCTCTCATGGCCGATTCGGTTGAGTTGCAAACGATTTCCTTCGCCCTGCGCCGAGCCGGCTGGGTTCGCTTCTGGACCCAACTGGTACTAGGTGTGGTGGTGATCGGCGTGCTGATGTTCAACAGCATCGGCAGCCGTGTCGTCGTCAATGCTGATCGGGCCTTGGGGCTGGGTCCGGGACTCTCGTTATCCACCCTGTCGTTTTTCGTACTGCTTTGGAGTCTCTGGCAGGGCTGGTTGGTGGTCCGCTGCGGGCGGGCCTTGGCCAGTCCGGTGAAGCCCAGCAAGGGGGAGACCAGGCGGTTGATCAAACGGGGTTTGATCGCAGACCTGATCGGCCTCAGCCTGGCGGCAGTTGGCTACCAGGCCTTGGCTGGCAGCCTCTTCCTGCAAGCCTCTCTCCAAGCTCCGGGGCTGTTCGGACCCATGATGAACCCAGGGATGGGCCGGGGGGCGATCAGCACTTTTCCGATCACTTCGATCGAGATGCTCTCGGTGTTGAGCAACACCCAGGTTTTGTTCGCCCATCTGATTGGCCTGGGCTTCAGCCTCTGGATGTTGCAGAGGATCCACCGTCGGGCTTGAGCGGTACCAGAGCGCTTGCAGGGGGCAGGGAGCTGGCCTCTCCCCGCCAGAACAGCTCCGGTTGCAGAGGTGTCAAGGAGGCGCCGCCTGCGGCGATCCACGAGACGTCCGTGGGCCATTCAGCTGGGGCAGTTAGGCCTGCTTCGCTGTCATCGACCACCTCACCGGCAAGCCAGTAATAGGTGCGACCCCGGGGATCCTGGCGCCTGTCAAATTGATCCACATAGCGCCGAACCGCAGTCCGGCACCAGCTCAGTGGACCGATTTCGGCGGCAGGACGGGCAGGCACGTTCAGGTTGAGCAGCAGGCCCGGCTGCCATGGGTGATCCAGCATCGCTTCGGCCACATTGAGGGCAATCACGGCGGCGGCCTCAAAGTGGCGCCACTGGAAGTCTGCGCTGCTGACGGCCAGGGCACGGAAGCCCTCAATAGCCCCTTCCATGGCCGCCGAGACGGTGCCGGAATAAAGGACGTCGGTGCCGAGGTTGGGGCCGTGGTTGATGCCCGAAAGCACTAGATCTGGGGGCTGGTCCATCAGGCTGAACAAAGCCAGCTTGACGCAGTCGGAGGGGGTGCCGCTGCAGGCCCAGGCTGTGACACCCTCAGCAAACAGCTCGTCGGCCCGCTCCGCACGAATGGGGGTCTGCAAGGTGAGGCCATGGCCCGTGGCGGAGCGCTCCTGGTCTGGGCAGACCACAGTGACCCGGTGGCCGCGGCCCACGGCTTCGGCAGCTAGGGCCTGGATTCCCTCGGCGAAAACCCCGTCGTCATTGCTGATCAGGATGCTTAAACCAGCCATGGTCGGGCCCGGAACTACCGCACCGTAGGTGGAGCCGGCGGCTTCCTAAAGTCATTTTCTCTCTCTTTCTCGCCGTGAGCGCCACCGTCAGCCTGCAGCAGCTCACCGACCAGTTGGCGGATCTGGAATTGGAATCGGTGCAGACGATCGCTGCTGCCGCCACGGAGGCTGATCTTGAGGCACTACGTGTCAGCCTGCTGGGCAAGAAGGGTCGCCTTTCGGCCGTTTTGGGCAGCATGGGACGGCTTGGGCCGCAAGAACGTCCCCTGGTTGGACAGCGGGCCAATGACCTCAAGGAGAGGGTTCAGGCCCAACTGGCGGTCCGCATGGATTGGCTCAAGTCGTCCGCCATGGCGGAGCGGCTGGAACGGGAAAGGCTGGATGTCACGGCTCCGCCGAGTTTTATTCCCCCCGGCCATCGCCATCCCCTGATCGCCACAACCGAGGAGATCCTCGATATCTTCGCGGGCCTTGGCTACCGCGTTGCCGAGGGGCCGGAGATCGAAAGTGATCACTACAACTTCACCGCCCTCAACATCCCGCCCAATCACCCGGCACGGGACATGCAGGACACCTTCTACCTGGGGGCTGATCGGCTGCTGCGCACCCACACCTCACCTGTCCAGATCCGTCACCTTGAGGCCAACGCCCCACCGGTGCGCATCGTCGTGCCCGGTCGGGTCTACCGCCGCGATGCCGTTGATGCCACCCATTCGCCTGTGTTTCACCAGGTAGAGGTGTTGGCCATTGATGAAGGCTTGGATTTCAGCCATCTGCGCGGCACCGTGATGGCTTTTCTGAAGGCCTTTTTCGGTGACCTGCCGGTTCGTTTTCGGGCTAGTTACTTTCCCTTCACCGAGCCTTCAGCCGAGGTTGATGTGCAATGGCGCGGCCGCTGGCTGGAGGTGATGGGCTGCGGCATGGTCGATCCGGCGGTTTTGGAGGGTCTGGGTCTTGATCCTCAGCGCTGGAGTGGTTTTGCCGCAGGGCTTGGGGTCGAGCGCTTTTGCATGGTGCGCCACGGCATTGATGACATCCGGCGTCTGTTCACCAGTGATTTGCGCTTTCTTGAGCAGTTTTGAACCCCGGCAGTTGCGAGATCGCCCGGGGGCTCCCGACAAACACCATGTCGGACACGCAGCCTGCCCGACATGCAAACCATGATCGCTTCCTCCGGCGCTTGAGTGATCACCGCCAGAAACTTAATAGCGCCCCTACCAATAGCGTTCAGAAATCAGCAAGCTGTCTCGGATCAGTCCTGTGATGGCACCGCGTCGGAAATCATTCTTGGCCAAACGCGTGATCAGCCAGCCATGATGGGCCGTGTCAGGTGGATTCGACAACTTCACCTAGCTTAAGCTTGCGCGGCGAATGGAAATAGCAAGACCAGTTGCTTTACGCCATACTATATAGTACAAGAATTCACTTCGGGCCTTCTTAGCAGTGAGACGTTTGCTTTCGCGCATCAAACAAAAAATCATTGAAGCCCGGAAGTCCCAGATATCTGTTTCCAAACTGCTCTTAATCAACGGTAGAATACCTCTCGTCATTCATCGCTACAGCGACGGGAACACGATCACCATTGTCGACATCGGCCCCGTGGATCTGCTCGGGTGGTACAAACCAGGGCCATCCCATGCCTTCGCATTTGTGGATCGGCGCCAACGCTACGTCCGCCTCAGCGGCACGGACTATGGGATCGACACGCTCTCTGAGGGCGCCATAACCCCAACGAATCAAAACGTCGAGTCAGGGGCCTGGATTCTTGATCATTGGTTTGGAAACTATTACCACTGGGTAGTGTTCTGCCTGCCAAAGGCAATCACGCTGATCGAAGCTGGCTATGGGGACCGCATCTTGCTGCCTAAACCCATGCCATCACCTGCTTTTAGCTTGGTATCGCTACAGCTTTTAGGTCTGGAAACTGGGAGTCTTCCGATCGCAGATGTGGGTCGAACTCACTATCAATCTATGCACGTCGTTGAGGGGGCTGCAGCCACGGCAGGAGGTCTTGAAAAAGTTCGTAGTCGTATGCACGCCGCCTGCAATGCCCTAAAATTCCCGAATGATACGAGTGTCCCAGTCGCCTGCATCACAAGAAGGGTAGTCAACAACCCCCGGGTCCTGTCAAACGAAAATGACATGCTCTCGATCTGCAGAGATTTCGGCATCCAGATCATCGACACTGCTGGGATCCCATTCATTGATCAGGTGAGAATGTTTGCCGGCATGAAGGCAATCATAGGCGTCCATGGCGCCGGCCTCACCAACATGACCTGGATGCCGGCGGGCGGATTTGCTGTGGAAATCACACCTCCACCAAACGGATCGACCTGCTACCGAGAACTGGCGGATAAACTTGGTCATCACTATATCCAAATTTGTACATTTACCAACCAAAGCGAGGCGGGAGAAGACAGCACATTGATTACCATCGATCCTGCTGATTTCCGCAACAAAATTGCGGCTGTGTTGACCCGACTTCGCATTCAGTGATTCTGTTCGCGTATGGCTGCAGATAGGATGTTGAGATCGTCAGACAATTCGTTGGTGTCCCGCGTCGGCCTTATCGTCAACGACGGCAAGGCTCTTGCCCTGGCCACCGCCACCGCCATCCAAGCCCGGCTTGAAGCGGCTGGGCTTGAGGTGCTGCGGGTCAGTAGCTCCGGTGGTGTGGTGGGCTTTGCCAATCCGGACCAGCATCTGAGGGCCAGGGGCTATGCCGCCTGTGTCCCGGCCGGATTCGATGCTGAGATGAGTATGGCCCTGGTCCTGGGCGGCGATGGCACGGTGCTTTCGGCTGCTCGTCAGACCGCCCCAGTCGGGGTGCCGATTCTGACGATCAACACCGGTCACTTGGGCTTTCTGGCAGAGGCCTATCTCAAGGACCTCGATGAGGTGCTCAGCAGGGTTGTGGCGGGCCGTTGGTCCGTCGAGGAGCGCTCGATGCTGGTCGTTACTGTCTTGAGGGGCGAGCAGCGCCGTTGGGAGGTGTTGTGTCTCAACGAAATGGCTCTGCACCGGGAACCCCTGACCAGCATGTGTCACTTTGAGATCGCCATTGGACGTCATGCTCCGGTGGACATCGCCGCTGATGGCGTGATTCTTTCTTCGCCGACGGGATCCACGGCCTATGCGCTCAGTGCCGGGGGTCCGGTGATTACTCCCGACTGTCCAGTCCTGCAGCTGACCCCAATTGCTGCCCATTCCTTGGCTTCCAGGGCCCTGGTGTTCAGCGATCAGGAGCCGGTCACGGTCTTCCCGGCCACGCCCGAGCGCCTGATGATGGTGGTGGATGGCAGTGCCGGCTGCTATGTCTGGCCAGAGGATCGGGTTTTAATTCGTCGCAGTGACCATCCGGTTCGCTTTGTGCGGCTTGCTGATCACGAGTTTTTCCAGGTGCTGCGCAACAAGCTCGGTTGGGGATTGCCCCATGTGGCCAAGCCAGGAAATGGCCTCGAACCCCCAGAGATGGCCGGCCAAGGGGGAGCTGGTCAAGGGCTATGACCCCAGCCATCCCTTTGGCCTTGCCAATCCTGTTGGTGGGTCCGGAGGCGGCGGCGCTGGGTCCCCGCCTTGAGCTCACCGGTTACACGAGCCTGGTCGCGGACGACTTTGCCGTTAAGCCTCTCTTGGCAGGGCTAGCTGATCGGGATCCTCCGGCGGCTGTCATCCTTTCGCCCCATTACGCGGACCGGATTCCAGCTGTTCGCCGTTGCTGGGGTCCGCGGGTGGTGGTGTTGCTCGGGTTGGAGCAAGACGGGATGTTGGAGCGGGCACGATGCCTTGCCAGCGGCGCCGACGATTTCTGGTTGACCAACTCGGGGCCCAGTGACCTTTTGACGCGCCTGCGGCTGCATCTGGAGCTGGGGCGCCGCGGCGGCCTGGATCGCCTGGACCCACTTGCTGATCCCCTGCAGGCCCCTCGCGCTGGGACCAAGGATCCAGCACCGGAGTTGGATCTGCGCTTGGCGGACCTGCGCCTGGTGCCGGCATCGGCAAAGGTGTGGCGCGGATCACGGTTAATCGAGTTGACGGCTCGCGAGTACCAGTTGTTGCTGTTCTTTATGCGCCATCCTGGCGAGGTGATCAGTCGGGACAAGATTTTGCAGCTGGTTTGGGGCCACTCTGAATCCGGGGGCAGCAACGTGATTGATGTCTACGTGCGCTACCTGCGGCAGAAGCTGGAGGCCGGCGGCGAGGGCCGCCTGCTGCAGACCGTGCGAGGCCAGGGCTATGCCCTGGCGGAGCGCTTGCCAACACCCCAACCTGAGCAGCCGTGAGCATATTTGGACCAATACTCTTTGCTGGTGCCAGATGGGTGGGGCTGCTGGCCTTTGCCCCTTTTGTGTGGGTTCCACAGGGGTGGGCTCGGGATGGTGGCGTCCAAGCAACAGGGCCGAGCCAGCCGCCCCAGTATCTGCCGAAAGAGGCCCGTTGGTGCCTGGCTGGACCTGCAACCGCCCATGCCGCCTCAGGGCCTGGGGCCATGCCATCGGCCGTCAAGGTGGCAGCCTCCCCTTGCCTTGCTCTGGAGGTCCCAAGGACCGAGCGCCAGTACGCCTGGGGCCTACAGATGCGCCCCCCCCTGCCACCCCTGCATGGCATGTGGTTCGTCTTTCAACCGCCCACCCCTGCCCGTTTTTGGATGTATCGCACCCTGGCACCCCTGGATATGGTGTTTGTGCGTGCGGGCGTTGTGACCAGCATTGAGGCAGCCGCCCCTCCCTGCCCGCGCTTGCCTTGTCCCAGCTATGGGTCTGGAGATCTAGTGGATGGCGTGGTCGAGTTGGGCGCCGGCGAAGCGGCTCGCCTCGGCATTCGGGTGGGGACACCGGTTGACATTCGCTCTTTCTCTTTGCCCTGACTTACCGCTTTAGGTCCGCTTTCCACTTAAGATCAGAATGGGATTCAGGGGCATCAAGCGGGTGCCATCACCCAGGGGGGTGCCCCGCCAGGCCTGGAGTTGGCTGATTCCCACCTGCAGACCTGCTTGCTCAAGGGCTTGGCGCACCGCTGCCAGGGCCTCCAGGGTGGCCAGTGGAACGACCACGATTCCGCCGGGGCGTAACCGTTGCAATACCTCCTGAAGCAGGGAGTCGCGACGGCTGCCGCCGCCGCCGACCAGCACCCGATCCGGATCGGGCAAGCAGGCCAGGGCCTCAGTGGCTTCGGCTTCGAGGATGCCGGCGGGATGGACCTGCAGCCGAGCCGCATTGGCGCCGATCAAGGCCGCAGCACCGGCCCGTCGTTCGATTGCCCAGAGTTGCAATTGGGGCCGCAGCCTCAGGGCCTCCAGTCCCACCGAACCCACCCCCGCACCCACATCCCAGAGCACCCCGCGCTCGGGCAACTCCAGGTCAGCCAAGAGCTGAATTCGTACCTCGCGCTTGGTCATCAGACCCGGTTGGTCTTGGTGTTGCAACCACAGGCCGTCTGCAAGGCCAAAGAGGGGCAGGGTCTCGGCTGCAGGGAGTTCTGGCGGTTCGGCGATCAAGACCACCAGGTGCAACCGATCCAGGTCGCTGGGCAGGGGTTCAGCGGGGGCAAAGCAGCGGAGCCGTTCGTCCGGGTGGCCGAGCCGTTCTGCCAGCCAAAAGCGGTATGCCGCCTCCAAACCCGAACTGGCCAGGAGGCGCCGCACGCTCAGGGCACCTCCCTGGTCTGGATCGCAAAGCACCCCTAGGGCCGCTGGGCGCTGCTGCAGGGCCTGGGCCAGGGGCTCGGGATCGCGGCCATGCAGGCTCACCCAGCGGGCGTCTTGCCAAGGTCTTCCCAGGCGGGCGAAGGCCAGCTGCAGGGAGGTGGGGGCGGGATGGAAGCTCAGGCACTCAGGTGGAAGATGCAGCAGCAGCAGGCGGCCGATGCCAAACCAGAGGGGATCGCCGCTGGCCAGCACGATCGCCGATTCCCGCCGCTCCAGGGCTTGGCGTAATCGGCCAAGCAGCGTACTCAGGCCATCACTGGCAAGGAAGGCCGGACCGTCCCCGGGGGAAAGTGCCCTCACCTGTCGTTTCAGATCATCAAGGAGTCGGGCGGGGGCCACGACCAGATCGGCCTGGCTCAGGGCCTCCTGCCAGGCCTGGGTCAGACCGTTGATGCCGGAGCCATCACAGCCAACCACTTGGATCGGTGGGGGGTCAGCCCAGTTGCTGGCAGGCTGGGCGGCGACAGCCCTAGACGGGGTCACGAGGGTTGGCGATTCAGAAAACGCAGAAACGCTTCACTGACTTTTTTAGCGCCCGCATTGGTGAGGTGGTTGCTGTCGCTGAAGAGCATGCGTTCGCCGGCATGGGTTGAACAATCTCTTTGGCTGGGCGGACAGAGGCTATCGAAGGGGTTGAAGACGGTGAGGTTGGGGATCGATTGATCGAGTTGGTCAAGCAATCCGCGCAGGGGAGCCAATCGGTTTTCCTGTGCGGAACGATTGGTCAGCACAGGTTGGCATTGGGGGCTGTGGCTCCATTGGGGGCGGAACCATTCTTTTTGGCAAACCGTCATGGGGAGGCGCACCTCTTCGCGGCTGTCAAACGATGGCATTGGCGCAAACAGAATGACTTTGACACCGCGTTTGTCCATGTCGCCCGCAAGTTGCTCAATTGCCTTGGCAAAGGCCTTTTTCGCCTGCTCATGTTGAGCGCCGAGAGTGTAACCTTTTAGATTATTAACAATGTAACTATTTAAATTATTTATTATGACAATACTGTCGCCTGGCCGCACCCGCCTCTGCAGATAATTCAACTCATTAGTAGTGCTTTCCGGACATGATTTGTAGCGGGCTTCTGAATGCCTGTTGGAAACCCATGGTGAGAAATGGGGGAAGGGACAGCCTCCACGTGCCATAAAGGCAACATTCAAATTGGCTCTATTCAGAATATCTTCTCCCAAGGGGATGATCGAATTGGTATGGCTGTCGCCGATAAAGAAAAGGGTAGGCTTGCCTGGTTGACGTACTACGCGACATTGCTCCCGTTGGCGATCCGTGCGGGCTCCGGCCGTCGGCTCTTGAAAGCAATTGACCGTATTGATTGGCGTGCCGGTGATTTCCTTCATATTGCTGGTGCCGTTAAGGGGTAGATCCCGTCGTCCAATGAAGAGCAGCGTCTTGAGAGGACCCTGGAGGCCCGCCAGCAACCCAGCGGTAGCCAGGGTGAAAACGGGATAGATCAGGATGGGTGATGGCCCTGGACGCTGGGGCTGCAGGGTTACATCTATTGGATCTGTTGGGCGTCTGACCGGGATCTTGGCTTTGCGGGGCGAGCGGAATAAGGTTTCCAGCCGATAGGAGAGCAGGGTCAGCAGGGCCGTCAAGCCGAGGATGGGCACCAAGGTCACCATGGACACCCCCACAGTCCAGCGGGCCAGCACGATCACCGGCCAGTGCCAGAGGTATAGGGAATAGGAGCGCAAGCCGATCGCCAGGCTGAGGGGATGGCGAAGCAAGCGACCGAGGCCCAGTTCGGGTTTGAGGATTAGGATTAGCAGACCTGTGAGCAATGTGGCCGCGATTGAACCGATGGGCTCCATCGGTAGGGGGAAAATCATCACGGCGAGCAGTCCAGCGAAAAGCAAAACGCTGATGGGGACGCTTAAGTTTGGACTGATTGGCTGGTGGTTCTGGTTGTGGCGGAAGCGGATAAAGGCCAGGCAACCGGCTGCCAGTTGCCAGAAACGGGCGGCGGTGAGAAAGAAGGCCCGATCCGTCTGGCCGCGAAGACTTAAAACCAAATATAAACAGAGCGAACCCGCAAGCAGAGCTAAGCTTATCCAGGTCAGGCGTCGTAGGGCGCCGGGTGTGGCGGGCTTCAGTCCTAACCCACTGATGAGAATAATCAGGGGCCAGAGTAAATAATATTGCTCTTCTACCCCAAGGGACCATGTATGCAAATAGGGATTGAATTGGGTGTCGGCAGCAAAATAATTCGTACCCTGCTTCATTAAGTATAAATTGCTTAGACCGAATAGGGCTGTGATACCAGTGCGTAAGCTGCTGATTCGGGTATCTTCTAATGGTGAAATTACTAAGGCCGTCACCACGGCTACCCCTAGTACCATGGCAATTAAGGCAGGCAAAAGTCGTCGGCAGCGACGTTCGTAAAATTGACGTAGGAAACGGCCCCAAGAGCCATCCTCACGGGCCACGAGTGATGCGGTCACCACATAGCCAGAAATCACAAAAAAGATATCTACTCCGAGATAGCCGCCTTTCAGCCACTGACTATTTAGATGATTAATCAAAACAGCTATAACCGCCAATGCCCTCAGGCCATCAATTTCGGGACGATACCGATGGATCGTCTGAGGAAGTTCTGCCTTCAGCTCGATCGGGACTGGCGACGAGCCTGGGGCCATTGGATCACTTGTATTTCGGCCAGATGTTATCAGCACCAACTCCATTGGTTGAAGTTGAGGCGTCGCTTCGTTTGCTTGTGGCCTTTGCTCGCCTCGTCAGGTGGCGCCAGGTCTGACAAGCTGGCGCGCAAAAGCTTCGCTTCGATGGCGCCGTTCGGTCTCCCCCGCCTCCGCCCGCCGCGATCGGCAGAGAAACCTTTCTGGCAGCCTCCTTTCGCCAGTTGGCAAAGGCCCCTGGGTCAGGGTTGGGAGCGGCCCTACACGGTGCGCTACGCCAGCAACCTGGATGACGGCCCCAACCACGGCATGCCCCTGGGAGGATTCGGGTCCGGATGCATCGCCCGAGCCCCTGACGGTGCCTTCAATCTTTGGCACCTAGATGGCGGTGAGCATTGGTTCGGAGT
>JBKDVK010000036.1:0-12454 GCA_046338875.1 Cyanobacteriota bacterium | reverse complement strand
GCCACCGAACTGTTGCGGGTGCTGCGCCCCGGCGGCCAGTTGATCATCGCCTTTTCCAACCGCATGTTTTTCCAAAAGGCCCCCCGCGCCTGGACCGATGGCAGCGACCGCGATCGCCTCGCCCTGGTGGCCAAGGTGCTGGTGGCCCAGGGATGGCCCATGCCCGAACTGATCGCCGAGGCCACCCGGGCGGAGGGACCGCTGGGCTGGCTGGGCGGCCAGGGGGATCCCTTTTTTGCCGTGATCGCCACTAAGCCGGGGGATTAGGGCTGGCGCTGATCAATTTGCCACGCTTAACAGTTCGTCACACTAGGCTGGGGCGAAAGGGGACTCCCGTGAACGATTTTCTGGCTGTCATCTATCTGATCTGTTTTGCAGCCATTGCTGGCGGTGCCTTTGCCTTGATGACCCAGAGTCTGCGGGGGGCCTCTCGGCCGCAGCGGCCGACCCGCCATCCGGAAGCGCCCCAAGCCGGCGAGCCCGTGATGTATGTCGACCTCAATCGCGAGCGGCTCGAAGAGCTCTATCAAAAGCTTTCGTAAGTCGTTTCCGCACCGGCACCACTTCCATGGCGATCGGCGCCAAGGCAATCTTTATTGACTTGAAGCGCTGAATGCCAAAGGGGATGACGATGATCTAGACGAAACAGTCCGCCGCGGAGGTGCGGCTGGCCAATGTCTGCCACCAGCCCGCCAATAAAAACCAGCTGATATGGCCGATCCACCAGCCAATCACCCTCGTGCCGATTTCAAGTTGGCCAATGAGTTCTCGGCGACTGTCGGCCACGTAGCCAAACGGCCAAAACAAGAAGTTGCCGATCACAAAGCAAGCCCGCCCTCAAGGCAGCCCGACGATGATTAGGACGGTAACTGTACCGGCCAGCCATCAGCCCAAGCCCATCTCAAGTCCCCCGGCACGAACCTGATGATATTGAGCAGAACACGCACCATGGGCTCGGCCCTTTACCTAGCCTGACGGTTCGCTGTTGTTGTTGATGGCAAGTAAGCCAGCCGCAACGAACATTGACAGGGTGGTCGACAAAGGGAGGTCAAATTTGTGGTGAGATGCTGGCAGCCTGTGCAGTGCGTGCCGGTTTTTGTGATTAGGCAGGTTGGGCGGTTATGCCAGGGATGGCTGCTAAATCATCAATCCAGGCCTGTAGAAGCTGGAGCTCGGCAGCATCGATCAGATCAAGTTCGATGAGCTGTCTGTAACAGCGAAGCATGTTATCGGGAATATTATCAATACCCGGCGAGAGATTAAGGGCATCTAGAGATTTGGCGATATTTTCATTATGAAGGTATCCAGAGACTTCATCTTTGAAGTCTTTCATCAGGTCGTGCTCATTGCGCTCCTGGAACACAGTTGAAGGGCTAAATAGAATAGACCAGTTGTTTTCCCAGCTGATTCTTTGGGCAACAAAACTCCGCCAGATGTCCGTCATGCGGAAGGAGCAGTAAGCCGGCAGATAAAGAAGAGGATAGGCTTCTGGAAACCAAATCGTATTTTGACTATTAAACGGACACCAACTCCCCTTTGATAGTGCCACTGGATCCTGGCCTTCAAATGATTGGGGTAGGTTGCAAATTAACCTATAAAGAGCGTCAACATCAGGATTTTCGTCTGCCAGGCCTTGTTGAATTGGACAATTAAATTCATCTACTTTGAGAGCATCCAAAGGCGTAGGCTCATTCTTGATTCTGTTGAGAGGCAGGCCCCTGGGCCAGATCAAGGTATCACTGAAGTATCGGTAGACATTGACCCAGTCTTGATCTGGGCACAGCCGAGCCTTCACCTGCCGCTTCGGTACAGTCCAGAAGCCTGGTAGGGGGATGTTGTCGTCATCGGTTTCGAGCAGGTAATCACAACCCCGTGAAATTGCCAGCAAATAACCAAGATTCTTTCGAGTGTAATGGTTTGTGGGGCAAATACGTCCGAGTGAGAAGATGTCATTTTGCTGTTGCTCTAGGGTGTAGTAAATGCAGTTGGGTATATCGTAGATTTCGGGACTTTTTTTGTCAGCGGCGATGATGAAATCAAAGTTGTCATCGGAATTGTGTCTTGAAATTTCCAGTACGGCCTTGGTTGGGTTGAAGATTGAAGTGATGACAACGGCAAATCTGTTGGTTGTGCTCATAGCTGAGGAGGGTTTGCTGGGTCCTAAAGGGTGTTAATGGAGCCTGAAGCTGTGTTGAAGTTGCGCTTGGACTTTTAAGAGCGTGCGTGAGAAGTGCAGAGGGAACGCAGACGTGCTTTCCAGATGGGAAGTCTTGATTTGATTGGCCTTGGCTTAATGATGAGTAGCTGCGGATTTCTGTGTTCGGCAAGGGCTTTGGTGTTAGCAATTGAGCTGTCCACTTCACCAGGATATTTGCAATAATAAGTAATGCCTTCTATCTCTTTGAGTTTCAACCCAGACCAATTTGTATGTATCATATCACCTCCGACGATGTAGGCAAGATTTTTGAATCGACCGACCCGAATGCCTTCGTGAATTAAATGCAGCTTAATCTGATATTCATGATTGAGCATTTTATAAGGGCTCAAATACTGATAAGCTTCGCCACTAATCATGTCGTCAAAAAAATTAAGATAGCTGTCTACATTTCGTGTGCTACATACTGCGTGCCGGTCGTTGTAGCCGTGATAATCTTCGCCTTCAGGAATCCATATCAAGTAATCATTTAACAGTTGAAGTGGTGGATGGGATGCTAACCATTGCAAATCTGTGCGCGTAATGATAAAATGGGTGTATTTTCTCTCTTGGATGTGTAGAGATCGAAGTCTTTGTTTAAGTTTATAATAATTATAGTTTAGGTGCATGCCAGAGCCTGGAATTCCTTTCAGTCCGCCCAGCCAATTCCCATCAATTGTTAATAGTTTTTGCCAGGGATAAGACGGCATGACACCCAATCTTTGTCTGCTGATCGAGTCGCATAGTTGTTGATAGCCTGTATCAGCATCTTCATATATGCAGCAATCGACAATTTTCTCCTGGGGCAGTACTGCAAGCTTGGCCTCATCTTCATTTGAAATCCTCGAAACACAGACAGCAACATCAGCATCAAGAGGATCAATTAAGTGCTTTTTCAGACTATCTGCAGTGATGTCTAGTGCCCTCAGCGTACCGATAAAGCAAATCAAAGGTCGAATTTTGCCCTGGTTGTTTGCAGAGGTGGCTGGCATGGGTGATGTCGATTCTTCGAGAGGTTCGTTGGGATCCCTGAAACTTATGGAGCTGAATGGTGATCGGGCTGGAACGAAGCGCTCATGCTTTGCCATCCTCCCATCACGAAGGGCCCTACGGCCAGTTTCCTGGTTTGCGTAGGTCACCCTCCAGCCCCCTTCAAATACGCCCAGATCTATGTGATACCAAGTGATCTGGGAGATATGGCGGCGCCTGATCAAACCCTAGACCCATCGCCCATGACGGCCAGCTCGTGGTTGATGGTGCCGGGAACTGGGAAATAGGGGATTTTGATGGCGCGGCCGACGCAGCTGCTGGGGAAGGCTGGTGGCTGAACAAGCCTCAGGAAGCCTCGGACTAGGTATCGCACCACCCGTGACCCATCGAGGATCAGAGCATCAGGTCGGGTCGACAGACTTTCTGTTTGCGTGCCGCCTGCGCCAGAACCAGAAACCGATGCCGATAAACCCCCGCTCTTCAGCAGTAAACTGCCTATATAGTTGCCTAGCGGCATAAACCGCTGGCCTGGCAACTGTGGGAAAATTCAGCAGCACCGCGTCGCTGACATCATTATGCAACTTGCCCAGCATGTCTGGGTTAATCCAGGGAACCTCTGATGTTCAGGTCTGACCCCCCCTAGGCCGACACGACTCCCTGTCATTGTCTTCCAGAAGATAAGTTGCCCTTGATTGACGGGGCCGTTCTGCAAAGTGGCCAGTGACCTAATAGGAGCCTGGTCGAGAGGCCCCAACCGCTTCTTTTCGATTGGGCCTCGCCTTTGCGGAAGCCCAAGAGCCAAACAGTCTTGTCCGGCTTCCCAGCTGATTGATCTTTCCCCACCACCATCAAAAAGTGATGGCATCACCAACACTGGCACAGGTCTGCAAGGGCCAAGCACCTGAGGTCGTGATCGGCATCGACACCCACAAGGACCATCACGTGGCCGTAACCCTAGCCCCCAATGGAGGCATGCTCTGAGAGCATTGTTATTCACCAATAACCCAAATTGTCGCAGGCCAGCGTGGCGAAGTCACAAGGGATAGGACGATCTGATAAACTGGATTGAGGATTTTGGCTCCAACCCCGTCTTCGCTATTGAAGGCACAAGCTCTTGTGGGGTCGGTCTGAGCCGCAAATTTCTGTATGCTGGCTTCCCCTTCGTGGAAGTGAACCTAACGGATCAATCTTTTAGACAACGACTCGGCCCGGACGTGAATCCCAGTATAAGTAGGTTGAGGTACTGCACAGCGAACTCGATTGCCTAACCAAGACTGTCTGCATGGGGCTGCGCTTGCATTATGATGCGATCGCAATTAGCGCTGCAACGCTGCTCACCGCCATGGTGCCAATCCTGAGCGTTTGCGCAGCTATGCAGGGTTTGCTGCTCTCTTTGTAGTCAGTCCGCCACCAGCCAGCTCGGGGAAGACGAATTGGCATCGCCTAAATCGGAGAGAGAAGCGCCAAGACTTTGTGGCTTTGCACCTTATTGTCGTAGTCAAGCACCGCTTGGATGAGGAGATCCAGGACTACCCAGCCCGAAGAACCGAGGAAGGCCTCTCAAAACCCGAAATCCTGCACCATCTCAACGTTTAATTGCTTGGAAAGGCTGTCAAGTTCTGCTGGGCAGCCCACCGGTACGCCCAAGAGGGGCCTGAGCAAGTTTGCTCTTGGCACCCCAGGCTCCCCCAAGCAGCCGGCCAGCTCACCCATTGCGGGCGGGCTACTTGGCGGATCAAGATCCGCCCGCTGCACCCTCTGGCCAAAGGCAAATCGGTCTGCTGAGGGGTTGATATCCCTACGAGCATCGGTTAAGTCATTCACGGCTGCGCACCGACAGGCCGCTGAGCCATTTCATTCCTTTGGCCCGATTGAGGGCTGAGGTGAGATTGGCCATCAACGCATGTGAAACCAAGGAGTTAGAAGGTTGCGGCCCATGCCGCCAAGATTGATGGGACCATTTCTTTGAGACGCCTCCCGCTTGGCAGTTACTTGGCATTTAGGACATGGAACTGCCCCAACTTCGCTTTTCGGGCACCTTCTACGATCCCATTCGGGCAAAGCAAGAATGGATCTGCAGGTGATCAGACCTGTTGCGCCGCAATGTAAATGCCTATCTTTTCAAAGCTCTTCAACACATGGGTCGCCTGAGATTCGAACTCAGGACCAATCGGTTAAAAGCCGAATGCTCTACCGCTGAGCTAGCGACCCGGATGCCGCCGTTTGCCGGACCACTGGGGCCCTGAACCAACGGGACTCTGCGACGGTATCACCCGGCACGAACACCCACAATGGTCAAGGCCCTGTGCATCTGCTGTTCATGCCCGAAGAGGTCCCCTGGCCCGCCCCTAGCATCGACCCAGAGGCGTGGGTGGCAGCGTCCGCCGTGGTGATTGGTGATGTCTACCTCGCCGCCGGTGCCAGTCTCTGGCCCACGGCCGTCGCTCGGGGAGATGTGGCGCCGATTGTGATTGGCGAGGGCAGCAATGTCCAAGATGGGGCCGTTCTGCATGGAGATCCCGGTCAGCCCGTCACCATCGGCAGCGATGTCACCATTGGCCATCGGGCCGTGATCCATGGCGCCACCTTGGGTGATGGCTGCTTGATTGGCATCGGCTCGATCGTGCTCAACGGCGTTTCTGTTGGTGCCGGCGCCTTGGTGGGGGCAGGGTCGGTCGTGACCCGGGACGTGCCCGCAGGTGCCCTGGTGATGGGGGCTCCTGCTGAGATCCGCCGCCAGTTGAGTGCTGAGGCCATTGAGCAGCAGCGCCAACATGCCCGTCGTTACCGCCAGCTGGCGCGTGCCCACGCCGGCCTTGGCGGCGGCACCGGCTTTTGAAAGCCCACTCAGCCCAGCCGCCTTTAGATAGAATCCCATCAACCGAAATTCTGCTGGCATGGACCTGAGGCTGCTTCTGGTTGTTGCTCCCATCCTTCTGGCTGCCTCCTGGGCCGTGTTTCACATTGGCCGGGCAGCTGTTGGTCAGCTGCAACTGTTCATCAAACGCGCCCAGGCTTGATGGTCTATGTGCTCGGTGCTGGCCTGGCTGGCACCGAAGCGGCCTGGCAGATCGCCTCGGCTGGAATTCCGGTTCGGCTGGTCGAGATGCGGCCCGTGCGCCGCTCGCCAGCCCACCACAGCGAAGAATTTGCCGAGCTGGTCTGCAGTAATAGCTTTGGCGCCCTTTCCTCCGATCGGGCAGCTGGCCTTCTCCAAGAAGAGCTGCGCCAACTCGGTTCCGTGGTGATCCGCACCGCCGATCAGCACGCAGTTCCCGCTGGAGGAGCTTTGGCGGTCGACCGTGGCCGTTTCAGTGCAGCCCTCACCGCTGCCCTGGAAACCCATCCTTTGATCAGCGTCGAACGGCGCGAGCAAACGGAGTTGCCACCTGCCGATTCGATCACCGTGCTGGCCACGGGGCCCCTTACCTCAGAGCCCTTGGCAGACCAGTTGCGTGCCTTCACTGGCCTTGACGAGTGCCATTTTTTTGATGCTGCCAGTCCGATCGTGGCTGGTGAAAGTATCGATCTTGATTTGGCCTTTCGTGCCAGTCGTTATGACAAGGGTGATGCCGACTACATCAATTGCCCCATGGATCGTCAGCAATACCTCACGTTTCGTGATGGCTTGCTAACGGCTGAGCAAGCGGCACTCAAAGATTTCGAACAAGAATCGGCTTGCTTCTTCGAAGGCTGCCTCCCCATCGAAGAGTTGGCCAGGCGTGGAGAAGATACGATGCGTTACGGCCCCCTCAAACCCATTGGTCTCTGGGATCCCCGCTGGGGTGACGTGACAGACAGGGAGGTGAGGCGTGCCAAAAGGGCCTATGCCGTGGTGCAGCTACGTCAGGAAGATCGGGACGGCCGCCTCTGGAACCTGGTGGGCTTCCAGACCAACCTGAAGTGGTCCGAACAGAAGCGAGTGTTACGGCTGATCCCAGGCCTGGCCGACGCCGAATTCGTTCGCTTTGGAGTAATGCACCGCAATACCTTCCTCGAATCTCCCCAGCTCCTTGCTGCCACCTTGCAGTTTCGCCGCCGTCCCAGCCTGTTGGCGGCGGGCCAGATCACCGGCACAGAAGGGTATGCGGCAGCGGTGGCAGGGGGCTGGTTGGCCGGAACCAATGCGGCGCGGTTGGCCCAGGGCAGGGAACCTTTGACCCTGCCTGCGACCACCATGGCTGGTGCCCTGGTGGATTTCATCAGCACCCCAGCTCCTGGCGATGCTTCTGCTGCCAAGGGACGGTTCCAGCCCATGCCGCCTAATTTCGGATTGTTACCCGAGCTGGCCAGCCGGATTCGCGACAAGCGGCAGCGCTATGGCGCCTATCGCGACCGTGCCTTGGCCGATTTGGCCGAGCGACTGGGCAGGGAACCCATCGCGGCCTGAACCCGATGGCAGATGGTGTCTCAGGGTAGAGATTTCGCAAATTATTAAAATCGCCCGTTGCTCCTTTTCGGGCAGTGAAGTCAAAAAACGAACAACTAAATGTAAAGACTTGAACCGCAGAGGCGATATTCCCGATAAACATTCATTGAAGACTGGACTCCTCCTAGGGAGTTACCTTCTTTTCCCCACCATTTCTTTTGAAACGGGCTGTTCTTCAACAGGCATGAAAAACCACTTTCTCCCGGTTCTGGCCACCGGCCGAACATTCCGAGCGGCTTCGAGAACGGTTCTCGCTGCCCTCGCCGCCTTGGTCTTCTCTTGCGGCTTGCTGGTTCACGCCCCCTTGGTCTCGGCAGCCACCTTGGCCGAAGACATGGTTCAGGTGACTAAGGATGCCTGTGTCAGTGTTGCCAAGAAGCGTGGCTACGCAGTCGAAGAAGTCACCTCAGCCGTTCCCGCAGATGGGGACAGCTCCAGTGTCGTGTTGCGACTGAGCAAGGGCGGCGAACGTTACGAATTCAATTGCGGTTTCTCCCAGAACATTCGCGAATACGTGGCACCGGCCCCCGCCCGCGAGACCGCCGCAGTGGCCCAACGCAATGATCGCGCCGCTACCCAGCAGCCTGCCCGTGTCGCCAACCAGCAGCCAGCTCGGGTCGCGGTGCAACAACCTGCTCGGGTTGCCGTGCAGCAACCTGAACGGGTCGCCGTTCAGCGTGATCGCGACCGGGTCGTAGAGACGACCGAGCGCAAAGGTGGTTTCAATCCTCTGCTGCTGCTGCCTTTGTTGCTGCTGCCCCTTCTGTTTTTCCTCCGTCCTAAGGAGGCTGCAGACGTCAGCGCAACCAAAATGGGCAGCTACGTGAACCCCACCCCCGTGGCTAAGACCACCACGAAAACCACCACTGCGGTGGAGACTGTTGTGGCCAAGGTTTTTGATGCCGTTCTGCGCACCCAGGATGCAGCCATCGAGGTTCGCTCCGGTGCAGGCATCACCAATGCAGTGACCCGCAGCCTCGCTGCAGGCAGCACCGTCAAGCTCAATGGTCGTTATCTCAACGACTGGGCCGAGCTGGCGGATGGCGGCTGGATCGACATCAAGTCTTTGGCTAAGGATCCCCGCGCCTGATTCCCCTTAGCCACGATTCTGCGACGACCCCACGAAAACAGACTTTCAAGATGCCGGCAAAACCGGCATCTTTTTTTTAGATTTTCTTTATCTATGGGTGTAATGTTCAAGCCGCTACAAATCAACTGCAAAGTTGGATGTGCTCCATGACACAAGGCAAGAAAACGAACAGCACTGATCAACTTGCGCAATCCCACCAGGTTGTCCCAAGCCAATGCCAGCAACCAAAGTAATAGTGCCCCATTTCCTCAATGGGCTGAAGGCGAAATGCTCTTGGGTTGTGATCTGACGCACTTGACCATTTTTCTCTTGAGCCCCTAAGGTTGGTTCAAGGATGCCGCTTAGGCGTTCCAGACTGTTCCCCCAAATACCAAGAACGAGCTCCGACACGACTTAGGGTTCGGTAAACTTTTACGGATGTTTTGAGATCCGTTAAAGCGTATTTGGTTCAGTCATTTTCTCTTACTCCCAACACCAAATGTCTACCCGCACCGTTATCGGCCTGTTTGCCGAAAACGCCCATGCCGCCAAGGCCCTGGAAGACCTCGTAGCCGCCGGTCTGCATCGTGATGCCCTTGACCTGCTGACCGCTGACGACGCTTCCGATGCTCCCAAGCTGCGGGCCCTTTCCGACCTCGTCCCCGAGCCCGACCTCGGCGTCTACCTCGCCGGTGTCAGGGATGGTGGCACCCTGCTGACCGCCCAGGTGCCCCTTAATGCCGAAGCCCGTGCCGCCGAAATCATCGGTGGTTACAATCCCGTCAACATCCGCGAGCACGCTGTAGCTCTGGCTGCCAAGCATCCCGAAGTCAAGGCCGAACTGATCGACGCCGCCAAGGACCCCAACGTCCTTGAAGTGGTTGAAGAAGTTGTTGAGCTGGGCAAAGAGAAGGTCGAAACCGGCCGTCTGCGCATCTATAACGTGGTCTCCGAGGCCAAGGTCGCCAAGTCCATTGATCTGGTCGACGAAACCGTCACCGTTCAACGCCGCGCCGTCAATCGCGCCGCCCTGGAAGATGCATTCAAAGAGCGCGTGTTCGAACTTTCCGAGTTCGACGAGCGTGCCATTGTCAGCAAGCGTGCCCAGGTTGTTGAGGAAGTCAACCTCGCCAAGCAGGCCGAAACCAAGGGCCAAACCGTCACCGAAACCGTGCGTCGTTCCGACGTGCGCGCCGAGCGCATTGGTGCCGATGGCAAGGTGATCGAAACCGTTGCTACCACCGAACGCTGATCTAGCCATAGGATTTTCCTGTTCGAATGAACAGGAGATCCGATCTGTGCAGTTTTTGGGCTCTTACAGTGGGAATTTTCCCCTAAAGGGCCCTTTTCTCCGTACTGATCAGTAGAATGGATTTGATCGACTGTGAATGGAATGTTGAGAGAGTTACTGTCCTTGCTCGGCTTTACTCGTTCTGGCGATAGCGAAGATCGTTCGTCGAGCTCTACCCCATCACAGCCGGCACCCGAGCCTGCCTCCCAAGTTCCAGCACCTTCGGCGCTGGAATCCTTCAGTGGCTCGATACTCAAGCCTTCCCCTTCTCCCCTTCCTGCCCTTTCCCGTCCTCGGAGTTCCGAAGTGAGTGCCTTTGACAACCCTGTAAACGCTTCCACCCTTGTCGTCGTCGGCGAACAGGGTGAGAACTACCGGCTGTTACAGCAAACAACCGAGGGTGGGGTCGAAACATTAGTGCTGGGACTTGATGATGGCTCCCAGATCACCCTGCCTAGCAACGAACTTGTATGGAAGGGTGCTGGGACCTGGCTCCTTACCAACGCGGTTCGTGATGTCCGTGGCCTGGTTATCCCAGTTGTCGAAGAAACGCTGGAATTGGCCAAGGAGAGGGTGGAAACCGGAAAGGTGCGCATCACCAAGTCCGTTCAATCCCGCGAGGTTGTGGTAGATGACCCCCTTAACAGGGAGCGGGTGAGTGTGGAGCATGTGCCCATCAACCAAGTGGTGACCGGCGATGTGCCCCAGGTTCGGGAGGAAGGCGACGTTACCGTGATCCCCATCCTTGAGGAAAGGGTCGTCACCCACAAGGAGCTTGTTCTGGTGGAGGAGGTTCGCATTCGCCGCGACCGCAGCCAATACCACGATCCCAAGTCAGTCACCCTGCGCAAGGAAGTCGTGTCTGTCGAGCGCCTAGCTGAAGACGGTCGGCTCCTGGACTCCCAAGCTTGAAACCTGTTGGAGGCCTAAGTTCAACCCTGGCAAACGCGCTCTCTGCGTAACCGCTGTCTAGGGTTAACCCATGCCTCCTTCCACGGTGTCGAATTCTTCTATGGCCTTGCCCGCTCCTGATCCTTTGGATCAGGAGATTTGGGATGTGATTGTGATTGGTTCAGGCCTTGGTGGCTTGGTCACCGCCAGTCAACTGGCCGCTAAGGGTGCCCGGGTGTTGGTTCTGGAGCGCTACCTGATTCCTGGGGGCAGTGGTGGCAGTTTTCGCAGGCAGGGTTACACTTTCGACGTTGGCGCTTCAATGATTTTTGGCTTTGGCAGCCAAGGCCATACCAATTTGCTGACTCGGGCCCTAGCCGATGTTGGTGAACATTGTGTAATAATCCCGGATCCTACCCAGCTGGAATACCACTTGCCCGGTGGGCTCAATGTTGTTGTTGATCGCGATTACGAGTCTTTTGTTAACCACTTGACGGCTCTTTTCCCCCACGAAGCTGAGGGAATTCGTGCTTTTTATGACACCTGCTGGCAGGTATTTCGCTGCCTTGATGCGATGCCGTTGCTATCGCTTGAGGATCCCAGTTATTTAGCCAAGGTCTTTTTTCGTGCCCCGCTTGCTTGCCTTGGTCTTGCCCGTTGGTTACCCGTGAATGTGGGCGAGGTGGCCAGACGCCATATCAAGGACCCCGACCTGCTCAAGTTTATTGACATGGAATGCTTCTGTTGGAGCGTCATGCCAGCGGACCTCACCCCCATGATCAATGCGGGCATGGTCTTCTCCGATCGCCATGCGGGAGGCATCAATTACCCCCAAGGCGGCGTGGGGGTGATTGCCGAAAAATTGGTGGCGGGATTGCAGCGTCATGGTGGCGTGATTCGCTATCGATCCCGCGTCACCAAGGTGCTGCTTGACAGGGGCAGGGTGGTAGGGGTTCGTCTTGCCAACGGCCAGGAAATCCGGGCCCAAAAGGTTGTAAGTAATGCCACCCGTTGGGATACCTTTGGCGGCGAAGGCTGCTCTAGCACTCCCCTGGTGGCGGCCGAAGATACCCCCGCCGCTGAACAGACCTGGCGTCGGCGATACAAGCCCTCCGCTTCCTTTCTTTCCCTACACCTCGGTGTCAGGGCTGATGTGATTCCGGCCGGCAGCCACGTCCACCACCTTTTGCTCGAGGACTGGGCCGCCATGGATGCGGAGCAGGGCACGGTGTTTGTCTCCATGCCTTCGCTCCTGGATCCTTCCCTGGCACCTGCAGGACATCACATCGTTCATAGCTTCACACCCTCAGCGATGGATTCCTGGCACGGTCTCTCCCCCCAGGCTTACCGGTCCAAAAAACAAGCGGATGCCAATCGGCTGATTGCACGGCTAGAGACCTTGTTACCTGGGCTTGGGGCAGCTATTACGCATCAGGAGGTGGGAACACCCCGCAGCCACCGCCGCTTCCTGGGGCGCTTTGCCGGTAGCTACGGGCCCATCCCCGCCCTGCGCTTGCCTGGCTTGCTGCCGATGCCCTTCAACAGAACGGGTATCGAGGGCTTGTATTGCGTTGGTGATTCTTGTTTTCC
>JBKDVK010000035.1:0-5200 GCA_046338875.1 Cyanobacteriota bacterium | reverse complement strand
CTGCGGAAGGGATCGGCGTTGTAGAAGCTGTTGATCTGGGAGGCTGATTTGAACTCGGTGTTGTAGTCCAGCACCACCGCTTCATCGCTGTTGATCGCCCACTTACGGGCACTGCCTAATTGGGCAGCAAGGCTGGCGCTGGCCAGCATGTGGTCCAGCGAACCCCACTGGCCATTGAATTGATACGAATAGGAATCAGGCCCGTAAAGGCTCTGGTACCCCTGAGCCGCCAGGGTGGTGATCGGATCTTCCTTCAGGTAGCTGTTCAGGTCGCCCAGGATCAACACGTCCGGATCATTGAGGCCGGTGGGAGAGGAGGCCAGCCAGTCGGCCAGTTCGGCGGCGGCGCGGCTGCGGCTGCCATTGGAGAGGCCTTGGCCATCGCCAGCGTCGGCATCACCGCTACCGCCGGCGCTGCTGCCCTTCGACTTGAGATGGGTAACAACTGTGGTCAGTTGCTCGCCGGTTGCCACGCCACCCTCAAGGCGCTCGAAGCTGACCGCTAGGGCGGGGCGTTGAATGCGGTTGCTGCCCTGGTCGAAGCTGCCGCTCTGCAGCGCCGCCACGCTGGAGCCAGGCGCCTGGCGGACGCGATCACTGCGGTAGAGGAAGCCGACGCTGATCTCATCACCGCCGAAGCGGCCATCGGGCTGCAGCAGGCCCGCCGCTGGCGTGATGAAGCTGTAAGCGTTGATGCCAAGGGCGGCATTAAGGCCTGCCACCAGCTGCTGAGCCGAACTGGAGGGGCCGTAGCCATCATTCTCGAGTTCGTTGTAAGCAATGATGTCGGCGCTCAGGCCCAGAACGGCCGCGATCGTCTTGGCACGCTGCCGTTCAAACTCCACAAGATTGTTGGCGCCACGGGCTGTCGGGAAGCCGCCGGCAGAGCCCGCTGCGCCGCTGCCATTGCCATTGAAGTAATTGAGCAGATTGAAACTGGCGATCTTGAGGCTTCCCTGCACCAGCGGCGCCGTGTTGCTGCGGGGGTTGCTGGCGATGAAGTTGGCCCCAGTGGCGCTCTGGACGCGATAGCCCTCAAAGCGCTCATCCAAAACACCGGTGATGCTGGTGATCGTGTCGCCGCCGCGCAGGGGGTTGCTGGCACTGAGGGGCTGACCCCCCCGAGCATGGATCACGGGGTCGGGGTTCTGGCTTGTGCTGCCGTCATCGAGGATGATGTAGCCATCCTGGAGATCAGCCAGGTAATTTGCATAGCCACTGACACTGGGTGCGTTGAACTGGGTGTACTGCCCGAGGCGCTCCCCAGCCGAAAGGCCAACCTGGCCAAACCGTCCCAACTTGAAGGTTTCGGTCACAACCAGTGGGTTGCTACCGGCGCTGATCTCCACCAGCATCCCCTCGTAGCGCTCTAACTGCGCTGCATCCGCAATCGGCAGGATCACGCTCGTTGCGGCCGGCAGTGAAGCCGCACCGAGGTTGACCACACTCGTCAACGCAGACAGCTGGGTGAGGCTGCTGGAGCCGGTGCCGGCGATGTTGGAGCTGCTGGACACATACTCGCCAACGCTTCCAGTGACGCGCACTTTGTCGCCTTGACTACCCGTAAACAGGCCCGCGGGATCAGAAACAAAGATCGCCTCCGATGTGGCGGCATTGCCATCGGAATCGGCCGCTTCTTCTTGCACATAGAAGCCATTCAGCTTCGTTGCTCCAAGGAAGACGCGGGTCACGATTCCCTCGATGGTCTGCGTTCCGCCGTAGGTCGGGCTGAAAGTAGAGCCACTACCCTGGATCTGGCTGATCTTTGTGACAAGGGGCGCAACGTCGTTATCCTGAATGCCAACGTTTACCGCACGAACCGAGAGGCCGTTGTAGTTACTATCGGCGCTTGATACCGTATGCGTGATCACCCCTTGGTGAGGCGAGGCCTCAATCGCAGCATCATCAACCGCCTTTACAGTGATGGTTTGTGGGGTTTGATCGCTGAAGCTGAGGGTGAGTGACGCGGTAAAGGTGATGCCATCGGTGCTGAGCAGGGTCTGGTTATCGGCAGCCGCGACGACAATGCTGACTGGGGCTGTGGGGGTGGTGTTCAGAGTCAGGGAATAGGTGTCTGTGGTGGCACCTTGCTCATTCACGCTCGTGCTTCCAGCCAACTCCGAAATCGAGATTCCCGGCAGAGGATTGATCGAGACCTGCACATCATCAATCGCCAGACCGTGATCGCTGTTGCTGTGATCGGGATCCGACCAGCGCAGCCAGATCTCCTGGCCCGCCGCAAGCGATAAACCACTCAGGCTGCCCGAGAGGATGGTGCGGTTGGTGCTGAGGCTTCCATTAAGCGCACCGGCAGCGCCGCCTGTCACAGGGCTGGTGAAATCAAGCTGATTAAAGTCTGTCCAGGTTCCAGTACTCAGGCTTGTTGCACCCAGTTGATACTGGAAATCAACAGTCTGGGCGGCTGCGGCACTGTTGCGCCACTGCTCGCCAGCGTAATTGATATAAAGCGAGCTGATCGTGCTGCCCGTGTCGTTGAAGAAGCGCGCCCCCCAGAGAAAACTGCCGGCAGCGGCATTGCCAGAACCCACGGAACCGAGGGCGCGATCGGAGCTGCTCGCTGTGCCATAGCTGTACAGATTGCCACCGCTGCTGCTGCCATCATTGGCAGTGATTGAAGTTCCAGTTCCGGTTCTTGTGGTGTACCAGCCAGTCAATGTTGATCCGTTCGTCCAGGTGGTGGTTCCAGAGCTGATCAGGGAGTTGAAATTTTGGCTGTAAGCACTACTCAAGGAAAGGGCACCCAACGGCAGGGTGTAGACCGGTGTGCCCAAGGTGAGCCATTCACCGCGAAACTTCTTGAAATTGGCCTGATTCAGCTCTTTGGCTGCGGTGCCGTTGTTGTAGAAGTCGGTATCGCCATTGTCCACCAACAGTTGGATCTGGCTGCTGCTGCTCAAGTTTGCGGGTAGATCCACGATCGATTCAAAGCTGCCCCCCGCCAACAAGGAGGTGAGATCCGCCGAGCGCAAGACCGGTGCATCCGCACCATTGTCGTTCCAGGTGAAGAGGCGGAAATCCTTGGGGGCGGTTCCTGTGGCCGTATCCGCTGGTCCAGCGATGATCAGATAATCACCACCGGAACTGCGTTTGATTTCCCGAATACCACGGCCACCGAGATCCAGCTCGATGGCAGCGCCAATGCTGGCGGATGGTGCCAAACTGGTCACCAGGTCTGCAAAGTTTGTTATCGGCGCAATCAAGGCCTTGGCACGGCTTGCGGTGGGAACCTCGGGAGCACGGAAAGCCACGTAGGCCGTTGTGCCGTTGGGTGCGATCGTTAACCCTTCGATATTGAAGCCACTGCCATCGGCCGCTTCAGGAAGGACACCCGGGGCTGCACTGGCCGTGAAGTTGTAGCCGTTGGCATCCCCCCAGCTGATCAGATCGGCCTTGAGATTGTCATAGCGGCCGACATAACTCAGGCTGGTGGTTGCACCGCTGCCTGACACATCCGTTGCGAACAGGCGATTGCGGTTTGGGCGAAAATCTCCGCTGCTGGAGTTGCTGAGGGAACCCAGCCAATAGATGCGGTTGCCCACCCGCAGCGATGCCTCCAGATCAACCTCCCGCGGCAGACCAGCCGAGGTGTCAGCAAGAGCGAGGGAGGTGGTGAAGTCGAACCCAGCGATCGGCAGACCGGAATTGCTGCGGTCATACAACCGCAGCACCTGGTTTTCATCATCCGCAACCAGCATGAATTGGCTGTCGATCGCCACGGCCGTGGAGGCATCGCTGGCACCTGTGAAGAAGCGCGTGCTGCTGGGAGAAACAGATGCAGCGGATGCGGCGTAGCGGATCACATAGGCAGCGTTGTTGATACCATCACTCACATTCAGGGTGATATCCGCCAAGCCAACACCGCTGGGGCTGATCTTCAAATTGCGGCCGGCTCCCGAGCCGCTGAGATTCAGATTGCTGCTGCTCACCACACCGCTGTTGCTGCTGCTCACCGTCACCGTGAGGCTGTTGACATCGGTATCCGCATCAGCGATTAAAAAATCGATCCCAAGAGTTTGGGCCGGATCTGTCGGATCATTGATCACTCCGCTCGCGGCGCCAGTGCCGGTTGCAGACAGATTCAGAAACGGGGTGGTGCTAGCCGCCTCTTGAATCGTAGGTGCAGCAGTGGCAAAATCGTTGTCGGTGATGATAACGGTAGCCGCTGCATTACCCAGGCTGTAGGTGCTGCTGCCTGTCAGCGTCAGGGCGATGGTCTCTTGGCCCTCCACCAGCAGCTCATCCACTGGCGTGATCGTGATGTCGACAAAAGATTGTCCGGCTGCGATCGTTGCCGAGCCGTTGAGAACCGGCGTGTAATCAGAACCGCTGGCCTGCCCACTACCGCTGGCTACGGTATAGCCTACGGTGATCTCACTGGTGATCGCACCGGTTCGGGCAATGCGGAACGTGCCAGGATTCAAGCCTGCTTCAGCAGCGATGTTATCGGTGCTGGCGATCGACACCGTCGGCAGGGTTGGATTGGTTGTTGTACCAGGAGAGCCCGTTTCGGCGCCATCAAAGGAGAAGGAAGCCCCATTCACCCCAGCCACACTCAGCGTGGAAACAGGGGAGGCACCAGACTTGTTGTCAAAACTTGCTGTAGCTGAGGCAGAGCCGAAGTTGACGCGGCTCACCAGATTGCCAGCGGCATCAAACACATTCACCGCATCCGCGCTGGCACTCAGCCCCACACCCGAGCCGCCGTAGAAGCCGAAAAGCAAGTCGCTCGGTGGGGTGCCTGTGCCAAACCAAGCTTTGGAGAAGTTGGCGAGGATGGTGGCATCATTGGAGCCGATTGCATCACTCTCGAAAAAGACCACCGAACTGCCGGCGGCAATAGAACTTATGCCACGCAGCGCGACTGAGTTCGCGAATGCATTGCTGTTATCGTCCATTTTCCAGCCAACCAGGCTGACAGCACTGGCACTGTTGTTGCTCAGTTCAAACCAATCGGCTTGGTAGCTGCTGCTGCTGCCTGAGGGGTTTATCTCGGTGATCAGGATCTCATTATCCGCAATCGAGATCGTTTGACTAATGATGCTGCCAAGGCTAATTCCTGCCGAGGGATTGCTAAGTGTCAGGGTGGCGATCTCTGTGCCTTCGACCAGAGCATCTTCCACCACCGTGAAGGTCACCGACCCGCTCGTGCTGCCACTGGCAATGGTGATGGTGCTGTTGC
>JBKDVK010000034.1:0-5495 GCA_046338875.1 Cyanobacteriota bacterium | reverse complement strand
GTTTTAGGCAGAGAAAATACCAAGACTTTCCTGAATCTTATGCTCTTAAATGGATTTGGATCCATCCGTATATGAGACGAAAAGGGATGTTAACCAAAGCCTTTGATGAGTTTATGAATCAATTTGAACAATTCAGAGTTGAATCACCTTACTCTGTTGAAATAAAAAGTTTCTTGGAGAAAGGCGGTTCCACTTGGAAAATAAAGGCTGAAAACAATTCATGTGAATATCTTGTTATTCAAGTGCCTCGTTCCCCTGATGAATTTAATCAAGAGAATGACTATTTTGGCCAACATAAAAATGGGTTTCCAGTTTTAAGTTAATAGGGACGTCCAACGCTGTCATAACCTCTCGCAAAAAGTTAAAGCTAAGTTAAACGCTTGTGGGTGGCCGGTAAGATGTATGTAGATGTTAGTCCTGCTCGTAGGTATGTAGCAATAATTCATATTCCCGTTGCAACTTGAATGTGCGGGATTTTATTAAAGTAAATAGCTCACGAGGCCACGGAGTTAGAAGCTCTCGCTGAGTACCATGCAAGTCTTTAAAGCCTGCGGCGAAGGCGGCGTTGTACACAGCCACGTGATCGATGTAGCTAAGGAGAGCGGCTTGTAGTGTATCGTCTGGTTCTGCAAGATGAATCTTCGTTTCGATAATCTTGACCAGTTCATTGTGATTCGGAAGTATGAAGTCTGATTCTATTCTCGAGCCTATGTGTCTTAATGGATTGTCCTCCTCTTTTCCCTTGTCTAAGAGACGGCGCCAAACAGTGTTGTCTTTTTGCAGCCGAAGGTACATGGGCCAATAGAACTCTGACAACTGACGCTCAATACGCTGTAGCGTTGCGGCGAAACGTTGCTTTGAGATCTCGCTTATCAACGCTTGTGATGCTTTATACTTCTCAATGGCTCGATTAAGCATATAACCCAAGAAGAGAATCAATAGGCCAATAGCAAGCTTGTCTGCGACGATCTTAATCAAATCCCTAGTCGTTGTCTCATCGAAGATCATCACTGGCTCCATTAAAGGTGAATTTATCACGTTTGATAGGTCTAGCGCTGCCCCTGAGTGGCAGGGAAAGAGGTTGGGAGTGCGACGCAGTGTATTTTAGGTGGATTCTCCACTCGAGTGTCTTGTTGGACTAAGCCGCTGCGCGGCAGATTCGATCCCACTATAGTCTACTCTCCGAAATACGCCTAAAGGATGATGGGTTGATTGCAGGCAGGCATGAGCTGACGAGCGGATGGCGATCGCCCAGGAGTCTCGCGGTTCCACAGTGAAGGATGCACACCTTCATGGGTGTGTGATTTCTTTCATCCCCTTGGGGGGAAACCTCACCATGGAACAACACGAACAGGAGCGCTTTGACCTGCTCTATGCCCAGCATCTGCAAGCCCTGAAACTTCAAGGAAAACGGGGTAAGACCATTGACGGCTACTCCAGGGCGGTGCGCCGCATCGCAGGCTACTTCAACCGCTGTCCTGACAACCTTACAGCTGCTGATCTGAAAACCTACTTCGCCTGGATGGTTGAAAACTACTCCTGGAGCAGTGTCAAGGTGGATCTTTGGGGGTTGTCGTTTTTCTTTCGACACGTCCTTGGCCAACCAATGGATTGGGTGGACATCGTAAAGCCACCCAACTCCAGTTCGTTGCCTGATATTCCCACACGGGAGGAAGTGCAGCGATTGATCAATAGCGTCTATCGGTTGCGCTACCGGGTGTATTTCTTTGCGATCTACAGTATGGGTCTACGGCTGGGGGAAGGGCTCGCTCTAGAGATCGGCGACATTGATGCGGCCAACAGGCGTGTTCATGTACGCCAAGGGAAAGGGGGAAAGGATCGCTACGTTCCCCTGCCGGATGCGACCCTGCAGCACCTGCGCAGATTTTGGCGCACCCATCGGCACCCAAGGCTTCTCTTCCCGAATGGCAGCGGTAATGAAGCCTCAGCTCGCACCGCCAGCAGTCCGATGGACCGCGGCGGAGTGCAGGCAGCGATCAAAGCAGCCCGGATCAGCTGCGGCATCAATAAGCACCTGACGGTGCACAGCCTGCGCCATGCCTACGCCACCCACTTACTGGAACTTGGCGTGGATTTGCGCTCGATCCAGGACGTTCTGGGCCACCAAAAACCGGAAACCACGGCCCGTTATGCCCATCTCACCGAGGTGAACCGGCAGCAGGCTAACGATCGCATTGAGGATCTGGTGGCCGGCTTTCCCCTGCGCTGGGAGGATGTCTGATGATCCTCCTTGCTGATCTGATCGATCGCTATAGGAGCGATCTAGAACAACGTCACGGTCATCAACTTCTACCAGGGCATCATCGGGCACTACAGGCCATGCGTCGTTGCCGCAATCAACACAGCCGCGTGATGGTGCTGGAATGCAATGGCTGCCACAATCAGGTAAGCCTGCCCCATTCCTGCGGCCACCGCAGCTGCCCCCACTGCCAGCACCACGAAAGCCAGCAATGGCTGGAGCGGCAGAAGGCCAAACTCCTAGCGGTCGACTATTTCATGGTCACCTTCACGGTACCGGCGCAACTGAGAGGAATGTTCTGGGCTAATCAACGCATTGCCTATGATCTGCTGCTAAAAACCGCCTGGCAGACGATCGACAGTTTTGCCCGCCGTGATCCTCAATTGCGAGGCCGCACCGGCGCCCATGCTGTGCTGCATACCCATGAGCGCAACCTTGATTATCATCCGCATGTGCATCTGATTGTGCCCGCCGGTGCCATCAACATGCGTAGCAAGAGATGGCAGCAGAAAAAGAGGCAAGATAAGGTTCTCTTCTGGGCAGGGAATCTCTCCCGTGTGTTTAGAGCCAAATGGTTTGAGGCCATGCGGTTGTCGGGCCTCCACTGCAAGGAGAATCTGCCCGATCAATGGGTGGTTCACTGCAAGAAAGTGGGGCGAGGCCTGCAGGCACTGATCTATCTAGGCCGCTATCTCTATCGTGGCGTGTTGCCGGAGAAAAAGATCATCGCCGACCATGATGGCATGGTCAGCTTCTGCTATCAGGACAACAAGGGAAAACGCCAAGTCCGAACCCTACCCGGTGGAGAGTTTCTCTGGCTGCTGCTTAAGCACGTGCTGCCCCGCCGCTTCCGGCGGGTGAGGGATTTTGGCATCCTCCATGCGAATGCCAAACGTTTGATCCGGCTTCTGCAGCTGGCCCTGCACATGCGTGTGCCACCACCTGAGCCACTGCAACCGCGCCCGCCGGTTCACTGTGATCGCTGCGGCGAGGTGATGAGCATCCTGGCCCGGATGGTTCAGATCAACCAACTCAACCAAGTCAACCCGCCCAGGTTGTGCTGACGAGACTGGCGTGACAATCATAACGATAGTCCCTAGCAAGAAGCCATCCTCAGCCAGCCAAAATAATGCTGTATAAATCACAGCAATGTTGAGGCTGGCCTTGCCATGCGAAAAATTAGGAACCACTCAACAGAGGCATCCTTGGCTGGTCCCGAATGACCCTTAAATTCAGCCTAGATTCGAAAGAGAAGCTGAGATTCGGGCCGAGGTATCTGCCGTAGTCAACTGTTCAATAGCGACAAAGGGCTAGTCCAACCACCGGATAAGATCGTGGCTTCGCACGATCTATCCTTGTTCGTTGGACTTAGTCAGTGAATACATTCCAATTCAGATGCCAAGATTGCAGCAAGACCAGTTGGTACTAAATGCAGATCAGCAGGTGCCTCCAAAGAATTAGCAAAAATTATCTTAGAACCATCTTTTTCACATAGAATTTCACTTAGGAGGAGCGAACGAGTGGCCGATTCGTGAAGTAACTTGCTGCTTAAAAGTAGCACAGCAGCTATTTCCTTACACGGCTTTGGCTCCTTTGCTGTCGAAAGTTCCACTTCATAGCCAAATAACCACATAACTGATTGTCCGTATAGATCTAAATTTTCACGCGTCCGCTTATATATATATTTAGGAGATGGATTACTGGGCACCTCGAAAATTGTTAAGTGGACTTGATTCTGGCGGAATCATGGCTATCATTACTCAATCAGATCTGATTGCAACAGTGGGCCAACGAGGTTTCTGGGATGAGCAACAAAGAGTATCAAAACTCCAAGAGAAGAAGCCCGTTCTCAAGCGACTGTCTGAGTCGATTCCATGGGAATCATTTCGTCCCCTTCTTGATCAAGGCTACGTACACGAGCGGAAGAGCAACGCAGGGCGCAAGAGGATTGATCCGCTGATCCTTTTCAAGATGCTTGTACTCCAGCAGCTTTTTAATATTAGCGATGAAGAGCTTGAATTCCAAGTGAATGATAGGCGTTCCTTCGAGGAGTTTGTTGGTCTTGGTGTGATGAACAGCATTCCAGATGCAACTACAGTCGCCTTCTTTAGGGAGCGACTGCGTAAAGCGGGAGTGATTGAAGAGCTCTTCGAGATGTTCGAGACATACCTTCGCTCCCAAGGCCTCCAGGCCCGCGGCGGCCAGATCATCGACGCAACTCTCGTCCCGGTTCCCAAGCAACGCAATACTCGTGAGGAGAATAAAGAAATCAAAGCCGGCAGGCTGCCCGAGGGCTGGGATGAAAATCTAGATCGCTTGCGGCAGAAGGATTTAGACGCTCGCTGGACTAAAAAGAATGACATCAATTACTACGGCTACAAAAACAGCATTTGCATCGATGTCGATCATGGGTTCATTCGCCGGTATGCTGTCACCCCAGCCAATGTTCACGACAGCCAGATGCTTCCTCGCCTGCTTGATCCAGAAAATGAACATGACTATGTCTGGGCAGACTCAGCGTATTCAGGTGAATGCTTTGAGGAACTTCTCAGCCTCGGTAAATTCGAAAGCCTGATCCATGAAAAAGGTGCTCGCAATCATCCACTTAGCGACGAGGCCAAGAAACAAAATCGGATCAAGTCGGCAATCAGAGCTTGTGTGGAGCACGTCTTTGGCTGCATGACAATGTCTATGGGTGGAAAGCTGACAAGAAAGATCGGAATTGAACGGAACGAGGCTTGGTGGGGCCTAAAGAACTTAACCTTTAATTTTCTGCGTTTTCTGCAGCGCTCTGGTCATATTGCAGTGGTTGCATGACTCTTGTTGAGAAGGTGCCATGGTTCAACTGATATCGTCAATAGTCGATATAAGAACTTCTTGCTATGCCGCCCGATTGGCGGCTTTTTCATGTCCACAGAAGCGCTGCAAAGCGCTTATTTTTCGAGGTGCCCAAATGATATAGTCCTGCTTATGGTTGAATTAAGGAATATGCAATCAGCTGGTGGCTTCTGTGATTACGCAAATTGGAAGCTGCTCATACCAGAATTTGGTGAACCTGTTGCCTTGGCTTATCGCACTGCCGCCATCTTACATTGGCGACTGTATCGGCCAGCACTACGTTCTGAAGGTGATCAGACAAGAGTCCATACAAATTCATTGTCCTTTGCTAAGGCAGGGCTTGAAATTGAAGCGGCTGAGATAGAGAGTTTTCCAAACAACCTAACGGAACCCGATG
>JBKDVK010000033.1:0-10437 GCA_046338875.1 Cyanobacteriota bacterium | reverse complement strand
GGCGCGGCTGGCCCTGGGGGTGGTGGCCCTGCCGAGCACCAACCTCTGGCTGCTCGATCGCCGCGCCGAAGCCACCCCCACCCGGCGCGCCCAGGCCCCCATCCGCCAGCTGCAGAACAGCGGCGTGGTGGTGGCGGTGGGCGGCGACAACGTCCAGGACGCCTGGTTTCCGGGCGGCGATTTCGACCCCCTGGAGGTGCTGCGCTTCGCCGTGGTGGCCAGCCACCTGCATCCCTGGAGCCGCCAGGGGCTGAGCCCCTTCAGCACCGCCGCCGCCCAGCTACTTCAACTGGAGTGGGATGGCATCCTGCGGCCCGGATCCCCCGCCGACCTGGTGGTGCTCGAAGCCCACAACTGGAGCGACCTGCTGGCCCGTTCCCCCCAGCGCCGGGTGATGCGCGGCGGCGTCTGGTTGCCGAAGCCCGAGCGGGAGGAGCCGGCGGTGCTGTTGCGGGGGTGGGGGGATTAGTCCGCCTAACAGGCTCTGTTGCGGCGCCATCGGGGCTGGGCGCCTCAGAATGCTTCCGGTGCCGTCAGCGTTGGAGCGATCACCTGCCATCTCTGCTTTTTTGCAGTTGTGCAGGCACCAGCTGCCGCCGGAGACTGGTTTTGTCTGAATTAATGCCTTAGCCTGCATGCTTTCTTGGCTGCTGGCCGCCATCACGCTGGCGGCCGTTGCGCTCACGGCTCCCTCCCTGGGGCGTCATTTGTTTGAGGTGTTCGACGGGCGACCCCAGCCGGCTTGGGACCGCTGGCTCAAACCGATCGAAGCCGGCCTGCTGCGCTGGATCGGTGACAGCGGCCGCAGCGCCGATTCCGCCATGGGCTATCTGCTGCCCTTACTGATCAGCAATGCCCTGTTCGGGGCCGTGGCGTTGCTGCTGCTGCTGCTGCAACCGGCCTGGTTGAACCCCCTGGGTTTTGGGGGCCTGCGCTGGGATCTGGCGCTCCACACCACGATCTCCTTTCTGACCAACACCGACCAGCAGCACCTGGTTCCCGAGCAAAGCCTGGGCAACCTGGCCCAATTGGGGGCCATGCAGTTCTTGATGTTCGTGTCAGCCGCCACCGGCCTGGCCGTTGGTTTTGCCGTGATTCGCGGCTTCAGTGGCCGGCCGATCGGTAATTTCCATCTCGACCTGCTGCGCGCACTCACCCGGGTGTTGATTCCGGCTTCGCTGTTGCTGGCGCTGTTCTTGCTGGTAAGCGGCGTGCCGATGACGCTGGCCCCGCCTCTGGAGATCACCACCCTGGAGGGCGTCAAGCAACTGCTGCCGCGGGGACCGATCGCCCTGTTTGAGGCGATCAAACAGCTTGGCGAGAACGGCGGCGGCTTTGTCAGCGCCAACTCGGCCCATCCCTACGAGAACCCCACCCTGCTCACCAACCTGGTGAGCACCTGGGCAATGCTGATCATCCCGGCCGCCACAATCGATGCCTTCGGCCGTTTCGTGGGCAACCGTCGCCAGAGCAACCTGTTGCTGGCGCTTGTGTTCGCCCTGCTCTTGATCGGCAGCGCCGTCGCCATGGGGGCGGAGCAGGCCGGCAACCCCATGCTCGAACGCTGGTTGAGCGGCGGCAACCTGCAGGGCAAGGAGCTGCGCTTCGGGGCCGGGCTAACTGGCCTCTGGTCGGTGGTGACCACCGGCACCATGACCGGGGCGGTGAACGGCGCGATCGATGCAGCGATGCCGCTGACGATCCTCACCGCTCTGTTCAACCTGTTTCTGCAGGTGGTGGTCGGCGGCCAGGGCACCGGTATCGCCTACCTGCTGGTGTACGTACTGCTGGCGGTGTTTCTCACCGGTCTGATGGTGGGCCGCACGCCCGAATTCCTGGGCCGCAAGGTGGAGAAGGCCCAGGTGGTCTGGGCCAGCCTGATCCTTTTGGTCCACCCCCTGTTCGTGCTGATCCCGGCCGCCCTCACCCTGGCGGGTGGCTCGGCGCTGGCGGGCGTCAGCAATCCGGGCTCCCATGGCATCAGCCAGGTGGTGTACGAGTACGCCTCGGCGGCAGCCAACAACGGCAGCGGCCTTGAGGGGCTGGGGGATGGCACCCCCTGGTGGAACCTCACCACCAGCCTCAGCCTGCTGGGCGGCCGCTTTCTACCGATCGCGGCGCTGCTGGCACTTGCCGATGGCTTCCGCCGCAAGCCCGCCCTCGAGCCCAGCCCCGGCACCCTGCGCACCGACACCGGCCTGTTCACCGGCGTCACAGCCGTAGTGCTGGTGATCCTCGGTGCCCTCACCTTCTTCCCGGTGTTGGCCCTGGGGCCCATCTCCGAAGCCCTTTCCCTCGCCTCCTGAAGCCGCCGCCATGACAACAACAGCGCGAATTCAGTTCCCCCGCATGCCCCGAGGTCCGCGTCAGGAGCGTCGCTACACCGAGCGGCCCCGCCAGCAGGGGTTGGTGCAGAGGGCGATGCTGGAGTCGGTGCGCAAGCTCGATCCGCGGTTGGCGGTGGCCAACCCGGTGATGTTTGTGGTGTGGTGCAGCACGATGCTCTGCCTGCTGCTCACCCTGGTACCGAACCTTCTCGATGCGCGGGCCTCAGCGGCGGATCGGGGCTTCAATGCCTTGATCAGCTTCACCCTGCTGGCGACCTTGCTATTCGCCAACTTTGCCGAGGCCCTGGCTGAAGGCCGGGGCAAGGCCCAGGCCGATGCCCTGCGCCGCACCCAGGCCCGCACCGAAGCGAGGCGCAAGCGCCCGGATGGCTCCACGGAAATGGTGGATTCCTCCACCCTGCGCCGTGGCGATCTGGTGCTGGTGCAGGCCGGCGATGTGATCCCCGCCGATGGCGAGGTGATTGACGGGGTGGCCTCGGTGGATGAATCGGCGATCACCGGTGAATCGGCTCCCGTACTCAAGGAGGCCGGATCCGATGTGGCGGGCTCGGTCACCGGTGGCACTCGCATCCTTTCCGATCAGCTCACCCTGCGGATCAGCGCCGATCCGGGCAAGGGCTTCATCGACCGCATGATCGCCCTGGTGGAAGGGGCCGAGCGCAGCAAAACACCGAATGAGATCGCTCTCACGGTGCTGCTGGCGGTGCTCACCCAGGTGTTTCTGATCGGCGTGGCCACCCTCTCGCCGCTGGCCGGTTTTCTCAATCAGGACCCCTCGGCCGTGACCCTGGTGGCCCTGCTGGTGGCATTGATTCCCACCACAATCGGCGGCCTGCTCAGCGCCATCGGCATCGCCGGCATGGACCGGGTGGCCCAATTCAACGTGATCGCCACCTCCGGGCGTGCCGTGGAGGCCTGCGGCGATGTGAACACGCTCATTCTCGACAAAACCGGCACGATCACCCTGGGCAACCGCCTGGCGGAGGAGTTCCTGCCGGTGGGCGGCCACAGCAACGCCGAACTGGCGGAGGCGGCCCTGGCATCCAGTTGCTTCGACCAGACGCCGGAGGGGCGCTCGATCGTGCGGCTGGCGGAGAAACAGGGAGCGGCGTTGCCCTTCGCTGCCGCCAGCGCCAGCGGCATTGAATTCTCGGCCCGCACCCGCATGAGCGGCACCGACAGCCCCGATGGCATCGAGTTCCGCAAGGGGGCGGTGGATGCGGTCAAGGGATTCGTGCGCTCGCGGGGCGGCACCGTTCCAGATCAACTCGATGGCTGCTTTGAGCAGGTGTCCAAGCTGGGGGGCACGCCGCTGGCGGTTTGCCGGGGCGGCGAGGTGCTCGGGGTGATCTACCTCAAAGACATCATCAAGCCGGGCATCCGCGAGCGTTTCGATCAGCTGCGCCGCATGGGCATCCGCACCGTGATGCTCACCGGCGACAACCCGATCACCGCTGGAGTGATCGCCCGCGAAGCCGGTGTCGATGACTTCATCGCCGAGGCCACCCCGGAGGACAAGATCGCTGTGATTGAGCAGGAGCAGAAGCTCGGCAAGTTGGTGGCGATGACCGGCGATGGCTCCAACGACGCGCCGGCCTTAGCCCAGGCCAATGTGGGCGTGGCGATGAACTCCGGCACCCAGGCCGCCAAGGAGGCAGCCAACATGGTGGATCTCGATAGCGATCCCACCAAGCTGATCGACATCGTGACGATTGGCAAACAGCTGCTGATCACCCGCGGGGCGCTCACCACCTTCTCAATCGCCAACGACATCGCCAAGTACTTCGCCATCCTGCCGGCCCTGTTCGCCGGGGCTGGCTTGGAGGCACTGAATGTGATGAAGCTGGCCTCACCAAAATCGGCGATTCTTTCGGCGATGGTGTTCAACGCCCTGATCATTCCGGCCCTGGTGCCCCTGGCCCTGAAGGGGGTTCAGTTTCGGCCGCTGAGCGCCGACCAGTTGCTGAGGCGCAATCTGCTGGTGTTCGGCCTCGGGGGCGTGATCGCTCCTTTTGTGGGCATCAAGCTGATCGATCTTGCCCTCGGTGCCCTGCGGCTGGTTTAACGCCTTCTGGTAATCGCCTTCTGGCTGTTCCGTTACCCATTCCCAGCGATTCTCGATTTCAGCCATGCCCGCTCCAAACCATTCCAAGCCCCGCATTCTGCCCATCCAGTTCTGGCTACCACTGCTGCTCGTGGCCGGCACCCTGATCGTCGCTCCGCAGCTGCGTCAAAGCCAACCACCGTTCCAGAGCCACACCCTGGCGCTGCTGCTCTGCGGCACCGTCGCCCTGTCGGGTTACCTGTTCGCCGTAATCGCCCAACCGGAGAAGTTCTGATGTCAGTCGTTGCCCAACTCTGGCGTGGGGTTCGCCTCACCCTGCTCCTCTGGTTTCTCACCGTGGTGGTGATCACCCTGCCGATGCTGGGCCTGGCCCGGCTGGTGGCGCCCGATCCGGCCAGCGGCAGCCTGATCCGCCGCGATGGCCAGGTGGTTGGATCGCGTCTGATCGGTCAAGGTTTCAGCTCGGCGCGCTATTTGCAGGGCCGCCCTGCCGGTGCCCCCAACCTGGCCGCCAGCAACCCTGAGCTGGGCGGGCGCGTGGCTGCTGCCGCCGGCCGCTGGCAGCGGGCCGGAATCCCCCAACCCGCTGCCGATCTGCTGCAGGATTCCGGTTCCGGCGTCGATCCGCACATCAGCCTGGCGGCCGCTCGCCAGCAGCTACCCCGCCTGGCCCGCGAACGCCAGTTGCCCCAGGCGGAGCTGGAGCGCCTGTTGCGCCAGCACCAAGAAGGCCCCCTTGGACTACAGGCAATCGAGCCCGTGGTGAACGTGCTCAGGTTCAATTTGGCCCTCGACCAACTGGCGACCGCTTCCACCACGCCAGGCACGCCAGTCCCCGCGAGGCCATGATTCGCTCCACCCACCGGCGCGGCCGCCACAAGGTGTTCATCGGCATGGCGCCTGGCGTCGGCAAGACCTGCCGCATGCTCCAGGAGGGTAGGGAGGCGCTGCGGGAGGGCACCGATATGGTGATCGGCCTGCTGGAGACCCACGGGCGCCAGGACACCATCCGTGAGGCGAATGGGCTGGAGCAGATTCCCCGCAAACGCATCCACTACCAGGGGGTGGACCTTGAGGAGATGGATGTGGCCGCCGTGATGGCCCGTCATCCGCAGCTGGTGCTCGTCGATGAACTCGCCCACACCAACGTGCCGGGAAGTGAACGGGAGAAACGCTGGCAGGACGTTGAGATGTTGCTGCTCGCTGGACTGGATGTGTATTCCACGCTGAACATTCAGCACCTGGAAAGCCTCAACGACCTGGTGTTCCAGCTCACCGGCGTAGTGGTACGGGAGCGCATACCCAACCGCGTGCTGGAGCACGCCGATGAGGTCGTGCTGGTGGATGTGACTCCGGAGACGCTGCAGGAGCGACTCAAGGAGGGGAAGGTCTACGCGCCCGAAAAGGTGGGCCAAGCGCTCACAAACTTCTTTCAGCGGCGCCATCTCGTCGCCCTACGGGAGCTTTCGCTGCGGGAAGTGGCCGATCGGGTTGAAAACGATATCCTTCCCGCAATCACCCCCCTGCGCGAGCGGGTGATGGTCTGCCTCGGCCACCACCACACCAGCAAGCGCCTGTTGCGCCGTGCCGCCCGCCTGGCCGCTGCCATGGACGCGCCACTGCTGATGTTGACCGTGCAGGATCCAAACCGCTTTCTCAGCCGGGAAGAAACGCTGATCCAAGAAGAATGCCGCCAGCTTTGCGAGGATGTGGGTGGGACGATCCTGCGCGAGGACAGCGCCGAAATCCTGCCCACAATCGCCCGGGTGGCCCGGGAACGCCGGATCACCCAGATCGTGCTGGGCCAGACGATGCGTTCACGCCTCAGGGCCCTGTTTCGCAGGCCCCTTTCGGAGCGGTTGCAACACCAGCTACGCGGGCAAAGCATCGATCTGCACCTGATCTCCGATGGGATTCCAACGGAGGCCCAGGAGGACCACGGGGCGTGACGCTCGCGAGGGCTTCAACGGCTCTGGTCTGGACGATCTGGCTGCTGATCCTGCTGCTGGAGCTGGCCACGCCTCCAGCCGTGGTTTTAGGGATTCTCTACGTAATGCCATTGCTGCTGGGGGCCTCTCAGCGTTCCCCCGCCCAGGCCTGGCGGTTTCTGTTGATCTGTTGCACCTCGACACTGGTCAACCTGCTGGTGCCGTTGCCGGTGCATCACAACATCGCCTCCGTGCTGATCGACCGCCTGCTGGTCTGCCTGGGCCTGGTCGTTACGACCGCTTTGGTGGTGCGCAACCAGGAGCTGGAGCGTCAGCGCGTCGCCATTGACGTGGAGCTGGGGCAGGCCAATCTTCGCGGCGATGTGATCGCCACCCTGGCCCACGACATCAAAACCCCGGTGCTGGGCACCCTTGCCTCCCTATCGCTTCTGGAGGACAGCGCTGTTGTGGTGGCGATCCGCAGCAGCCAGCAACGCTGCCTGCGTTTGATCGACGACCTGCTGCAAGTGTTCCGCGCCGAGCAGGAGGGCTTGCAGACAGAGCTGCAGCAATGCGATTTGGTGGCGGTAGCCCAGGAAGCCCTGCGCACCGTGGAGCCGATTGCCGCCCAACGCCAAATCAGTTTGGTCTTGCGCCAGGAGCGTTGCAGCGGCGCGGACCTGCTGGCAGATCCCTCTTTGTTGCAGCGTTTGATCGAGAATCTGCTCCTCAATGCCGTCCACCACAGCCTTCGCGGCCAGCGGGTCTGGCTGCAACTGAGCCGCCGCGAGGGCGAATGGTTGATCGATGTTCGTGATGGCGGTCAGGGGTTCCCGCCGGAGCAGCTACCGCTGCTATTTCAACGCTTTGCCCAGAGCTGCAACGACACCCCTGGGGCAGGGCTGGGTCTCTATCTGTGCCGTCTGATCACAGAGGCCCACGGAGGGGTCATCACCGCCAGCAACACACCCAGCGGCGGTGCCAGGGTGCTTGTGGAGTTGCCGCAGCGGGGGCCGTAGCGATGCACCTGCTACTGATCGAAGACGACCAGGCCTACCAGCTGGCGATGGCCACCCATCTGCGCCAGCTTGCCGGCGTGCAACAGGTCTGGGTCGCGGCGGATGGCGAGATGGGACTGGAGTTGCTCACGAGCAGGTCGGTGGATCTGGTGCTGCTCGATCTCGTGCTGCCGGGGCTGGGCGGCCTGGCTACTTGTCGCCAAATCACGAACAAGACCGATCTGCCGGTGCTGATCCTGACCAGCCATGAAGAAAGTGGCTGGGTGCGGCAGATCTGGGACGCCGGTGCGCGGGGCTATTTGCACAAGGAGCGGGCCCTGGCGCAGGTGGAGCTGGCGCTGGCGTCCCTGATGGTCGGGGCCAGTTGGTGGGATCAGAAGGCCACAGCGGTGCTGCAACGATCAGGTTCGCAGCAGGCCGTCGCAGCGTTGAACCAGGACGAGCGTCTCAACGACCTCACCCAACGTGAACGGGAAGTGTTGGCCTGCCTGGCGGCTGGCGATAACAATCGCTGCATCGCCGAGCAACTTGGGATCGGTGAAGGCACGGTGCGCAGCCATGTGCACGCGCTATTGCAAAAGCTGCAGGTCAGCAACCGCACCCAGGCGGCCCTGATCTGGTTGACGGCATGGGAGCAGTGCTGACAATGCCCCCATGGCGCCGCCTGTAGGCATGAACGAGCAGCCGGCCGCCCAACCCACCGAAGTGCTGGCCGGCTCGATCGAGCGGGTCACTTTCCATAACGCCGAGAGCGGCTTCTGCGTGCTGCGCATCAAGGCCCGCGGCCACCGCGAGCTGGTGACCGTGGTGGGCCATGCCGCCGAGATCAGCGCCGGCGAATGGGTCACGGTCAGCGGCACCTGGGTGAATAGCCGCGAACATGGCCAGCAGTTCAAGGCCGCCTTCCTCAGGGCCTCCGCGCCCACCACCGCTGAGGGAATCGAGAAATACCTGGGCTCGGGGATGATCCGCGGCATCGGCCCGATCTATGCCAGCAAGCTGGTGACCGCCTTCGGGGCGGAGGTATTTGAGGTGATCGAGCAGGCGCCAGAGCGCCTGCGGGAGGTGCCAGGAATTGGCCGGGTGCGGGCCGGCCGCATCGCCCAGGCCTGGGCCGATCAGAAGGTGGTGCGCGAAATCATGGTGTTTTTGCACAGCCATGGCGTCGGCACGGCACGGGCGGTGCGGATCTTCAAGACCTACGGCAACGACGCCGTGCAGGTGATGGCCGAGAACCCCTACCGCCTGGCCCGCGACATCCGCGGCATCGGCTTCCGCACCGCCGATGCGATCGCCGCCCGGCTGGGCATTGAAGCCACGGCGATGATTCGCCTCAGGGCCGGTGTCAGTTACGCCCTGCTGGAGGCCAGTGGAGAGGGCCACTGCGGCCTGCCGACAGCGGAACTGCTCAAGCTGGCGGGTGAGTTGCTGGCGGTGGAACGCCCAGATCCGTCGGCACCACCCCATCGCGAAGCCCCCGCCAATCGGGTTCCACTTGAACCCGCCCTGATCCAGGCCGCCCTCGATCTGGAACTCAGCGAGGGCGCGGTGGTGGCCGACGTTTTGGCAGGCGAGGCCGCCATCTTCCTGGCCCATCTGCACCGCGATGAGCGGCGCATTGCCGATGTCCTGCAGGAGCTGGCGCAGGGAGCACCACCCTGGGGCCAAATCGCTGCCGCCAAGGCCATCACCTGGGTGGAACAGCGCCTCGACCTGGAGCTGGCCGCCAGCCAGCGAGAGGCGGTGCAGCAGGCCCTGGCCAGCAAGGTGCTGGTGATCACCGGTGGGCCTGGCGTCGGCAAGACCACCTTGATCAATGCCATCCTGCGCATCCTGGCGGCCAAGAAGCTGCGCATCCAGCTCTGCGCCCCCACCGGCCGTGCCGCCAAACGCATGGCCGAGGCCACCGGCCTGGAAGCGAAAACCATCCACCGGCTACTGGAGTTCGATCCCGCCGCCTACGGCTTCCGCCGCAGCGCCGAGTTGCCGCTGGAGTGCGACCTGCTGGTGGTGGATGAGACCTCCATGGTGGATGTGCCGCTGATGGCCTCCCTGCTGGCGGCCATACCGCCCGAGGCGGCCCTGTTGTTGGTGGGCGATGTCGACCAGCTGCCCTCGGTGGGCCCCGGCCAGGTGCTGGCGGACGTGATCGCCAGCGATGCCATCCCGGTGGCACGGCTGACGGAGGTGTTTCGCCAAGCGGCCTCCAGCCGCATCATCACCACCGCCCACGCCATCAACACCGGCACCATCCCCGATCTGCGACCCCCCAGCGAGGGCGGCACCACAGATTTTTACTTCCTGCCGGCCGAAACACCAGAGCAGGCGGTGGCATTAATCCTCAAGGTGGTGGGCGAGCGCATCCCGGCCCGCTTTGGCTTCGATCCGATCGGCCAGGTGCAGGTGCTTTGTCCGATGGCCCGCGGCGGTTGCGGTTCGCGCTCGCTCAACATCGAACTGCAGCAGCTGCTCAACCCTGATCCAGCCGAGCAGGTGGAGCGTTTCGGTTGGCGGTTTGCACCAGGTGACAAGGTGATGCAGATCGCCAATGACTACGAAAAGGAGGTGTTTAACGGTGATGTCGGCACAATCGACGCCATCGATCCCGACAACAGCGAACTGAGCGTGCTGTTCCCCAGCAGCGAGGCCCCCAGCAGCGAGGCCAGCGTCGCTGGCAGCCGGGCCGTGATCTACGGCTGGGGCGAGCTCGATCACCTGGTGCCGGCCTATGCCTGCACGATCCACAAGAGCCAGGGCAGCGAATATCCCGCCGTGGTGATTCCACTGCTTACCCAGCACTACGCCATGCTGCAGCGCAATCTCGTCTACACCGGCCTCACCCGCGGCAAGCAGTTGGTGGTGCTGGTGGGCCAGAAAAAGGCCCTGGCCATGGCGATCAAAAATCACCTGGGCCGCAGGCGTTACACAAAGCTGGCGGAGTGGCTGGTGCCGGCGGCGCTTCCGCCCGATCGAGGCTCTGTTCCAAGGCCGGCAGCTCCGTTGAAGGGCGGCGCAAGGAGTGGCGATGGTTTGTAGCCAGCATTGCGTCGTACACCTGTGAGGCGGGTTACCGCCTC
>JBKDVK010000032.1:0-3217 GCA_046338875.1 Cyanobacteriota bacterium | reverse complement strand
TGGTCTATGTCAACCAGATTGGGGGCAACGACGAACTCGTCTTTGATGGCTCCAGTTTTGTGATTAATGCCGCCGGGGGTGTGGAATTGCAGCTGCCCTGCGCCGCCGAAGCCGTGGCCTGCTGGCAGGTGGGGTCGCAGGTCCAGCCCCTGGCCTTAGCCCCGGAACCGCCGCTCCAAACAGCCCCGCCCGCGGACCCCCGCGAGCAGCTATTCAGGGTTTTGGTGCTGGGGCTGGCGGACTACGGCCGCAAATGCGGCTTCCAGAAGACGGTGCTGGGCCTTAGCGGCGGTATCGATTCGGCCCTGGTGGCAGTGCTGGCCGCCGCTGCCTTTGGCGCCGACCAAGTGGCGGCCCTGCTGCTCCCCTCCCCCTGGAGCTCCCGGGGCTCGATTGACGACGCCCTGGCCCTGGCCCAACGCCTTGCTCTGGGCACTTGCACCCTGCCGATAGCCCCCCTGATGGCGGCCTGTGATCAGACCCTGGAGCCGGCCCTGGGCGGGGCGCCCACCGGACTGGCAGCCGAAAACCTGCAATCGCGCCTGCGGGGCCTGTTGCTGATGGCCCTGGCCAACCAGCAGGGCCGCCTGCTGCTGGCCACCGGCAACAAATCAGAGCTGGCGGTTGGTTATTGCACCCTCTACGGCGATATGAATGGCGGCCTGGCCGTAATTGGCGACCTATACAAAACCACCGTATTTAGCCTCTGCGAATGGCTGGATTCAGCAGTTGCCGGCCCCTGCCGTCGGTCCTTGGGTTTGCCGGCCGAGGGAGAATTGATTGGCGCGGCGATTCGCAGCAAAGCCCCCAGCGCCGAGTTGCGTCCCGACCAAAAAGACACTGATTCGCTACCCGATTACGCCGTGCTCGATCCAATCTTGAAGCGGCTGGTGGAAGATCTGATCAGCCCAGAGCAACTGGTGGCCGAAGGGGCTGATGCGGCCTTGGTGCAGCAGATCTGGTCCCTGCTGCGGCGAGCGGAGTTCAAACGGCGCCAGGCGGCGCCCAGCTTGAAAGTCAGCAGCCGCTCCTTCGGCAGCGGTTGGCGCATGCCGATCGCGGCATTTTGAGCATGGTTATTGCCGAAGCACAAGCGGTGGCAGCGATTTCCAAGGCCGAGGGCCGACTCAACAATCTTCCAGTTGAAGCATTCACTTTGCAGTGATCACGAAGGCCTGGCCCATGCGTTCACGAAACAGCTGGGCCGCTGGGGTACGCCTGTGGGGCTCTAGAAATGGTGTGGCCATCAACACCGGCGCGGCATAACAGCGGCGCCGCACGCTGAGTTTGAGCAAGCTGATTGCCTCATAGGAACGATCCAGTTCAAGGGCCGCCAACCCCCAGTAGCCGAGGGCACCTGCCGCATCGGGATCCTGGCTCACCAGGGCCAGGGCCTCATCCAACAGTTGATGGGCGCGATTGGCCAACCTGCCCTGGGCCAGCGCGTAGCACACCATCGACAGCGAGCCTTGGAACGGCCGCTCCAGGATGCCGATTTCTTCCACCATCCTGGTGGCCAGTTCAGCTTCACCACGCAGGGCCCCAAGCATGGCCAGAAACAATTTGCTGCCCACCAGCCCTGGATTCACACGCAACTGTTGTTGGGCCGCCTGTTCAGCAGCCGCAATATCACCGAGGGCGCAGTGGGCCATGGATTGCACCAACCAGCCCTGGCTAAGGTCTTGATGCAACATATCGGCCATCAGCCTCAGGGCCTGGCGTGGTCTGCCCGTGAAAATCAGGTGGCGGGCAAAGGAAAAGCGCGGCAAACCGGCAGGCAGGCTTGGACCAAGCCAGTTGCCATAGAGACGCTGACTGATTTGCGGTTGCCACAACATCAACGACATGGTTTCAGCCTTGATGGCCTCCCAGCCGGGCGCCTGGCTTGCCTGCTGATCACCTAGATCGAGACAACTTTGTAATTCTGGGAGCGTGCTAGCGGCTGTTCGAACCCCCCAAAGACATTGAAGAAGGTAGAAATAACAAAGTTCAAGACGACCTTGGCTGAAACTAGGATCACACTCAAGGCTTTGCTGCAAAAGCCATTGCTGACGAGGCAGGCGATAGGGATCACGGTTGGGCCAGTATTCATGGGCCTCGAAATAAAATAAACGACTGGCCATGCTGCGATCATAGCCTTTAAGCAGGGTTTCTTTGCTGGCGCTTGCCGAAGCAGATCGCGATCCATTGGCTTTGGGTTCAGGCGTATACATCAGTTCAACCGTGGCCTCAAAGCAATATCCCTTGCCATATATGCTTCGAATCACCTCGATACCCAGGGGGCCCTGGGCGAAGACCTGGCGCAGGCGATGCACGGCTAAGCTGAGGGCGGGGCGCTGGGTTTTGGCTTCCTGTTGACCAGGCCATAGTCGGCTAATAAGCTCCTTTTGCGTTAGAATCTTTTTGGGATCTCGAACAAAAATCAGCAACAACTCTTGCTGTAAAGGCATTATATTGATTCCGGTCCCACCTAGGCTAAGCTCTCCTAAGATGGTAAAGTGATAGGGGCCAATTCGCCAGCCAGAATGAGATTGTGAGGCCAAGGAGTGCTATGGCTTGCTGTACAATTGCCGGACATGGTCATGAGTGAAAAACATAGTTTATCAGCATGCTGACAAATACAGGTGAACGGCGAAGAGGTAAAAAAAATTAAATCTTACCAAAATCAACACTGCCTAAACTGGGGCAAATCTTTCAAGCCAAACCGGGTGCAGAGCATTGTTTCGTTGTTGGGATTGAAGTTGTAAAGCGAGAAAAATTAAGATAATAAATCAATTTCTATTCATCATTCTGTAGGTCGATAAGCAGTCGGGGCATGGGCTGGAGCTGAGATTGGCGCTGCGGGCTGAGCGTAGTGGCCGCCAGGTGGATGGGGCAGAGCTTTGAAAGATTTCAGAAATGATTGGTCAGAGCGAGCAGGACCGTTCATTGTTCGATCGATGGAAAAGGCATTCGCTTGAGCCGGACTCAACCCGGCGCTTTCAAATCCTCACCATTAACTGACCCTAGTTAGAGAAAATTAACTGTAAGTCCATCCAGTAAATGCACCACTCATGGCCTTATCTACAAGTTCAAGCTCTTTAACTTCCGCCTGCGCCCCAATCTGTCATTACATCGCTCTGCCCTCTCTGGCTAGATCCTGCAAGGGCTGCAGGCATTACCCAGGGGGATCGAGCGCCAAGGCCCAGGAATGGCGATCAGGCCGTGGCTGATGGAG
>JBKDVK010000031.1:0-3236 GCA_046338875.1 Cyanobacteriota bacterium | reverse complement strand
TGGGGGCAGGCGGCCTGTTTCGAGAGCTGGTGGTGGCTATAGCTAGGGCAGGCCCCGTTAGTACCCAGCTACCTGTCCCCCTGCCTAAAGTTGCTAGCTCATCCGTACATGTCCACGCCGATGACAGCCGTACACGTTGATTCCGGCGCAACACTCAGCTTGGATGCACCTCTGCCGCGCCTCAGCCTGCAGAGCGAAACCATCGCTGCTGACACCACAACGATTCGTTCGCTTGACTGGGAACGCAGCCGTTTTGACATCGAATTTGGCCTGCGCAACGGCACTACTTACAACTCTTTTTTGGTGCGGGGCGAGCGCACGGCCTTGATCGACACCAGCCATCTCAAATTCCAGAGCACCTGGCTAGCGCTGCTGGAAGAACAGATCGATCCAAAACAAATTGATTATTTGATTGTTTCCCACACCGAGCCCGACCATTCCGGCCTGATTGGAGATATTATTGATCGAAATCCCGAGATTGAAATCGTTGCCTCCAAGGTGGCGATCCAGTTCCTCGAAAACCAGGTGCATCGACCCTTCCGCAGCAGGGCTATCAAATCGGGTGATGTCCTTGATTTGGGCACAAACAGCAACAGTGGTATTGCCCACCGTTTTGAGTTTCTCAGTGCGCCCAATCTGCATTGGCCCGACACAATCTTTTCCTACGATCACGGCACTGGAGTGCTCTTCACCTGTGACGCCTTCGGTTTGCATTATTGCAGCGACGATCTCTATGACCTCAATCCTGGTGCCATCGCTCCTGATTTTCGTTTCTATTACGACTGCCTGATGGGCCCCAATGCCCGCAGTGTGCTGCAGGCCCTCAAGCGCATGGAAGCGTTGCCTGCTATCAAGATGATCGCGGTGGGGCACGGCCCCCTGCTGCGGGATCACTTGGGGTTGTGGGTGGAGGATTACCGCGAGTGGAGTAGCCAACGCAGTGGGGGGGAAGCCTACGTGGCGGTTTGCTATCTCAGCCAGGTTGGTTTTTGCGATCGTCTCAGCCAGGCAATTGCCCGCGGCATCGGCAAGGCGGAGGTGCAGGTGCAATTGGTGGATCTGCGGGCCACGGACGCTCAGGAGCTGGCGGCTTTGGTCGGCGATGCGGCCGCCGTGGTGGTGCCCACCTGGCCCGCAGCCCCCGATGCCGATCTGCAGGCCTCAATTGGTACCTTGTTGGCAGCCCTCAAACCCAAGCAATGGGTGGGCTGCTACGACGTCTTCAGCGGCAATGACGAGGCCATTGACACCGTGGCCAGCCAGTTGCGCAGCATGGGCCAGCCCGAGGCCTTCGCGCCGCTGCGCATTCGCCAGGTGCCCAATGCCGCCGACTACCAACGCTGCGAGGAGACCGGCACTGACTTGGGTCAATTGCTGAGCCGTGAGAAAACGATTGCTGCGATGAAATCCATCGATGGTGATCTGGATAAGGCGATGGGGCGGCTGTCTGGAGGTCTGTACGTCGTCACGGCCCGGGAAGCCGAAGGTCAACGCAGTGGTGCCATGGTTGCCAGCTGGGTGAGCCAGGCCAGCTTCGAGCCACCTGGGATCACCGTGGCCGTGGCCAAAGATCGGGCGATTGAGGCCTTGATGCAGGTGGGTGATCGCTTTGTTCTCAATGTCCTACGCGAGGACAACCATCAGCCCTTATTGCGCCATTTCCTGCGTCGCTTCCCCCCTGGGGCCGACCGCTTTGCCGGCGTCAATACCCTCGAAGGGGTGGCTACCGGCGGACCCGTTCTGGGAGATGCCTTGGCCTATTTGGGATGCGTAGTGGCCCAGCGGCTCGAGGGTCCAGACCACTGGATCATCTATGCCTTGGTGGAGCAGGGCAATGTGGCGGATACCGAAGCCGCCACGGCGGTCCACCATCGCAAAGTAGGTAACCACTACTAAAGACTCTGCTGCCGATAGGCTGGTGATTCTGCGTTCTGCCCTGGTCAGATGGTGATTACCCCCAATCCCATCGATCCGGGTCAGGCTTCGGCCAGTGGCGTCAATGAATCCACAGGCCGCCGGGTCATCCGAATGCAGATTGATCCAGGCTTCACCTGCCTCAGGGGGCTAAGCCCCAATCGTCTGCGCTTTGAAATCGAGTACGGGCTTGAGCGTGGCACTTCGGCCAACAGTTTCCTGTTCGATGCTGGCTGCAACGCAGCCGGTCAGCATGTGCCCCCCGTGCTTGTCCACCCCTTGGGAGCTTCCTTTGCCGAGGCCTTTCTGGCTGAATTGGCGACATTGGTAAGTCCCGAGGCTTCACTCAAGGTGGTGGTTGGTGATGTCAACCCCAATCGCGTTGCTGTTTTGCGCCTGCTGGCCAGCCGCTGGCCAGCCCTGATGTTGGTTGCTTCCAATGCCGGTGCCCGACTCCTGGAGGACCTCTGGTACCAGCGTTCTCCCACAACTACTACCGATGATGCTGACGGGGCGGGTCCACCGCTGCCACCCATCGATGTGGTGAAGCACGAGGTCAGCCGTGAGTTGGCCGGAGGTCACAAGCTCACCTTGATTCCAGCGCCCACGCCCCGCTGGCCTGGAGCGCTGCTGGCTTTTGAGGACCGGTCGGGACTGTTGATGAGCGGCAAGTTCTTTTCCGCCCATCTCTGTGTAGAGACTTTTGCTGAGGCCCATCGGGGCACCAGCGAGGAGGACCGGCGTTTTTTTTACGACTGCCTCATGGCGCCGATGGCGCGCCAGGTGGAGGTGGTATTAGATCGGCTTGAGGGTTTGCCTATGCGGGGTATCGCCCCGGGTCATGGTCCCGCTATCACCGAAAGCTGGCGCAGTCTTTTGGCGGACTATCGCCGTTGGGGGGCAAGCCTGCAACAGGCGCGGCGCTCGGTGGCCCTGCTGTTTGCCAGCGCTTATGGCAACACCGCCGCAATTGCGGATGCCCTGGCCCAGGGGGTCGCCAAAACGGGGGTGCGGGTGGAGAGCATTAATTGTGAATTTGCCACTTCGGATCAGTTAATCGAGGCCATTCGCAACTGCGATGCCCTGCTGATTGGCTCCCCCACCCTCGGGGGCCATGCCCCAACACCGATTGTGTCGGCCCTGGGAACGGTGCTGGCGGAGGGCGACCGCAGCAAACCCGTCGGCGTGTTCGGCAGTTATGGCTGGAGCGGTGAGGCCATCGATCTGCTGGAAACCAAGCTGCGAGATGGTGGCTTTGTTTTCGCCTTCGCCCCGATTCGGGTGCGGTTCAGCCCTGATGCCGCCACCCTGCGCACCCTGGA
>JBKDVK010000030.1:0-7612 GCA_046338875.1 Cyanobacteriota bacterium | reverse complement strand
CAACAGCTCAGCCCGCCAGCACCGCGACGCAGCGCCCGCAGAGGCTGGGGTGGGCCGAGAACTGACCGATGTCGGTTTCGTAGTGCCAGCAGCGCTCGCATTTCTGGCCTTCGGCCCGGGCGATTCGCAACGTGAGGCCGTCCTCCGTGGCCTCAGCGAGGGGCTGGCTGGGGGGCTCACCGCCAATCTGCAGGGCCGAGACCAGCAGCCAATCGGCCAGGTTGTCCACCTCCGGGTGGGGGCTGGTTTCCAGCAGGGCGAGGGCCTGACGCAGATCTTGGTTGGCCTCGCCTTGGGCCCATTCCAGGTGTATCTGCGCTTCGAGTGAGGAACCGATCGCTGCGGCGCTCCCAAGGGGTGCGCCGCTACCGCCCTGGGGCTGACGGCAGGTCTCTAACTGGCGATTCACCAGGGTGCGCAGCGCCAGGATTTGCTCCAACGGCGGCTCCAGCGTTGGGTTGCGCCACTCCGACGGCGCTGCCGGCCAGCCCCGTTCAAACACCGACGCTTCGGCCACCGCGTAGGGCAGGTTCTGCCAGATGTCTTCGGCCATGTGGCAAAGCACCGGCGCGATCAACACCGCGAGGTGTTCGACCACCAGATGCAGCACGGTCTGGCAGCTGCGGCGGCGGAAAGAGTCGGCAGCGCTCACATACAGACGGTCTTTGGCGATGTCGAGGTAGACGTTGGAGAGATCGACCACGCAAAAGTTTTGCAGGGCCTGGAAGAAGCGATAGAACTCGTAGCGTTCAAAATCAGCACTCACCGCATCGATCAGCGCTGCGGTGCGCTGCAACATCCAGCGATCCAATAACGGCAGATCTGCGATCGGCACGGCATCACGACCAGGATCAAAATCATGCAGATTGCCCAGCAGATAGCGGGCCGTATTGCGCACCTTGCGGTAGACATCCGCCAGTTGCTTGACAATGCCGGGCCCCAGGGGCACATCGGCGGAATAATCCACCGAGCTCACCCACAAACGCAGCACATCGGCCCCGTAGGCCGGCTCTTGCTTTTCGTTCTTGCCCCCCTCGACCAACACGGCCGGATCGACCACATTGCCCAGGGATTTGCTCATCTTGCGCCCCTTTTCATCCAGGGTGAAGCCATGGGTGAGCACCGTTTTGAACGGGGCCTTGGCGTTGACCGCCACCGAGGTGAGCAAACTGCTCTGGAACCAGCCCCGGTGCTGATCGGAGCCTTCCAAATAGAGATCAGCCGGATAATTGAGCCCCGTGGTGGCGACTGTGCCACCTCCTGCCAGGCCCCCCAGCACCCCCGCCCAGGAGGAACCCGAATCAAACCACACATCCATGGTGTCGCTGCCCTTGCGCCATTGGTCGGCCTCAGCGGCCCGCCCCGGGGGAAGCAAATCAGCCTCGCTGCGCTCCCACCACACATCCGAACCATGCTCGGCCACGAGCGCCTGAATGTGGGTCAAACTGGCTTCATCCAGCAACACCTCGCCGGTTTCGCGGTGATAGAAAACTGGAATCGGCACCCCCCAGGTGCGTTGGCGCGAGATGCACCAATCGCCCCGGTCGCGCACCATCGCCTCGATGCGATTGCGGCCACTGGCGGGCATCCAGTTCACCTGCTCAATCGCCGCCAGGGCCTGCTCGCGAAACGCCGCCACCGATGCAAACCACTGCTCGGTGGCGCGGAAAATCGTCGGTTTACCGGTGCGCCAGTCGTAGGGATAACGGTGCTCGTAGCGCTGTTCGGCCAGCAGCACCCCCGCATCGCGCAGGGCCGTGATGATGGCGCCATTGGCGTCCTTGAGCACATTCAAGCCGGCAAAAGGCCCGGCCTCCGCTGTCAAGATGCCGGCCTCATCCACAGGACACAGCACCGGCAAGCCGTGCTTACGGCCGGTGTTGAAATCATCGACGCCATGGCCGGGGGCGGTGTGCACCAGGCCCGTGCCTGATTCAATCGTGATGTAATCGCCTGCCACCAGCACCGGCGAAGTGCGATCCAGCAGGGGATGGCGGTATTCGATGCCGGCCAGTTCGCTGCCCTTGAGGGTCACCAGGGGCTCGAGGTCCAAGCCGGCGGTTTGGCGCAGGCTCTCCACCAGGCCCAGGGCCACCAGCAGGTAGCGGGGAGCCTCCGGGGCCGCTCCCCGGTCGCGGCAGAAGGCGTATTCCAGCTCGCCGTTCACCGCTACCGCCAGGTTGGCGGGCAGGGTCCAGGGGGTCGTGGTCCAGATGGCCACGAACACCTGCTCGCGGTGGCCGGCCGCCGTCACCCCCTCGATACCGGCCATGCGCAGCGGCGCCACCAGGGCACCCGGCAGGGAAACCACCGGAAAAGCCACATAGACGCTCTGGGAGGTGTGACCATCGGGATATTCCAGCTCGGCCTCCGCCAGGGCCGTGCGGGAACTGGGACTCCAGTGCACCGGCTTGAGGCCCCGGTAGATGTGGCCCGCCTTGGCCATGCGGCCAAACACGCCGATCTGGGCCGCCTCATAGGCCGGATCCAGGGTCAGGTAGGGCTGGTCCCACTCGGCCCAGATGCCCCAGCGCTGGAAGCCCCGCTTTTGTTGTTGCACCTGCTCAAGCGCCCAGTCGCGGGCGCGGCGCCGCAACTGCAGGGGAGTCAGGGATCGCCGCTCTTCATCGGCCATGGCCTGCAGCACCTTGAGTTCGATCGGCAGGCCGTGGCAGTCCCATCCAGGCCGGAAGCGGGCCTTCTGGCCCTTGAGCAGGGCATGTTTATTGATGATGTCCTTGAGAATCTTGTTGAGGGCATGGCCCACATGCAGGGCCCCATTGGCATAGGGGGGGCCGTCGTGCAGGGTGAAAACCTCACCGGCATTGCCGCGGCTCAGCCGTTCGTAAAGATTCTGACCCTCGGCATTTTTTTGGGCCCACAGGGCCTGCAGTTCGGGTTCGCGCTGCCTGGCATTGGCCCGCATCGCAAAGGGCGTTTGCAGCAGGTTCAGCGTGTCCTTGTAGGAAGCCGGGCTGGCGGTCACGGTCGCCTTGGAGCGGGAGGTGGGATTATCCCGCCCCGTCGCTTCGCGAGCCTTCAGGGCCAGGGGAAACCTCAACCACCCCAGCTCCCGATTCGGCCTTAACCGATTCGGCGGTAACCGGTACCGCCACCGCCGGCTCAGCCCCAATCGCCTTAGCCGCAGTCCCATCGGCCGAAACCACCACTGCCAGGGGCACCGCCGAAGGCTCCAGGGCGGGCCGCACCCAGCGTTTAGTGGTGCTGCGCCGGGCCCCGGGGCGGTGCTGGGCCAGCCAACCCCCCAGCCCCCCGGCGATCGCACCGGTCTGGCCCACCAGGCCCAGACCCGTTTGTCCCAGCTGGGCCAGGGCCGTGGACCAGCGTTCCAGGGAGCCAAGCCGCTGCTGTTCTTCGGGGCTGAGCTGGCGCCAGCGGGCCTGGCCCACTTCGGTCGCCAGTCGGCCGATCAGCAGGCCAGCGCAAACGACCACCACCATCGGCGAACCGGTGAGTCGGTCCGAGGAGGTCACCAGGGCCAGGCCCAGCAGCAACACCAGGGCGCCCCAGGCCGCATCCCGGGGACGGCTGAGCTCGGGGGTGAGCAGGGGCAGCAACAGCACCACCAGACCAATACCCAGGGCCAGACTTCCCCCAACGTTGGCCAGCATGGCGGGCAAGTGCTTCTGGACCCATTCTGGCTCGCCCGGGCGGCCAGGGGCCAGGGGCCAGGGGCCAGCGGAAGCCCCACCGCTCCCTAGAGTCGCCACAAGCCCACCTGGCGGAATTGGTAGACGCGCTGGATTTAGGTTCCAGTGACTCAGGTCGTGGGGGTTCAAGTCCCCCGGTGGGCATCGCCAACCAAATCCAAGCCACTCCACCAGAGCTGACATTTTCGTAACCTGAAATCCCTTTCGGCGATCCGACTGCGACTCGGCAGATGTTCCAGGCCACGGTGCGATCGCCCGATCCCCCTCTCGCCTCGGTGGTTCCCAGCACCACCCTGCGCAGTGTCCCCAAACAATTTTTGGGCCCACCCCCAGCCCTCAACCCCACCGTGGCGCTGTTTTTGGGCGGTTACGCCCTGGCGGCCCTGACCATCTGGGGCTGGTTTGTCGGCGGTTGGTCCCTGCCCGTCCTGCTGGGCCTGGGCTTTCTGGCCCTGCACCTCGAAGGCACGGTGATCCACGATGCCTGCCACAACGCCGCCCATCCCCACCGCTTCTGGAATGCGGTGATGGGCCATGGGGCGGCCCTGCTGCTGGGCTTCAGCTTTCCGGTGTTCACCAGGGTGCACCTGCAACACCACGCCCATGTCAACGATCCCAAGCATGATCCGGATCACATTGTTTCCACCTTCGGTCCCCTCTGGCTGATTGCCCCTCGCTTTTTTTATCACGAGGTTTTCTTCTTCCGCCGTCGCCTCTGGCGCCGCTACGAACTGCTGGAGTGGGGCATCGCCAGGGCCATCTTCTTCAGCATCGTCCTGGCGGCAATGCGTTTCAATTTCCTGCCCTTTGTCTTCAATTGTTGGTTCGCACCGGCCTTGATGGTGGGAGTCACCCTGGGACTTTTCTTTGACTATCTGCCCCATCGCCCCTTCCAATCCCGCAACCGCTGGCATAACGCCCGCGTCTATCCCAGTCGGATGATGAATTGGTTGATCATGGGGCAGAACTATCACCTGGTTCACCATCTCTGGCCCTCGATTCCCTGGTTCCAATACCGTCCCGCCTATCACGCCACCAAATCATTGCTCGATGCCAAGGGCTCACCCCAGCGGCTGGGCATGTTTGAAACCCGCAGTGATGCGCTCAATTTTCTCTACGACATCTTCTTTGGCGTGCGCAGTCACAAGAAACGCCGCAGCCGCCTGAGGCCCCTGGCCGCCCTGATGCCCACCCGCCATGCCCGGCGTCGGGTGCTCGAATTACTGCATCGCACTGCCGTCTCGCCCCGGCCCTAGCAGGCATGGAGCTGCCATTGGCCTGCTAAATCCGCCGTTTTTTATTCCCCTGCTGGCACCATCATTCTGCCAGGATTCGGGGCACCCGAAAGAAATCGCCCTCCCGCTGGGGCGCCAAATTGAGCAGCTCTTCCCGCACCTCGGTTGCCTCCACCCCATCGGCCCGGGTCACATTGACCACCTCCACGGCCCGGGTGGTGGGCAGCACTCCCTCGGTATCGATGCTTTCCAGGTGGCTGACGTAATCGAGAATGCGCTCCAGCTGGCTCGCATAAGTGGTGATCTTGGCTTCCTCCAGGTCGAGGCGGGCCAGCTTGGCCACCTTGCGTACATCCTCTTGCGAGATTCGGCTCATGGTTGCGGGGATCGCATCGGCAAAACCTAGTCGCCTGGCGGCGATCAGGGCAGCGGTGCTTACTGCAGCGGTGCTTACTGCAGCGGTGCTGACGGTTCGGCCAGAAAGGTTCTCAGGTCCTTGGCCAAGGCGGTGGCGGCCAGCTCCAGGAACGCGGCGCCGTGGTCTGCCTGGGCCAGGAACGGATCGGAGCCCATGCGGCCATCGGGATGACGCTGGCGAAAGTCTTCCGGTCCATTGATGGGTCCAGCCGGCGCCGCCTCAGGCAAGGGCCTTTGGTGGGCCTGCAGGGATGGTTCGAGGTGCAGGGTCAGCGCTATCTCACTGGGGGTGGCATGGTGCCCTTCCCGTTCGCCATAGAGACGCCTGGCCTCTTGCATCACCGCAGAGGCGGTGAACCAGTTGGCCAGCTGACAGCGCAACCGCGGCGCCACCGCCAGGCCGCGGGCGGCGGCAGTGCCCTGGGCCTGGGCAAAGGCGGCCCGGGCGGTGGCGATGTTGCCGCCGTGGCCGTTGATCACATAAATCCGCTCGAATCCGTGGCGTGCCAGCGACAGAACCAGGTCATGGAGCACTGCCAACAGGGTGGTGGGCTGGAGGCTCATGGTGCCGGCGAAGCCCAGATGGTGCTCGGCCATGCCAAAGGCTTGGGTGGGGGTAACCAGCACGCCGGTGCGGCATCCGACCGCCAGGGCCACGGCTTCGGCGGTGAGGGCATCGGTGCCGATGGCGCCGGTGGGGCCGTGCTGTTCGGTGGAGCCCAGGGGCACGATCACCCCCTTGCAGCGCTGCAGATAGGCCTCAATCTCGGGCCAGGTGCGCAGCTGCAGGCGGATGGCCTCGGCCCCCAGGGGAGGGGCCTCGGCACTGAGGGGGAGATCGGGGGTGGTCATCTAGGACACGGTATTGGCAGGTGATCTGCCTAGGATCATGGTCCTCGCGGCGTCTCGGTGCTGCACCGGAAGCTCTATCAGTACTACAGCGAAGAACGCCCGGTCTGGGTTTTTTTGCGCGACCAGCAACGCTGGATCGAGGAGGCGATGGTGGTGGAGATCCAGGCCGATCTGGTGACCCTGCGCTACGACGACGAGGATGATGACGAACGCCAGACCTGGGAAGAAAGCGTCCGGCTCGATTCGATTGGGGCGGTGAGTACGCGCCTGGCTTACGTGAACCGGGTGGCGACTGCCGAAGACCTGGCCACCACCGGTGATTGCCCCGAGACCGAACGTCTGGGCAGCCCCTGACCAGCAAAAGCCTGGCGGCCCGGGCCAGATCCGCTCAGCCCGTGTCCCTGGAGCTGTCACTGGGCCATGCACCTGGACCGTGTTCCTGGACCTGTTCCTGGATCCGAGGTTCAGTGGGCGGTGCCGTTGCCGTCGTAGTCGTCAGTGTCGTAGTAGCCCCCCCGGGTGCCGAAATAAAGGGTGGTGAGGCAGAACAGACCGCTCAGCACCAGCAACACACTGCCGAGATTGAAGCCACCACTGCTCTCCATGGAACCGTTTGCCCTGAGGATCCCCATCAGTCTGGTGCAGATCGCCACGAACTGCAGGCAACAGGTCGAGTGCAGTCGCTGAGATGCCAGACCTTGCTGCCCTGTCCAGCCACGAGGTCGATCTCGATCTCGATCTCGAGCACGATCTCGGGCCGCCAGCCCTGCCGCGCCGCTTCTTCAGCCGGCCTGCCGAAGTGGTGGCCCCGGAGTTGATCGGCTGCCTGTTGGTCCGCCGCCAACCCAGCGGTGCGCTGCTGTGGGGCGTGATTGTTGAGACGGAGGCCTACACCCAGGACGATCCGGCCTGCCACGGCCACCGGCGGCGCAGTGCCAGCAACGAGACCCTGTTTGGACCGCCGGGCAATTTTTATGTCTACCGCTGCTATGGCATCCACCACTGCGTCAATGTGGTCACGGACCGGGCCGAATGGGCCAGTGGCGTGCTGCTGCGGGCCGCCGCCCTCCCCGCCGCCCCCGAGCGCCAGGCCAGTGGTCCAGGGCTGCTGGCCCGCTGTTTTGGCATCGAGCAGCACCACGACGGCCAGGGCGCTTGCGGCGAGGGGCCTTTGTGGTTGGCGCCCCGCCCCAGTCCCCTGCAGGCCCTGCTCAGCCCCGCCCCAACTGCCCCTTCAGCAGACGCCCCCCTGCGGCAAGACCGCCGCATTGTCATCAGCGCAGCCGTTGATCAACCCTGGCGCTGGGATTTGGGGCCCAGCCGCAGCGTCATTCGCCGGGCCCGGGGGGACCGCCAGCCGGCAGCGGCAGCAGCCTGGAGGCCTGAGCATCTGGACTGGGGAGCCCGGGGGTATGGCTTGGGCGCCGGGACGATCGA